>JAFZFT010000166.1 GCA_017555765.1 Clostridia bacterium | reverse complement strand
ACTGGTCAACAAAGGATCCGGCAGTTCAAGCACCTTGTAAAGGATATCCGGCAGCAAAAAGTTATTTGGACAGCGAGAATAGAGAGTGGTACTGGTATCCCGACTTTGTCGGAGAACTGAATGGTTCCAGAACAGTTTATACATATAAACAAGGCAGTTACACTGTTTCGGTACTGTAATAAAATAATATCAGATATGGCCCGATTTGTGATATCTTCACAGATCGGGCCTTTTTGTTTAAAGCAGATTCCGTACTTGCGCTTGAAAACAGCAAAAAGCCGTCTTATTTGTCGGAGGATGTTGAATGTGACAGGTTTATGTGATATACTTTAATGTGTATTCAGAAAATGAATAATGTTTTCCACATCGGTACAATTTTCCTGTGTTATTATCGGAGTGTAAAGAGGGGTGTATATGAAATGAATCGTTTTCTTTCAGTAGGTGAAACAATTTCCGTTTCAGCGATTAACGGCAATATAGATTTTCTTATCACTGAGGTTCTCGGTGTCGGCGGAAGCTGTATCGCATATAAGGTCAGGTATTACGAAAATGAAAATATACCGCACATGGGTGTCTTGAAGGAGTATTGCCCAGCTTTTTTAGAGGACGAAGGCTTTGAAAGAATCGGAACAGCACTCAAGGTATGCGAACATTTACAGGAAAGGTTCTCTGACGGCTTAAACGAATTCAGACGTACTTATAAATCTATTAACGAGTATTTATCCGGAACCCTTACTGCGGCCAATTATCACACAGTACAGATCGGCTTGTTTGAAGGTAATAACACGGCATATACATTAACATCCTGCGATTATGGTATGAGTTATGATAAGGTTGACAATGAAAGTCTGTTGTCAATCTGCAAAACTGCGCTTTCAGTTACGAAGGCAGTGGAACAGTACCATAGTGCGGGATTTTTACATTTAGATATAAAACCGAAAAATATATTGGTTTTAAACGATGTAGCGGATTTGATACGACTGTTTGATTTTGACAGCTTCACCTCTATAGAGAAGCTTAAAAGAAGAGAGGTCTGCGGTATTCCCATACCTGAAGATTATTACGTACCTGAATTGACAAACCTCAAGGTACGTGATATCGGTATAGTTACGGATATTTTTGAAATAGGAGCTATGATATTTGCAAAAGTGTTCGGGAGAGCTCCCGAAACATCAGATATGTCCTATGACTCAGAATATGATTTAGACAGAAACGGACTGTTCGTCGGTGTTTCACCTCAGGCTAAAAGTGAGTTCGTTGAATTGCTCAGAAAAACCGTACAGATATCCGTAAGAAACAGATACAAAACGACAAAAGAGTTAAAGGTAAAGCTTGAAAAAATCATATCTCTTATTTCTGAAGAAAAACCGTATCTGCTTGATTTGCCCAAATGGCAGCCGTCAAAAAACTGCATCGGAAGAAAGAGTGAGATAAAAGAAATAAAACGCAGACTTGACGAAGACGGATATGTTTTCATCAGGGGAATCGGCGGACTCGGAAAATCTGAGGTCGCAAAATTATACGCAGAGACCTATAAAAATGAATATCACACAGTACAGTTCTGTAAATTTTCAGACAGTCTTAAATCTGTTGTTGCGACGATGCCTGTAAACGGCATAGATGACAGAGATTACAGAAACGCTGAAGATTTAATTAAAGAAAAAAATAAGGCTTTACATTTAGCTGATGAAAAAACATTGATTATTGTGGATAACTTCAATGTTACATACGACGATTTTTTGCGTGATTTCTTACCGGTGGACAACAGAAGCTTTAAGGTGATTTTTACAACACGTTGTACAATGGCGGCGGAATATTACGAATCCAAGACTTATAGTTTGTCTAAGCTTTCACCTGACGAGTGCAAGACGTTGTTTGCCGCACATCTTTCAAAACCCTTGGGTGAGTACGAAGAAACAGCGGAAGAATTGATAAAGTTTGTTGATTACAATACGCTTATTATTGTCCTGATGGCAATTGCAATCAGAAAATCCGGACTTACATTAAGTGAAATGCTTACCAGCCTCGAAGAACAGAAAATGGAAAGCATAGACACGGAATTTTTCCATGAATATGACTTTTCCTCAGATGAAGTAAGTGCATATAATAAGATTTACTCTCATCTGATGACGATTTTCAGCATCAGCGGATTAACGGATACACAAAAGGAAATATTGAGAAACGCAACACTTATTTCACTGAACGGAATAGATGTGGACGAGTTTGTCGGGCAGTGTAATTCCGATAATATCAGCAAGGCTTCGGTTGACGAGATTGTTGCTCTGGGTTGGATAAACAAAGATTCAGGCGATATCATTTCAATGCACCCGATAGTATCTGATATGCTCTCAGCAAATGAAGAGCTTGACAAAGAAGAAAGCTATTATAATTTTGCAGAGTATTTAGAAGAGTTCTGTAATCCGGATTACTGTCATTTTTCTGTTGTTCTTAATAAGCTTGCCTGTGCCAAGCATCTTGAAAGAAGGTACGCCTTTGAGAATGTTGAGAAAAAAGTAGTTATAACGGTAAAGCTCGGCAGAATGTACGAAGAGGTTTATCAGCCCAATCAGGCGAGAAAATATCTGAAAAAGGCTCTTGCTCTTGCTGAAGATGCAGACTTATATGAGGATATAGTATGCATTTACAGCTTTTTGGGTAGTGTTGAAAAAAACTTCGGTACTCAGAAAAAGGCTGTTGAGTATTATGACAAATGCATATGCGAGGCAAAGAAAATCAGAAGCTATTATATTGTTGTTGATTCTTTGAGAGATATAGCGGAGTGTTATGAGGAAAACAACGATAAAATCAAAGCCTACAATTCATATTTGGAAGCTCTGAATAATGCTAAAAAATACGGCCTTAATGATATGATAACCGATGTTGCAAATGCGCTTGTGTGCATTTGTGAGGACTTGAATTATACGGACAAAGGAAAGCTGTACAGTAAGGTCGCTCAGAAGTATAGCAGCTTTTCTGAAAATGTTGAAGAGCTGCCAGGTTTGAGTGAATATTCGGCTGCTATAGAAAACGGTGATTTTGAAGGCGGACTTCTAGCTTATGAGCATGTTTTAGCCGTACAGAGAGAAAACCTGGGCGAAGATTCTCCCGCTTTTAAGGATCTTAAAAAAAACTTATGGATTCATTACGCGGTCAATAATCAAATCGAACAAGCTATGCATCTGCTGAATGAGGATATCAGCTTTATTGCGGAAACCTATGGTGAAATTTCTCTTGAAATGGCATATCAGCTGGCTTTTGCCGCAAAAATACTGGTTAGCTTTTTAGATTTTGATACTTCGGATAAATTTGCGGCTCGTGCAATTGAAATTTGTCAAGAGCTTAACGATCTGCATGCTTACGCCTATATTGAAGCTAATCTTGCTTTAGCACAATCTTTATTAATGCGCGGCAGAAAAGCAGAAGCAAAAAAATATATCGATAAGATAGATTTTTCGGCGTACTCGGGTAACGAATTTCTTTCCGATCTGGTGGAGATCGCAGGTTTGGTTTTATGTGAGCTCAGTGAGTTTGATACAGCTGAGGATATGTGTCGCAAGGTTTTGGCGGGAGGTAATGTTAAACGTATTACCAAGTTTCAGACCTATATTATTCTGTCGGTTATAAACGAGCAGAAGGGGAATCTTGAGGATGCGGAAAAATATGCTCAGGAAGCGAAATCATATATAGATTATGTCAAAACAGAGCGGATCAGAAATGAATGGCTTTTACAGTACTACCGTGCGATGGCTAGGGTCAGTTACAGAAAAGGCTACTATGAGCAGGCTATAGAAATTCTTGATGAATTTATAAAGCTGTTCGATGACAGTGAATGTAATCAGTTTTTATTATATACGGTATTTATTGAACGTGGAGTTTATTGCTTTTACAGCGGTAAGTTAAAAGAATCCGAAGAAAATTATAAAATCTGCGAGAAATTGTTAAAAGAAAACGGATTGCCCGAAAGTGCCTTTTTAATTTTGTATAATAATATTTCTATGAATTATCAAAGCGTAGGGGACTTTGATAGCTCCAAAAAATATTTGGATAAAATGTGTTCGATAAACAAGAATTTTACCGAGCCGAGCTCCTATTTTGAAGCAATAGTCTGCGGCAATATCGGCTGGATTGAGCATAATACAGGTGACAGTAATAAAGCTATCGTACTGATTGAAAAAGCTATAGCCACACTTGAGAGGCTCGGGATAGACCGCTCCTTTGATTACTTTTCCGCGAAAAACAATCTTGCCATCGTTTACGGAAGCTTAGAGCAGTATCACGAGACTTACAGGTTATATAGTGAAATCCGAAGTATGTATAACAGTGATTATGACCGATCAGGTGAAGTGGCTGTCAAGTCAAACTCCGGTATAGTCTGGTCACTGTTTAAAACCGGCAGAGTTCAGGAGGCCTATGATTTTTCTGTGGAAGAGCTGGGAAGATTTGAGACGTGGTTCGGCAAAACATCACCTATAAGAATCGAGGCAATTATTAAGATGGGCGAATTGTTCAGAGAATTCGGCTATGGTGACTGCTACGATTTCTTTTTCCTTGCAGATGAGCTGATAGAAGAATCGGGAGATTTTGATTCGTTGAATCAGGCAAAATTGCTTAACTTTATAGGCTTGTATCTTACGGACGAAAAGAAAAAACACGGCTTGGCAAAGATTAAATTCGAAGAATCAAAGCAGCTTTTTGAAAAGCTTAATGCTACTGACAATGAGATGTACCCTGTTGTTGTAAAAAACATAGAGTGTGTAAGTGATTTGATTATCAGTGAGCTTATTAAAGAGGTTGCAAAGAGTTGGTCACAGGAGGATTAAAATATGAAAGACGGATATACACACTTTATGACCGAAAAAATCAATGATTGGGGACTTGATAAAATTTATGAGATGGAAGATGACATATACGGACTTGAAGAGAGAGTGCCCGAAATCATTGATTATCTGAAGGATATACATTTTTCGATGCCTCTGGGCTTAGCCTTGAGAAGATATATCTGTGAGCGGTACAGTGAGGGCTTTGACGAGGAAAAGCAGTGCTATAGCTTTGCTCTGCCTGAAAAGGTGATTTTAACAAGAAACTACATCAGGGAGGATTACGATATCGAAACTGATGATATAGCTGAGTATATAGAAATATTCAACTATATAAATGCAAGGTACAATACTGATGCAAGCGGAAGGCTTACCTTGGATATACCGAAGGCTGAAATCAGAAGACAGCTTCGCTCCACCTCCGGATGTATCCGAAAGAAGCTTTTTGACCTGAGCTTTGCACTGCATATGGATAGCGTATACACAGCTAAATTTTTAACAGATGTGTTGGCGGAGCAAACTTACAATTACAGAGACCCGAAGGAAATAATAGCACTGTTCTGTCAGTCCTACGAAGAGTACAACAGCTATCAGAAGTATGAAGAACTGTGTCAGCTGTTTGATGCAAGGTCCGCAAGTACGCCTGTAAGTGAGCCTGAAAGGGAAAACTATACATCTTTTGCTGAAAGTACGGTAGCTCAGGAAATCAGGACAGAAGAAGCGCTGATGGAATTCCTTTTAGCTAACAGATCGAATTTTTACAGGTACTCACATACTGCATACAATGAGTTTGTTTCTTTATACATTAAAGCGAGTTCTTCGCAGTTATCTTCCGAAAAGAAGTCAGAGCTTAAGTCGGGGTCTGCAGAAGATCATTTCAGCTTTGTAAAGGAACAGATAAAGAATGGTAATCTTATGAATCCGGAGCAGTTAGCAAGGAAAATGCTTGCTTGTATTCCCCGTGCAACAACCAAAAGAATCAAGGACGATAGGAAGATTGTCAGTGACGACTTCATTAACATTTATAACGGCGAAGGCGGACAGAACAGTAAGAAGGTAAAAACTACGGAGCTGCCGAAAAGAATCACTATGAATCTTCCGGTCAGCGACAGACTTTGGGATCTGATGAGAAGAGATAAGCCGGTTGAACGAAAAGATCTGGTCTTTATGAAGTTTTATGTTTTTTCGCTGTACTTACAGGAAAAGGACGAATACTCGGCTGAAGATTATTTTGTTTTTCTTGATGAATGCAATGATCTTCTCGTCAGATGCGGTATGTCAAGACTGTATCCCGGTAACAGATTTGAAAATCTGATAATGCTGTCACTTCTTGCTTCAATCCCCTTTGAAATGTTTGAGAATATTATTGAATATTCTTTTATGAATGAGCCCGGATACGAAGGTGCAGAATAACGTTTTTTCCATTTCTCTTCTTTCGTTGTGATAATATAAAATCAACGAAAGAAGAGGTGCTTAATGAACAGCGAAATTTTACACAACATAAAAGATACACCGTTTAACGAAAGAGAAACCTTCAATAATGCAATATTGCTTTTGTCAATGGTTAAAAGTGAGTATTACTATATAGTGGGTTTCTCGAGGCCTGATAATAAAATAGAAATAGGCTTTGATTTTGAAGATAGTGCATACGGAAAGATTTCCGAAGCAGTAACAATGAGCTTCAGCGGAGATTCAAGCGGTATCAAGGTTGCAACGAAGCTCGCTAACGTACTGTTTGTCAAAGAAACAGCAATGCCGTTTTCAGCTGCGGATTATTTTGCATTTAAAAACGGATGCGTATATTATGACAGAGTATTCGAAAAAGACGATGTTATTCCGGCAAGTATGGATAAGCTCAATGGGATAATTTTATCGGTAAAAAAAGAGCTTGGAGACTTTATAAATCAGGCGCTGGTATATATACTTAACCAAGGCAGGAAATGACGATGAAAATTCTGAAAAGTGTTTATCTGAAAATATTGGGCAGCTATCCCGTACCTCCTCCTGAGCAAGGCGGTATATTAGGTATAAAAAACGGTATAGTCTGTGAATATTATCATGACGGCTCATGCAATATAGCTGACAGGGCGGTATATGAGCCTGATGTTGATACTCTTAACCGAAAAATCGAGGAGTGGGATGCACAGGGAATAAGCTTCGGCGGTATAGTTCATAGCCACCTGTCGGGACAGAACACGTTGTCCGCCGAAGACAAAAAATATATTGAATTGCTTCTTGGTACTTTGAACGGACAGACACTGTATTTTCCGATTGTTATTCCTTCAGCAGAGCAAGTGATTTCTTATGTCGCTGAAAGGAAAAGCGGAGATATAATCATCCGACAGGATGAAATACATACGGTTTAAAAAGAAAGGTGGTGAAAATATGAAAAAGACAAAGAAGGTAAAGGTTAAGCTTCCTTGCGGTAAGCTTTGCGGTCATAACTGTGCTGACGGCTGCGCTTACTGGAATCCCGGAAAGAAGGATAGCAACGGCAGACAGTATTGTAACTGGTACGGTCATTACTATTATCCGCACGAGAGACAGGGTTGTTTATCTTACAAATAAAACATAGCAAAGACGAAGGGAATGCTTTTTCCCTTCGTTTTTTCTTTTGAAAAAGAGTTTCCACAACTGTCGGTGTGATGTGATGTAGAATGAAGTCACAGGTTGAGAGACCTGATAAAAACAAAGGAGGAACAGTTATGGAGTTCTATGAAAGATTTGACACGATAGTAGGTACGGTAACCGGATGTAGTGCGTACGGAGCTTTCGTAAAAGATGACGAAACCGGAGAGGAGTTTTTTTATTTCGGTAACGGACGCAAGGGGGACAGAGTTCAGCTTTCGGTAAAAAGGATTGACCTTGAGAAAAAGAGAATCACCTGCAGGCTTGATTCGGTACTGGAATATGCCGACAGTGTTGCCTGAAAAACGGTTTACACAACTGTTGATCGGGGGTGTAGTAGAATAAAGACACAAGGTTAACAGATAAAGGAGAAATTGAAATGAAGAATTCAAGAGACCCTCCCTTATGCGGAGTAAAACGGCAGCAGATTAAATCTGAAATAAATCTATATAAAAAGGAGTTATACCTATGAAAAAGAATATCAATAAAGCATTATCACTCGTATTGGTAGTTATCACTGTCTTTTTAGCAAGCGTAACCGGTTTTACCGCGTCAGCGGCAAAAACATATGACCCGTCAGCGCTTGTAAAAACCGCTGAAAGCTATGTCGGTAAAACCTGGGCGGAAAAAAGCTGTCTGAACTTCGTGGCAAATATGGTGCAGAAAACCTACGGAACGGCATATAACTCAGCTCCGTGTGCGTATGAATACGGCACGAAGTATCTTGACAAAACCTCACGAAATGATATCCCGGTCGGTGCAGATGTTTTCTTTTCAGGCAGCAATACATATTGCGGCAGTCACAAGGCAGGTCATATAGGAATCTACGTTGGTGACGGATATATCATTCATACCTGGAGCGGTAAGGTTGTAAAGACGAAAATCGATAATGTAACAAAAAGCGGAGTATATAAATATCGCGGTTGGGGCTGGCACGGAGATATGTCTTTCTCATCAAATTCTGCGGCATCTTCATCAGCTTCGCTGTCAACTAGCACATGGTATAAGTTTACAAACGCAAAATCCGGCAAGCTTCTTAATGTGTACGGAAGCAAAAGTGCAAGCAACACTAACATCACAGTTTATCAGAAGGACGGTACATCAGGTCAGGACTTCAAACTGGTTGCTCACGGCACATTAAGCTTCGGTGGTAAAACTTATACTAAGTACATAATTGTACCGAGATGTGCTTCCTCTTGTGCTGTTAATGTTTACGGTACATCAGCAAAAAACAATGCTAACGTAAACATCTGGACAAAGTCAGGCAACAACACACAGGATTGGATTTTTGAAAAGGTAAGCGGCGGTTACATTATCCGCTCTGCCAATAACACTTCATATGTTTTAACATCCGCCGGAATATCAAATTCATCGAACGTTAAAATAGCAACATATTCTTCAGGTAATACAAATCAGATATGGGCACTTTCATAACGGTACTCTTAAACGTTTGATTTTATTTGGCGCTGTTGAATAACTGCTCTGAACTGTGTGAAACAGAGAAAAATCCGGGCGTCACATTTTGCGAGGCCCGGATTTCAGAGCTTAATACACCGTTTGTTATATATAACGTTAATTAAATTTCCGATATTCAGTCTCTGATAGAAATATTGTTGCCGAAAAATTTGCAATTGCTTTCCGATTAGGTTATTATATAAACGAAACCCGAAATACAGCGGAGAAAATTAAAACAACAGGAGGAACGGTTATGTACTATGTTTGCTCGGATTTACACGGCTTTAACATAGATAAGTTTAAAGCTATGCTTAAAGAAATTGAGTTCAGCAGCTCTGATTTTCTGTGGATATTAGGCGACGTAATCGACAGAGGTGCAGACGGTATAAAAATATTGAAATGGCTTATGTCACGAAGTAATGCTGAGCTTATCCTCGGAAATCACGAAGCCATGATGCTTGCCTGCGATTTCCTGTTTGATGAAATTACGGAGGAATCTGTTTCAAATCTTACAGGAAGAAAGCTTAATACATATCTTACATGGGTGTCAAACAGTGGTCAGCCCACATTGAATGCGCTTTCAGCTATGCGAAACAACGAAATCAGATATGTGCTGGAATATTTAAGAGAAGCTCCCTTGTACGAAACGCTTACAGTGAACGGTAAGGACTTTATACTTACACATAGCGGATTCGGCTCCTTCAGCAAGGATAAAAAATTATCTGAATATTCTGCTACTGATCTTCTTTGGAACAGACCGAAGCTCGGGGATGAATATTTTGAAGATGTAACCGTGGTTTTCGGACATACACCTACTGTGTTCTACGGTGATAACTACAGAGGTAAAGCAATCAAAACCAAGTCCTGGATAGACATTGACGTGGGTGCAGGGTTAGGTCTGAATCCGATGATTCTGCGACTTGATGACCTGAAGGAGTTTTATTTCGACGATAATATGAAGATTATTGATAAAAGCAGTTGAAATAAATGACGTCCGATGATAAAATCAAAGAGAAGAAAAAATAAATATAAGGAGAAAAACAAATGAATAGCGAAGATATGGAATTCAAGAGAATGATGGAGGATGAATTCGACAAGTACTTCTCTGACTTGGAGGATGACCTTGACGATGAGGTCAGAACAATTATACTGACCGACGAAAGCGGCAACGAGCTTGAGTTTGAATTTATTGACTTAATCGAGTACGACAGAGAGGAATATGTTGTTCTTCTGCCTGTTGAAGGAAGCGAAGACTCAGACGAAGTTCTTATACTCAGACTGGATGAGAGCGGTGATCAGGAAGCTTATGAAAGCGTTGAAGATGAGTCAATTCTGGCAAGTGTATTCGAAATCTTCAAGGAAAAATTCAAGGAAGAGTTTAACTTTATCGATTAAAATGATGTCGCCCTCTGAAAAGAGGGCGATCAGCTTGTCGGAAAAGTATTTTCGACAAGCTGATCAGGCTGGTGAGAAAGTTGCAAGATGGCCTTTTCTTCACTCCGAAGCTGTTAAGCAGAATAACACTGAGCCAAATATGATTTTTGATTGTATATTTTCACCGTGGCGGCATCAAATTCGCTTGGAAGGCGCTAGCCTTCCTTTGCTCTTTTCTTTGCCACAATAAAAATCTCCTAATCAAAAAATCCCAAAAGGCTAAAGTTTGCGTACAGTACAATATTTATTCGTCGAAGCAATACTTGCGTATTGCGAGATGAAAAATGAAGTAATGTGCGTGAAATTCAGCCTTTTGGTCATATTTTGCCCGGTGTTATTCTGCTTCTGTACCGCGAGAGGGTGAAAAAAGGTCAAAACGATACAAAAATCGTCGGGATTCGATGTCCCGACGATTTTTTTGAAGCTTTTTGTGCAAATAATTCGAACAAGATAATTACAATGTTTT
>JAFZFT010000165.1 GCA_017555765.1 Clostridia bacterium | reverse complement strand
TTCTCAATAAACAGTGAGCAGGAGACAAGACTAAAAAAGATTCAGGACGGTGTTTACCATATAGCCCCACTTACCGACAGTCAGGCTTCGGAGCTTGAGGCCGATGATAAATACTCAGTGCAGAAATATTCGAGTACTGTTGTATCACTCATTTTCAACTGTAAGGACACTTATTTTTCTAATGTTAACGTACGACGTGCCGTAGCGGGAAGCTTCGACTATGAAGCGGCAAAGACCTTTTTCGGTACCGAGGCGGGAGGCGTAATTCCCTCGTCGATGATAGTTTCTGAGGAAAGATACCGTGACAGTGCGGGTGATATCGGAAGGTACAAAAACAGTGAGCCGTCGGTCAGCCTTGACACGGGTCTTTCAGAGCTGGGTGTAAAGGGAGCGGAGGTGACAATACTCTGCCTCAATGAGCATGAGGAGCTTGTCAGAACACTTATGCAGAGCTGGCAGTCACAGCTCGGTGTACGCTTCAATGCGAAGGTTGAAGCACTGAGTACGGCAGACCTTCGTAGCAGAGTAGAGTCGGGCAATTATCAGCTCGCACTGTACCCTGTATCCTATTCCTCGATTACCGCCTTCAACGGCCTTCAGAGATTTACAACGGGCAATGCGAACAACATCTGTAATTATGCTGACCCCGTTTACGATGATACTGTTTCCGTAATCAAGACAGTAAGCGGCAAAAAGGTCACTATTGATGCAACCCTTGCCGCGGAAAAGCACCTCATTTCTGAGTGCGTACTTATTCCGGTCTGCGAAAAGTCGGAGTACTACGGTGTAGGAAAGGGTGTGTCGGGTATAATCTCCAACCCGACAGGCGAGATATTCTATTTTAAGCATACTCTCGCGAAGTGATAATTCTCAGTTTGTGGACGCGGGGGACAGTTCTGTAGCTGATAGGTTTTCCCTGCCCGATAAGAAGGATAAAAGAAAAACGGTTCGGTTTTCCGAGCCGTTTTTGGTTTGTGGGTGCGGGTAAGCTAAGTAGAGCTCTTGTACTTTTTCATCTTCCTGTTTCAATGATATATCAGCCGTGGTAACGCTCATGCCGCTATGGCACATTCTTTGTCCGGAGCGACAAAGAATGCAAAGCGCTCTTTTTTTCGTACATCAAAAAGAGTGCTTTTCCGTAAGAGATTTCCCGCCTGAAAAAAGAAGACTACGAAGCGATTCGGTTGTGCTTTTACCGCACACCAAAGCTTCGGCTTCGCTGATACCGCAGATGCCTGACGCTTGCGAAGGGTTGTACTTTTTAGTTAAATTCAGCCCGCCTTCGTCATCTTTTTTCATGGAGCGACCGACGAGGGTGTCTTTACCCGTTTTTTCCTCCCACATCTGCGTACTACACCTTTCTCCTTCCTCCCACACTTTACCGCGTCGGCCCTCGGCCCTTTCCCCTCAACCGCGTACTACACCTTTCTCCTTCCTCCCACATTTTACCGCGTCGGCCCTTGGCCCTATTCCCTAGTCCCTAAGCAAAAAGAAGCACCCATCAACGGGTGCTTCTTTTGCTCACTTTATCTTCGCATTCATCGGCTTCTGTCTGTGGAAGATGCAGTTTCCGATGTTGTAGGGTGAAAGCATCATCTTGAGCTGGTCAAGCTCTTCCTTCAAGGTAATCTTTCTTGTGGGTACGTCGCAAAGGCTCATTACTGTGATGCTGTCGAGCTGCTCCTCAGGTGAGAAGGCACTGTCGAGCTTCATTGTAACTACCTTTTCCTCGCCGGGGATAAGGTCAAAGAAGTTATCTGAGAAGGGTAAGGTTGAAAGGCTGCTTTCAACTCTTACAAGACGTGCAAACTTGTCTGTCTTAAGGGTGATTGCGATTTCGTCGCCCTTGATTTCCTTTGTCATAGCAATTCTTGCCTTGGGAATTTCAAGATACTTTTCAACACCGAAGAGGTAGGTCTTGCTTGACTTTTCGAAGCCCTCGCCCTCGATGGTGATTTTGATACCGGTCTTTCTGAGGCTGTACTTCTGTGCAATCTGCTTTTTGTATATGGTATATACATTCTTGTTTTCGAGTGCATCGAGAGTGATTTTCTTCACCTTTGACTGAATGAGCTTGTCACTTTCAAAGTCGAAGATTTCGCAGGTAAGGGTAATATCCTTCTTTTCGTTAAGGTCGTTGAGAAGGATTACACAAGCCTTTCTGTCATCATCGTCGAAGCAGAGGCTCACGGGCGCATTGAAGTGTCTTGCACCGTACTGAAGAGCCTTGTAGTTGCCGTAGAAGTCGATTGAAGCCCATGAGCATACAGGCCAGCAGTCATTGAACTGCCAATAGATAGCACCGTTACAGCGACCCTTGTTTCTGCGCCAGAATTCGGTAGCATCCTTGATGCATTCGAGCTGAGTAATCTGTGAAAGGTAAATGAAGTCCTCGAAACGGGCGGGAAGAAGGAAGCGTGAGCGGATGTAATAGAACATCTTATCGTTACCGCCGCCGCACTTCTGATGCCAACGGAATACCTCACTGTCGAGAGCATAGTCCTCCTTCTTGGCGAAGGTACGGATTGTCTTTTCGTCGGGGAGGCTTTCGAAGCCGAACTCACTGCAGAAGCGGGTAGGTCTGTTGCGGTACTCTCTCATATCGCACATACCGTGCCATACGCTCCAGAGGTGTGTATCACCCACATTGTCAGCGTTGATGCCCTTGCCGTCTTCAGTGCCGCAGGGTGAGCCGGGAATGAAGGAGGTTACTGTGTCGTACTTCTTGAGCTCATCGGGAAGAATGTGGTAGAAGAATTTCTCTGTCCACTTGATGTAATCTCTCATATGCATCCAGCCGCCGCTCATGGTTTCGATTTCGTTGTTACCGCACCAGAGGGCAAGGCAGGCGTGATGCTTGAGTCTGTTAACGTTGTATTCGACTTCCTTCTTTACATTTTCAAGGAAGGAATCCTTGAAGAAGGGATAAGCCTGACATGCGAAGGGGAAGTCCTGCCATAAGAGGATACCCATTTCGTCGCACTTGTTGTAGAATTCGTCGCTTTCGTAATATCCGCCGCCCCATACTCTTATCATATTGAAGTTTGAGAAGCGTGCGGCATCGAGAAGAAGCTGCATTTCCTTTTCACCGTAGCGGGTGATAAGGCTGTCAGCGGGGATATAGTTACCGCCCTTTACGAAAATGGGCACTCCGTTGAGTACGAAGCGGAAGTTTGCGCCGTATTCATCCTTGCTTCTGTCAAGGTAAACGGTGCGAAGACCGATCTTTTTCTCGAGTACGGAAATAACCTTGCTGCCCTTCTTGAGAGTAGCGGTGAGAGTGTAAAGAGGCTGCTTGTCCTTGCCTGAAAGCTCGTATGTCCACCAGAGCTCGGGATTTTCAACGGTGAAGGAAACCTTCTCGCCCTTTTCGGTAAGCTTTGTGCCGTCGGGGCAGGTGAGTACTACGGTGCAGTTTGTCTTGTCGTCAGTGAGCGCATTTATGAGGCACTCGGCGCTGATTTCAACCTTGCCGTCCTCGTGTACCTGACCGATTTCAAGTGCAGTAATCTGAGCAACAGTGATGAAGTCAAGATAAACGTCCTTTGTAATACCGCTCAGAGGAAGAATCGGGCCCCAGTCCCAGCCGAAATGACATTGGGGCTTACGGATATGTACGATACCGTTCTGTCCGTTGGAATTGTTGGGAGCACCTTCCTTATTGTATATCTCTTCAACATACTTTACAGGGGAGTAGAAGTATACCTTTACGGTGTTTTCGCCCTCCTTGAGAAGCTCCTTTACATCGAAAACATACTTGAGGTGGCAGTTTTCTCCCTTGCCGATAAGAGTACCGTTAAGGTAAACGTCGCAGATAGTGTCGAGCATATCGAAGCAGAGGTTAATTCCGTCTGCAGAAAGCTCCTGCTTGGTTACTGTGAAATCTCTTTCGTAAACCCAGTCACTTTCGCCGACAAAGGCGCAGTCCTTTTCGTTGAGACCATCGAAGGGGTCGGGGATGAGACCTTCAGCCATAAGGTCGGTGAAGTTACAGCCGGGTACTGTTGCATTTCTGAAGGTACCCTCGTCTGCACGCTTGAATTTCCATTGTCCGTTGAGTGTTTTAATCATACTTTTCCTCCTGATTAAAGCCCTGCGGCTTTTATTATTCTTTCTGTTGAGCCGCCGTCGCAGCTGCTGATGTGGTATGCCTTAAGCTCCTTGATGTGAGAAGCGTTATTACCGTCAAGTGCAGTAAGCACCGCTTTTGTGAGCTTTTCTCCGTCGGTTACGATGTGGGGGCAGAGAGTACTGTAATCCACATAGAAGCCGCGCTTTTTTTCGTACTCCTCAAGGTCAGGAGCAAAGAGTACAGTAGGCTTACCGAAGAAAAGGTAGTCGAAAAATACCGATGAATAGTCGGTTATGAGAAGATCTGTAACGGGAAGAAGCCTTTCCGTAGGAATGGGACAGGATGAAAGGGAATACTTTGCTTCAAGATGGGGATGTGCCTTTATGATAAGGAAGTAATCCTCGCCGAGGTTTTTCTGAAGCTCCTTTACACTGTCAAGACCTGCAAGGTAGGGGTTATGTGCATTACCTCTGAAGGTCGGCGCCCAGAGAATAACCTTCTTGCCCTTCGCTTCCGGGTACTGCTCATAGAAGTCTGCTACAGAGTCACTGTGCCATTTTTCGTCAAAGAAGATATCACTTCTGCTGACACCGAGAGCTCTTACAACGCTTTTATCGAGCCTTGTGGCATTTGCGAAAACCTCCTCGAGAGCGGGGGCGCTGACGGTGAGAAGGTTATAGTTGCGGTAAACATTTCCCTTGTAGCCTGAGGGAATATCCTCTGTGGTATCGTAGCCGAATTTCTTCAGAAGTCCGCAGGAGTGCCACAGCTGGACAACTGTTGTTTCCTTTCTCTTTCTGCATGAAGCAACGGGAAGGAAGTTGTCGCATATGAAAACAACCTTTGCCCTTGCATAGGTTTTCATAAATTTTACTGCAGAAAGTGAGGAGCCTATAAAGGACATCGATGAGTAATCCTCAAAGACGTCGGTGATTTTGTAGCCTCTTTTTTCGAGCTCTGCGTGAATCCTCTGCATACTGTAGGGGATTTCACTGTGGTGAGCATCAGCAAAAACTATAAGCTCAGGCTCTTTTCTGTATATAGCCCTGAAGAAGAGGTAAACCGCGGGCAGAATAACATTCTGCAGAAGCGATTTCATTTTCTGCCTGAGGGTAAAGCTGATTTTGTTGATCATAGTTTTCTCCGTATGATGTGATTTGTTGATTCACAGGGCCAAGGGCCGAGGGCCGAGCGGTAGTCGCAACCGACCGTGATTCAATGCGCAATTCGCAATTGTGGTCGCAACCGACCGAGTATATAGTTGTCAGGTTGTACCTGCGCAAGATAGATTTACTAAAACATTGAGAGTGTAGATAAAAAAACTAAACCTTAAGGTCTAATTTTTAAGTTCGGCGGGCAGATGCTTATTTTTTTATCACCGTTAAAGCGGATTATTCGGAACGGAGTGACCCGCCATTTTGCATTTTGCATTCTGCATTTTGCATTTCAGCGAAGCATCCGCCTTTTTTATTTCTGAATTTTATATTTTTATCTCTTCAATAAAAAGCTCTTCGCATATTTGAATACGCCGTTGAACATATAGTTTACAAAGCAGAAAAGGGACTTGAAAAGACCGAAGCCCATATATCTGTAAACGCTGAAGGTCATCCTTGCGGATTTGAATTTGTTTCCGCTTTTGCCTGTTGTACTCAGGCGGTATTTGAGAAGCGGCTCGTTTACCGCTGAAGCCTTACCGTACTTTCTGAGGATTTCAAGCCACATAATGTAATCCTCGTGGCTGTCCTCGTGGTGCATAGGAAATTCTCTTGCGACCTCTGTCCTGAGAAGTACAGATGAGCAGTTGATGGGATTCTGCCTGAGTAAATCCTTATATGTAAGCTTTTCCTTCACGGGGATAATTCTGCCTGTAGGCTCACCCTCGGGGGTGAGAAGCTCTCTTGCTGAGGAGCAGAGCACAGTACCGTCTCTTTCCATAGCCTCAAGCTGCTTTTTCAGCTTGTTTTCCGCCCAATAGTCATCGCAGTCGAGAAAGGCAACGTATTCTCCCTTTGCAAGGCTGACACCTCTGTTGCGGGTCTTTGCAACGCCCATATTTTCATCGTTCTTTATATAGGACACAAGGGGATTATCCTTGTACCTTTCCATAGCGGAATCCGTATCGTCGGGGGAGCAGTCATTGATTACAAGAATTTCCATAGGTACGTCCTGCATAAGTGCAGAATCGATAGCCTTATGCATATACGAAGCGCCGTTATAAGCGGGTATTATAACAGTAACCATAGAAATCCTCCTCAGTGAATACATATTTAAATAATTATATCATTATATACAATACTTTTCAACTGTTATTTTATTTGTTTTTTTTTGATGTATACAGTTGTATTTGTCGGTAGGCTGTGGTATAATTTTTTACGTGTAAGCTGCAGTCTGTCAGATGAGATTAAGGTCTGACGGCTGACAAAAAGGACAGGAGAAAGAATTATGAAGGATGTTTTTATCAGTTATACTACGGCGGATAAAGATTACGCCGATGATCTCGTCAGCTTTCTTGAAAGCAACAAGGTAAGCTGCTTTATTGCTCCGAGAGATGTTGAGAAAGGTAAGCCCTATGCTTCCTGCCTTATGAAGGCGATTGACGACTGTAAGGTAGTGCTTCTTGTAGCTTCGGATGCAGTTAATGCTTCACAGCACGTGCTTAATGAGGTTGACGTAATCGTCGAAAAGAAAAAGCCTCTTCTTCCCGTTTTCATTGAGGATTATATACCCAATGACGACTTCCGTTATTATCTCGGCCGTGTTCAGAGGGTAGTTGCTTATCCCGATGATCCCCGTTCTTATTTCGAGAATATACTCGCTGAGCTTATAAAGTACATTCCCCGTGAGACGGTTATTAAAAATGAGGTTTCAAAGCCCGTGGAAAGAGCCGATCCGACCAAGACAACGGTTTTCGATTACTACCCCGAAAGAGGTATTATGGTAAATCCCGAGGACCATCAGAGAAATGTAAGCTTCAGAACAGATACCTTTGTCAATATGATGAGAGGTGTTTATGAAAAGATAGAGAGCATTGCAGGTCCCGAGGAGGCTGAAAAGAGCTTTTTCGACAGCGGATATGTCAGCGGCAGAAGCTTTGCTGAAAGAATAGAAGAGCAGTGGAGTGTCGGCTTCTCGTACGAAAATGTCAAATTCAAGTTTGAGAAGTGGTGCGAGTTTGACTCAGCAGTAGGCTGGGGACGTTTCTCGTCTGAAATAAGAATCGACGAGGAAAGTGATGCTCTTACAGGCTTTATCAGCATCAGTGAGCCCTTCATTACCGACTATAAGAAAAAGACAAAAATCTGCGGCTTTATAAGAGGCTACTGCACAGGTGTTGCAGAGGTGCTTCTCAATAATGTAGAGGTTGAGCTTGTCTGTAAGGAGTGTCCTCTCAAGAATAAGTTCAAGTCAAAGTGTGTATTTGAAATAGTTACTGAATAAGGGGCGTCTTTTGAGTATTATGAACATTTTAGTTATTTTTACGGGTGGTACCATCGGCTGTAAAGCAAAGAGAGGCTTCCTCTCCACTGACGGAAGTACCCGATATGCACTTCTGAGCGGCTTCGATGCCGAAAAGGCAGGCGTGGAGTTTTCTGTCAGTAAGCCCTATTCGGTACTGAGTGAAAACCTTTCCGCAAATGAGCTTAATATGCTTCAGCAGGAGCTTAAGGAAAATCTCGGCAAGGGCTATGACGGAATAATCATAACCCACGGTACCGATTCACTGCTTTATACCGCTGCGGCTCTCGAATATGCCTTTGACGGCTGTGATGTACCCGTGGTGCTTGTGTCTTCGGACTACCCTCTCGACGATGAAAGAACAAACGGACACAAAAACTTTGAAGCGGCAGTTGCCTTTATAAAAAGCGGTGCGGGCAAGGGTATTTATGTAAGCTACAAGAATGATGATGAGGAAAAGGTGAATATTCACACGGCTACTCACATTCTTTCTCACAGTGAGTGCAGTGCGAATTTATATTCCATAACCGGAAAGCCTTTTGCGATTTATGAAAATGGCGAGCTTACTTGTGACAGTACCTCATATGTAAGCGGCGGCAATGCACTCGGTGCGGTACAATACAGTGACTGCTCCGACGTACTTGTTATCGAAAGTCATCCCGGTGACAGCTTCCGCTATAACCTTGAGGGTGTTAAGGCTGTCGTACTCAGACCCTATCACTCTGCGACGCTCAATACTACCTGCGAGCGTTTCCGTGCCTTCTGTCAGAGAGCCAAGGAAGCTGATATTCCCGTTTTCCTTGTCAATTCCAAGGAAGGTCTTACCTACGAAAGCACAAGTCTCTTCTCAGAGCTCGGTATAAAGGCTCTTCCCTACGGCACTTACGTTTCAGCCTATATGAAAATATGGGCGGCAGTAAGCCTTGGTGAGAATGTTGCCGACTTCTGCAAAAAGAGAATAGCAAAAGAATTTATCTGACCTTAATCCGTACCTTTAACGAGGTGCGGATTTTATCTTTGTTGACAAGAGTACGGTAAAAATGATAAAATGAAAGACAGAAATTCAGAATGAATGGGGTAAAATATGATTAAAAGAAGTCTGTCACTTATTATGACTCTCGTAATGCTTTTGAGTATACCCGTTTACGCTGCTGCGGCAAAAACGTGCAGTAACAGTACCGAGGTTATATCTCAGGTTGATGCTCTTGAGGAAGCACCGTCACAGCTTACAAGAAAAGAGCCTTCTGAGGGTGTGAAAAATATTGTAAAGAGAGCGGATCAGATGAACTATATCCGCTGGACACCGCAGAAAAATATTTACGGCTGGGAAAAAGCCTTTGTTTATAAGGCGGGAGTCACATATACGGGTCTTCCCTACGGTCAGCCGGTTTTTGCTTCCTATGTGCCCTGGCATACAGACCTTGACGGCTTTATCGATGCGGTGAACAATCCTAAAAGCAAGATGTACACCTCAAAGTCAAACTACAACGAGGTTGCACCTTATTATTCCGTTGACTGCAGTGCCTACGTTTCGTGGGCGTGGGAGCTTCCTTCAAGAACAACCACATCGTACATACCTCTTTGCTCCGAGCTTATCAGCAAGACCTCGATAAAGGATGCTCAGGTGGGTGATGCACTTTGTAAGGCACTCAAGCATGTTGTGCTCATAACCGATATTGCTTACAACAGTAAGGGCGAGGTAGCCTACGTTGAAATATCCGAGGCGGCGGCAAAGAAAAACACCGATTTCTGCTGTATGGTCACCGCCTACGGTGAAGGCTGTGAGCTCAGCCTCGACGACCTTAATGCAGAGTACTTTCTTAAGGGCTACATTCTTTACAGAAACCCTGACAGAGACAGTGTAACCTATACCCACAACTGTCTCGTACCTCTTGAGGGTGACAGATGCAATAAATGCAAGGCGGGTGTATATACCCTGAAGGATGAGGTTTACGGCTCGGTACAGATAAAGGGCGGTACTGTCTTTGCTTCCGTTTTCCCCACAAACAATGCGGCGGCTCTTGAGGAATATCCCAAGGGCAGCAGAGTCAATGTAAACCTTACCGCAACCGACGGCTACGGTAAGCTGTGGTACAGAACCGAAAGCGGCGGCTGGCTCAGAGCTGATCAGGTAACCTTTTATCCCGACGAGCTTTGCTCACTGTGGACTGATGAAATTCCCGAGGGAGACAAGCTCTTTATTGAAGAAGCGACATTTTACCGCAGTGCCGAAAAGGAGTTTGTGATTTCAGCCGAGAAATACGTTGAGGAATACGTCTTAGAGGGCAGTGTGTGGACGAAATACAACTCCGTAACCCGTACGGGCGTAACCGAATGGCCTGAGGGCTTTGATAAGAAATCCGAGCTTTACAAAAAGTACGACCTTACATGGCTCGTACCTGTGACTGACGGAGACTACAGACGCACCGTTTCGAGACCCTCTGCAAGGGGATATATCTATTACCATTACTGCAACGGCAAAAAGCCTCAGGTCAGCAGTACAAAGACCGAGGAAAGAACAGAGCTTCACTATTTTTACAGTACCGAGGCACCGGAAAGCTACGAAAAGCTCGGCAACTGCCGACTTGTGAAAAACAGTGCCTGCTCATGTAGTACAAGGTACTTCGTTATTGCTACAAATGCACTGAAATATAACGAGTTCCGAAAGGAATATGAACACAGTAAGCTTAGCGTCTGGTCCGAGTGGACGAAGACTTCCGTTACAGCGACAAAGAGTACCGTGGTTGAAAAGAAAACCTTCTATCGCTATAACGATACGGCCCACAAATGGGCTGTTGCCTCTACGGAGCTTCCCAGCTGTAAAAAGGTCGGTGTGACAGTATATAAATGTACCGATTGCGGTGCAACGAAGAGCAGATATACGGAAAAGACCGCCCACACACCCGAGAGTACGGTAACTGTAACCGAAAAGGCGGGTATGAACAAGAGCGGCAAGGGTAAAGTGCTCTGTAAGGTCTGCGGAAAAACGGCGGAGGAGGTTAAAATCCCCGCAATAACCAAAATAGTACAGAGCTTCACAACCGCTATTTATGACGGCACTGCAAAGATTCCTAACATCCGTTTTTATGACAGTGAGGGCAACCGCCTGGTATACAAAACCGACTTCAAGGTGAAATACCCCACGGAGAGAATAAAGCCGGGCACCTACACTGCAAAGGTGACCTTTATGGGTAAATACGAGGGTGAAACAGATATAACCTACACAATAAAGCCTTCGGCGGTAAGTCTCTCTGCAGCTTCAGATAAAAACAGCGTAACTCTCACCTGGGATGACCTTCCCGAGGCGACAGGCTACAGAGTTTACCGATACAACACCACTACCAAAAAGTACAAGGCTCTGAAAACAACACAGGGTACTACCTATACTGACTCCTCCCTGAAGGCGGGTACGAGGTATTACTATGTTGTCAAATCCTACACTAAGGTAAAGGGTGAGTACTATTGGAGCAGCTATTCCAAGGTGGCTATAAATACCAAGAAGTGAGCGGAGCGGTAATTAGGGATTAGGGAATAGGGACTAGTCCACAACGATAAACACAAAAAAGGAGAAAGCGTTATGATTATCATCAAGGTTATTTCAGCACTTATGGCATTTCTTATGTCAGTACTTCCCTTCGGCAGTTCTCAGCACGAGAGAAGATGCAATCCCGAATTCAACGGCACCTTCATTCAATCATGGATGAGCGGTAGCTGGGACGATGAACGCTGGCAGACAGAAATTGAGAATATGAAGGAAGCGGGCATCGAATACCTTATCCTTCAGGATGTTGCCGAAAAGAGCAGTGAGTCTCTCGGCGGCAATTGGAATGTATACTATGACAGTGAGCTTCCCGTTTTTGAAAACGCAGTGTACGGCGGCAATGTTATTGAAAAGGCATTGCGTAACTGCGAAGGAAGCGGCATTAAGGTTTTCGTCGGACTTGCAATGTTTGACGACTTCTGGAATGAAACCTCTCTTTCACCTCAGTACAAAGAGGTGTGCGCCGTTATGGCTGATATGATAAAGGAAATCTATGCAAAGTACGGTGATTATGAGTGTCTTTACGGCTGGTATTTCACTCCCGAAATCAGTAACAGCCTTCTCCGTCAGATTTACATCAAGGGTATTGCCGACGGCGTAAACACCGTTATTGACAGTATCAACGAGACTGATGAAAATAAGCCTCTTCTTATGAGCCCCTTTATGTCTGAATACTATTCAGCCGGTCCCGTACTCACCCTTTCCTCATACGTCCGTCTTATAAACAGCATCAACTTCCGTGACGGTGACATTTTTGCTCCTCAGGATGCAGTAGGTGCAAAGTGGGTAAGTGAGGATAACCTTGAAAGAAACTGGAAGCTTTACAGAACCGCAGTTGATTCCTGCGACGCTGACCTTAAGCTCTGGGCAAACTGCGAAAACTTCTCAACGGTTGTTGCTCCTTCCGTACTTGAGGGTATTCTTAACCCTCCCGCAACGGAGAATACTGTTTATGTTACCGAAACCCTTGACCGCTTTGTCCGTCAGATGGATATCGCATCAAGATACTGTGAAAACATTATCACCTTCTCATATAATCACTATTACAGCCCCGATTATGTGAATCCCGACTTCATCGAGACCTATTACGATTATCTCAGTAACGGTTATGTACTCGAGACAGAGGCTCCCTCTGCGCCGCAGAATATCACCGTAACCGCAACGGATGAGGGTACACTCATCACATGGGATGCGGCAGAGGATAACATAGGTATAGCCTATTACCGCATCGAAAAGGACGGCAGATTCCTTGCAAGGGTTGACCTTGTTTACGGCTGGGAGACACTCGAATATCTTGATACATCCGCCGCAGGGGAGTATGTCATAACCGCATATGACTGTGCGGGTAATAAGAGTAGCCGGTAGTCAGTAGCTGGTAGTCACGCGCCAATGGGTGAGAAAACCGAAGGATACTACCCGCGGAAATGAAAACGATACTGTAGGGGCGCCCATCGGGCGTCCTAAAAGGGCGATGTTCCTTTGAAAAAGATACCGTAGGGACACGGCTTGCCGTGTCCGATGGACTCACCCGACTTCGCTACGCTCAGCCACCCTCTCTACGGACTCACCCGTCGGCTTCGCCGCCACCCTCTCTACGTACTCACCCGTCGGCTTCGCCGCCACCCTCTCTACAAGAGAGGGCTTTTTTCATCTTTTTTATAGGTTGAGATAACGTAAAAGGTCAGCACAAAAAAAGCCTTCTCTTTTAGAGAAGGGGGACCGCGCCAGCGGTGGATGAGTTCTTTTAGAGAAGGGGGACCGCGTCAGCGGTGGATGAGTACACAAAAATAAAAAGGCGGGGATTTCTCCTCGCCTTGATTTTTATTCACCTATAAGCTCGTTGGCAGTAACACCGAGTACCTTTGCTATTGCGAAAAGCTCAATGTCGGTTACGGTGCGCCGCTTATCCTCAATTCTTGATATCGAGCCTCTGCAGACATATACTCCTAAAAGCTCAAGCTTGTTTGAGAGGGACTGCTGGCTCATATTGCGCTCCTTGCGTAATTTTTTTACATTGTCGCCGATAAGATTCATATCGTTTCCGTCGATAATTCTCGCCACAGTACCATCTCCTTTTATTGTAGCTTTTGTCTTGACAAAGGACAAAATATATGCTACCATAAAGTTATGGGAAACCTGTCTCATAATAGGACAAAACATAAAATGGAGGAAATAATTATGAAAAAAGCTATAGCAATTTTACTTGCAGTATGTATGCTCTTTGCCTTTGCCGCCTGCGGTGATAAGGAAAAGGCAACTCCCGCTGATGCACAGGTATCAGATAATCAGACAGGGGATGCATCAACACCCGATACAACAGAGGCAGAAAAGAATGAGCCTGAAAAAATGGAGCCCGTTGTTCTTCTTGATAATGAGTACCTCACCCTTACAATCAATGAGACTTATATCGACGAGGATGACTGCTACACTCTCAAGGCAACCTTTGAAAACAATGCCGAAAAGAATTACAGCTATTATATCGAGCCCTCTTCAATCAACGGTATTTCAGTTGTGAATTATCTCTATGCCGACGTAAGTGCAGGCAAAAAGGCGATTGAAGAAATTAACTTCGAAGACAGCCTTCTCAGAAACAACGGTGTAGGCGAGTACACAGATATCGAAATGACAGTGATTGTAAGCGACGACGAGGATTTCCTTTCAGAGGAGTCCGTTGCTGAATATACCGTACATTACTATCCTCTCGGTGAGGATAAGGCAACAAAGTACGAAAGACAGCCTCTCGACACCGACAAGGTGCTTCTCGATAACGAATATGTAACCGTTACCGCTATCGGCTTCACCCACGATGAGGAATGGGAAACTACAGACCTTAACCTTTTCATTGTGAATAAAACTGAAGACAACATCGCTCTCGGTGCAGATGCCTGCGTTGTAAACGATATAATGATAGAAGCCTATTATGCCGAAGAAATCCCTGCAGGCAAGGTAGCCTTCAGCTGCCTCTCCTTTGACGATGAGGAGCTCAAGGATAAGTACATCGAAGAGATAGAGTCTGTTGAAATTGAGCTTGCAGCTCTCGGTGAGACAAATATACTCGACTTTATCGGCAATATCGATCTCGAAAACATCAGCGAGGAGGATATTTCATCCATTCTCGGCGGCGACGGTTTAGGCTTCCTTGAAACTATGTACCTCTTTGAGGAAACAGTAGTATACGAGCCCTGATGAAATGACAAGGTACACTCCTTTTGGGGTGTGCCTTTTTTAGTAGTCAGTAGCCCCTCTCAGCCACAACCTTCGGTTGCGACAGCTCTCTCAAAGGGAGAGCCGAGATATATCCTTCTTGCTCAAGACGCTTCTCCCTTGTCTCTCCTTAAGGGAGAGGTGGCAGATGCGAAGCATCTGACGGAGAGGGTAACCCAATCCCCGTAAACAAAAACTTTTTCAAAAAATTCAATCAACCCCCTTTACAATTGAAAAACATTATGCTATAATCTTCAAGCATTATGCCGATTTCTCGGTTTGCGGGTAAATGTCCGACGGACTTTTCACCTAACCGCTCACTGGGGGTCTGGTATGCAAATATTATTAAGAGGTGAAAAAATCATGATGACAAAGGAACAGAAATCAGCTATCATCGCTGAGTATGCTACTCACGAAGGTGACACAGGTTCTCCCGAAGTACAGATCGCTCTTCTTACTTTCAGAATCAACAACCTTACTGAGCATCTCAAGGAAAACAAGAAGGACCACCACTCACGTCGCGGTCTTCTTATGATGGTAGGTCAGAGAAGAAACCTTCTCGCTTACGTTCAGAAGAACGATATCGAAAGATACCGTGCTATCGTTGCAAGACTTGGTCTTCGTAAGTAATTGCATTCCTTTGGCAGACATATTCTTATGTCTGCCATTTTTCCGTATTTTAAGGTGAGTTTTTTATTCTTTAAAGCGGAAAAATCCGTAAAAAATACGGGGCGGATAAATTGGGTTAGCACTAAATTGAGTACCTTACGGGGTATTGAGTTTATTGCTAAACCACGCCCTCGTATTAAAAATAAGCAACCAACGATTAAATCCGAAGCACAAACCTCATCGGTATATTTTACGCCGTTTCTTCCAAAAAAGCCTCGTTAATACACAAAGTATTGCCTCGTTTTTTTGAAATTCCGACGAAAAATCTCCTCGATGAATTTTGCACCCCGAATTCAACCGTCGGCTGCAGACAAATCAAACAAAAAGAAAAGCGAGGTAGAAAACATGTTTAATGAATTCAGAAAATTCGAAACCACACTTGCAGGCAGACCTCTCGTTGTTGAAACAGGTAAGATGGCAGGTCTTGCAGGCGGCTCATGTCTTATCCGTTACGGCGAAACAGAAGTTCTCTGTACTGCTACAATGGCTGCAAAGCCCAGAGAAGGCGTAGACTTCTTCCCTCTTTCAGTTGACTATGAAGAGAAGCTCTACTCAGTAGGCCGTATCCCCGGCTCCTTCCAGAGAAGAGAAGGTAAGGCTTCAGAAAAGGCAACTCTTTCATCAAGAGTTATCGACAGACCCATCCGTCCTCTTTTCCCCAAGGATATGAGAAACGATGTAGGTGTTGTTGCAACAGTTATGTCAGTTGACCCCGATTGCCTTCCCGAAATCACTGCTATGATCGGTGTTTCAGTAGCAATCTCAATTTCAGAAATCCCCTGGGACGGCCCCATCAGCGGCGTTTCAGTAGGCCTTGTTGACGGCAAGTTCGTTATCAACCCCACTCTCGCTGAAAGAGCAAAGAGTGAAATGGCTGTAACAGTTGCTTCAACAGCAGACCTTGTTGCTATGATCGAAGCAGGCGCAAATGAAATCGACAACGAAACAATGTTCGACGGTATCATGTACGCTCACAAGGTTAACCAGGAAATCGTTGAATTCATCAACGGTATTGTAGCTGAGGTAGGTAAGGAAAAGGTTCCCTTCGAATCACAGGATCCCGCTCCCGAAATGTTCGAAGCTATCAAGGAATTCGCTATTGACGATGTTAAGTTTGCTCTTGACACAGACGATAAGAGAATCCGTGACGAAAGACTTAAGCCCGTATACGAAAAGGTACACGAGAGATTTGACGAAGAATATGCAGACGTTATCGAAAAGATTGACGAGTGCATGTACAAGCTTCAGAAGTACGTTGTAAGACGTTGGCTCCTTGATGAAAACAAGAGAGTTGACGGCAGAGGCATCAACGATATGCGTCCTCTTGATGCACAGGTTGACCTTCTCTCAAGAGTACACGGCTCAGGTATGTTCACAAGAGGTCAGACTCAGGTACTTACAGTTACTACACTTGGTCCCATGAGCGACGCTCAGCTTCTCGACGGTCTCGACAACGAAGAGAGCAAGAGATATATGCACCACTACAACTTCCCCTCATACTCAGTTGGTGAAACAAAGCCCTCAAGAGGCCCCGGCAGAAGAGAAATCGGTCACGGTGCACTCGCTGAAAGAGCTCTTGTT
>JAFZFT010000164.1 GCA_017555765.1 Clostridia bacterium | reverse complement strand
AGCAATTCTCAGATTGAAAAGAGCAACAGTGGCATCATAGAGATATGTCTCATAACTCTTTGAATATACTTCAAGTATATTCATAAATGCAGCAACGGGGCCCTCACTGATAAACTTGTTTATTATGGCAGCGACAAACTTATTACCAAGACGGTATCCGCTTTTATACTCACTCTTAAGAACATTCTCATTTAAAAGTCCCCAGGTTTCAAGAGCAGGTCTGAAATCAATTTGCCCCTGATTACACCAGTTATTCTGAAGAAGCTCGCCGAAACCTGACTGTCTTACTATAGCTGAATAGAAATCATCCTCAGCTACTGTTTCGGTACCTTCAAAGGTAATAGTAACATCTACAAAGTCAGGATAGAAAAGATTGCCGAGGAAATTGGCAATTTTTGTTGCGTAATAAGATGCATAAGGAATACCGTACTCATTGGGTTCCATAGAGAAGAGATTATAGTCGCCATATTTCTCTCTCACTATTCTCTTAAGATATGCATTGATGTTTGCTGACGCAATAGCAAGGTCATCCTTTGAAATTGCAACATCCTTCCAGTAGAATGTTTCTGAACTATTGTAAAGGTATTCAACACTCATACCAAGCATCTGACCGCCAATTTTACCGTCAGCAATCATTTTATCAACATCATAGAAATCTTCCTTAGCTGAATAGTCGAAGCCTGTTCCACCGCCGATAATCGCCTGCTGGAAATTTTCAAGATTTGTAGCATCGTTTATAATACCGTCAAGAAGAGAGCCGTCCTCTTCTTCAGCAGATACAGTTAATCCGCAGGTAAAGCAACTGAATACCATAACTAAAGCAAGAACTGCACTGATAACTTTTTTCATAGTTTACACTCCTCATTTAAATATTTATACACTGTTGTATTTTATCATCATTTTGCAGCAAAGTCAATAAATTTTACATTTACGAAGAAATTTGTTAGCTTTACTTCGTTGTTTTTATTTAATCAGATGTAAAAAACTCCCGACTTTTTTGTCGGAAGCTTCATCGCCTTATGTAGCCGGACCATTCAATCCGAAACTTACAGATAAGGCCTTATCAATTTTATACATATCATTTTTATCCAGATTTCCCATCTTTTCTCTTAGGCGCGTCTTATCAATAGTTCTCACCTGCTCAAGCAGTACAATGGAATCCTTCGAAAGTCCACATCCGTGAGCGTTAACTCTGATATGAGTAGGCAGACTTGTTTTAAACTGTCGGCTTGTTATGGCCGCCGCTATAACAGTCGGACTGAATTTATTACCTACATCGTTCTGCACAATAAGCACCGGTCTTATACCGCCCTGTTCAGAGCCGACAACAGGACTAAGATCTGCATAATATATTTCTCCACGTTTAATTGACATAATTCTCCTCCCTGATTATTTCTTCATCAATAGTTTTAACTGTAATTATGTCTTTTAAACAGTACCTAATAATTATTATATGCGAAAGTATATTTTTGTTACCGATAAAAAAGAGCCCATCCCCGGGCGACACTGTGTTGAAGTGTCACCTTAAGATGCGCGTCCTTTTACATATCAATACCTGAATATAATTTCAGCAGTCTCAGATTTTATCCGGATAAGTCTTCCGTTTTCCGACTCAATAACATAACTGTACTCTCTGTAGCCGTTTCTTAAGCTGAAAACATTTTCCGTACCGTTTTTTATTTCTGTCTGAGATTCACCAAGAAGCTCAACAGCTTCAAATAGCCCGTACAATGGTACATTTCCAGAATTATAAGCCGTATTTACAATCACTCCGTCACATATAAAATCATATGTTCCGTTACGGTAGTGTACTCTCATACCGCCGATGTACTCATCGTTGTCAAAGTCAAAATACATACTGTTTTCGTTCTCATAGACAAAAACGCCCTCGGTATTTTCTTCGCCGCACGATATCTGTACATTGCATCTGAACGGCTGAATTTCAAAAAGCGTTTTATTTTCACTACATCCGCAAAGTGCCGAAAGTAAAGCAATCAGCATTAAAATACACATTGCTTTTTTCATTATGCCTCCCTACGAGGGCTTATTTCTCAAATATTCCGTAAACCGTTTTCAGTTCAGCAATAACATCACTAGGAAGCATACCGCTTCTTGAATACTTTTCTGCAACACAATCAGCAGCATAGCCATGAATGTATACCGCCGCAGTAACGGCATCCTTAAGCTTGAAGGATTGAGCAGCTAAAGCACCCATTATACCTGCAAGAACATCTCCGCTGCCACCCTTGGAAAGTCCGTTATTACCCGTAGCATTAACATAAATACCTTTACTGTCAGGATCAGCTACAATCGTGTTTGCACTCTTCAGTACTGTATAAGCGCCGTATTTATGAGCAAAATCCAGTGCATAACCTGCTGAATTTGCCATAACAAGCTGAATATCCGCACCTGTCAGCCTCGACATTTCCTTAGGATGCGGAGTGAACACAAGTTTACAGTTTGCCCCCTTGAGAATATCTATGTTGCTCGCTATGGCATTTATTCCATCTGCGTCGATAATCACAGGAATACGGGCATTTTCCACAACCCATTTTACTACCGCAATAGTATCCTCATTAAGACCAAGCCCGCAACCTATAACTATTGCATCGTACTTGTGGATATTTTTTTCAAGCTCACTTATGCAATCAGCTGAAAGAGTACCTTCCTGATTCTCCCGCAACGGCATAAGTAAGGCTTCTGTGAGTTTTGAGGATATGGGTATATACGCACTTTCAGGAAAAGCAACAGTTACAAGACCTACGCCGCTCCTGAGAGCTGCTCCGGCACACATTACCGCCGCACCGGGCATATTCTTGCTACCGCAAATACAAAGTAAATGTCCGAAACTCCCCTTATGAGCCGTCGTTTCACGTACAGGAAAAAGCGCTTTAACATCACTGCTATCGTAAGTATAGGATGAATCAGATACCACTGTATAGCTCTCTTCGGGAATTCCGATAGATGCCACAACAATATCACCGCAATAATCACAAGCGGGATGTATGATATGAGCAGGCTTGAGTGAAGAGATGGCTACAGTGTAATCAGCCTTGAAACACCCCTTTGTGTAATAACCGCTGTCACAATATACACCGCTTGGTAAATCAACGGAAAATCTCACACCCGGAGCATTATTCATCTCAGCAAATAACTGTATCATCTCGTCGCTGAGATTACCGTAAAAACTGAATCCAAATACTGCATCAACAATAATATCGGCATTATGTATTGTTCTGATAGCCTTTTCCTTATCAGTATCGAGCCATATTGTAGGAACAGACAAATCGAGAGCTAACTTATACATATATGTTGCCTCAGCGCTCCCCGGATAACCTGCAACAAGAAGTACACATACGTTGTATCCGTTCTCAGCAAATTTACGTGCAATTACAAATCCGTCTCCGCCATTATTTCCTTTACCGCAGACTACAATTATTTTTTTGCCTGTTATATTTTCCCTTTCAAGGATATTTCTTATATTTCTTGCGCAGGCCGCACCCGCATTTTCCATCATTCGCTGATAAGAAAATCCGAACATAGCAGCGTGCTGTTCAACAGCCTTCATTTGTTCAGAGGTCAGTACTCGCACAACAAATCCACCTTTCTGTTAATATATAATCTTACTCTTTTATGCATCTTGAGCAAGCAGTATATCCGCCGCTCAGAATTTCATCATAAGTAACTTCTCTTTTTGATTTTGTAAGATAACTGCATCCGTCTTTGTGATACTTTTGGCCTGAGGTTGTTACATAATAGACCTGCCCCACATCTGATTCAGACTCTTCTTCAGAATTGTTATCTTGCAATTCTTCGGTAGCAGTATCCTTTTCGGCGAATGTTACATTCGTACTGTCAGAAGCATCAGCAGAATTTTGAGCATAATCTTTTTCTTCAGCACTATCAACTTCCGCAGCATCACTGTAAATAACAACCGCAGGATTTTCTGATAATCGGTCAATTTTCTGCTCAATACTCACTGCATATAATACCAACACAAATGATAAAACCACGAAAAATACTATAGTTAACCTTCGCCTTGTTTTAAGACGTTTGTCAAGCTTTTCCAATTCCTTTATTCTTTCAGCGTCTACCAAATTTTCACCTCCGCAAAAACTTCGTCTCTATCAGTACATTTTACAACACTTTCAATCAAAAGTAAAGTACACAAATCATATACCGAAAGTACCGTCTATCGGATCTTTGAACAAAGGAAGTTTCGGCGGATAAAAAGTAAAATAAACAAAGCACAGTAGAATCGTAAACAACAATAACAAGGATATACCTTTAGATGCATACTTCATTTTTATTTCAAAAAGGTACGTTTCAAATGTATAAGCAGCTGCAACCGCTATATAAAATATTGCGACGTTGAATATATCATACAAAGCGCCTGATACACCGATGCAGGTATAGTATATAATCGGTACGGCAACAAGACCTACCACAATTCCATATAGTTTTACACACCAGAACGCATAAATATTTTTACCGAAAAAACTGTATTCGAGCATTGCATAAACCAACATCGGATAGAATAAAAGCTTCATATGCTCCCATGTAGATTCATTAACACTGACAAAGGGGGCCAAAAATAATGCTTCACCCGTCCATTCATAGACAAAATGTAATACCGCACCTGATATACCTGTAAAAACAAAACCGATTTTCTGCATTTTCCTGATAGAAGTATTCAAAACTGTACCACCTACATTTTTACAACAGTATATTGTCAAATACAATAATATATTCAACTATTTTGATATTATTGTGTTTTTTATACTTTATTTAGCAAATTAAGCTATCCGAACATTGATTTTCTTTTAAAAGTGTGGTAACATAATTCAGAAATATAATAAAAAAGGAGTTTTCTCTATGAAAAAAGCTTTAAGTATTGTTCTCGCATTTATAATTACATTGAGTTGCTTCTGTTATGCGGCTCCCTTAGGCATGACCGCTAATGCAGCAGACTTTGTAACAGAAAACGGTGTCCAGGTAAAAATGGCATCCTTCCTTTACAAATCAATTCTTTATCAGATGGAGTTCCCCAGCCATCAGTCCTATGAAATCAAAGAAAAGAGCATCGCAGGTGACTATGCAATTTCACGCGAGCTCAACGACCTCTCTTACACTTTTGTTTTCCCCGCAGGAACTACAAAGATTGAGTGTATGCTTTCTCTCGACGGCGAAACAAACTGGCGCGGTTTCAGAATCAACTCAACAGATAACCCCAACTATTGGGAAAAGGATTCAAACGGTAATATCGACTACAGCAAGCCCCTCACCTTCAAGCGTGACGAAGTTACTGCAGAGCGTGATGAGTACGGTGTAATTTACAGAGATTGCCTCAAAGATGCAAACGTTGGTGGATACAAAAACTACAACAAAATTTACTGGGTGCTCAAGTACACCTGCAATGATGAAGCAATAACTGAGTACTTCGATATCGACCTCTACGATTACGACAGTGCTGAGAAGTACGACATCAAGGCAGTTAACTTCAATGTAGCCGGTCTCCCCTTCGGCATCTTCTCAGGTGAAAATGTAGCCGCAAACCAGACCGCTGCTTCAAAGTACCTCTCACAGAATAATTTTGACATTGTTGCTGTTCAGGAAGACTTCGGTTACCATAAGTATCTTGCAGAGGGTATGAACGGCTACAATTACACAACAAACCACACAGGCAGCATCCCCGGCGGTGACGGTCTCAACCTCTTCACAAAGAATATGCCTATATACAACGAAACAAGAGTAGCATGGAACGATGCCGCAGGTATCCTTTCAGACGGCTCCGACGAGCTTACTCCTAAGGGCTTTGTATATTCAGTAATCGATCTTGGTAACGGTATATATGTTGATTATTACAACATCCACGCTGACGCATACGGCGGTAAGGAATCAGTAGCAGCAAGAACAAGTCAGTACAAGCAGCTCGCTGAATTCATCGAAGCTCGTTCAGCTGAAAACAACAGACCTGTTATTATTACAGGTGACTTCAACTATCATATACATACTCACGAAGATAACGGTTCACTCTACAATATCTTCTACGAGCAGGGCGGATTCAAGGATGCTTGGATTGAATATCACAACAACGGTGACTACTTCAATATGTACGAATGGCACGTTTCAGGTCTTCCCGCATGGGGCAACTGGGACTCTGTTGAAAGATTTTTATACAGACCCGGTGGTGGAGTTGACGTTGTTGTAAGTGATTTCAGATACGTTAATGTTACTGATGACTCCGGCAAGGTAATCTCAGACCACGCAGCTGCAGAATGTGATTTCACATTTATCAAAACTGAGGCTTTCGTTGAAAACACACAGGAGCTTGACGTTACCGGAGCTCCCAAGAACAGCTTCATCCACAGTCTTATGTGGTTTGTAACTGCATTCATCAAGATCCTTTCAGACCTTGGCAATCTTCCTGAATTAATTAAAGATTTAGGTATTTAAAACATATAAATAACGCCATCCTTCAAAGGGTGGCGTTTGATTTTATTATGAGATTTTGGAACAGTGCTACAGATTAGTAACGCTGTGACTATCAAAACAAAAAAAGAAAAGAGACTGCTCTCTCAAGCAATCTCTTTCGACTGGTCCGAGTGACAGGACTTGAACCTGCGGCCTCTTGACCCCCAGTCAAGCGCGCTACCAAGCTGCGCCACACCCGGATGTCTGTTTTCAGACGACTTTGATATTATATATTCTTTTTTTTGAAAAGTCAATACTTTTTTTACAAAAAAATTTATTTTTTTTCGATTTTATTTTTTGGTTTCTTTATTATGAAATTATCACCCAAAAGCAACAGAAAACACATTACCATTACACCTGCACAAATCGGATATGACATAGCTATTCCTGTCCCCTCAGGTACAGTACCAAAGGATGACGTCTCAACCTCGATCGGAAATTGCTTAATTAAAAATACAGATATAAGCACAGAAAGTCCTGCACTAAGAATTCTTGCAGATATAAAATATTTATATTCGAGTCCAAGCGTCATAATCTGTGAAGAGACCTGCATATGAGCACATAAACCGCCAAAGCCTATAATACCCGCAATTATAGGTACAGGACAAATTTCAACACACTGCCTGCAACCGTTTGTTACCTCAGTAACTGCAAAAAGAAAATTTTCTGTATTTTCAGAAAATCCCAAAACTTTAATAAGCTCAGTCAGACATGAGAAAAGTACAACCCAGGCGCAGATACTGAAAACGCTTCTGCTGCTCTTTGAAACTGCCTTAACAACAGTCGAAGCTATATCTATTTTTGATGCTTTCGTATCTTCTATTTCAACTCTTTCATCATCCGACCACACAGGTACAGACAGTATACCTAAAAGAAGAGAGGATATAATAAGTGATACATATATAATTATACCCAACTCCCGTGAACCAAGCATTTTATGTCCTACACCGCTTATTACAAAAGCAGGACCCGGATTCATACAGAAAAAAAGCATACGCTGTCCTTGAGTTTTTGTTATCATATTTCTATCGTATAACTCTTCGGTCAGTCTTGCACCGACGGGCAGTCCTGCAATCATCGAAAAAAATATAACAGGTACACAGTATCCCGGAAGCCCGAATAAACGCTTTCCGATAAAAGTAAATGCTCTGTTGCTACGGCTCAGTATACCGCTCTCAAGCAAAAAGCAGGACAGAAACATAAAAGGAAACACCGACGGTATGAGAGTACTCAGACAAAGCTCTATACCGTCACTTACGCCACGTGCAGAACCGTCAGGATACTTTATGAGCATAAAAGCTATAAAAAAGACAGTACCCGCAGTAAGGGCATACGCTATCTGTTCTGAGCCTGGTAGTAAATTCCTTTTGATTGCAGATTCCATTTAAATCACTCCCCTACCAATTATATTCATACACAAATCTGCATATTATTTATAAAATATTTTTTGTGTTGAAGGTGTGATTTTTTTGTCTGAAAGTACTGTAAAAAAATGTCGTAGCAGATATATTAAAACTTCCGATACGCCGGATATAAACATCATTTCAAACAGGGAAGCCTGTATAACCGGCACCAAGGGTGTAAATGAATACACGCGTGACCTGATACGGCTCAATTGCGGACATCTGATTCTAACTATAAAAGGAAAGAACCTTAATATGACAGCCCTTTCGGTAGAGGAAGTAATAATCAGAGGTGAACTGCTTACCTTTGAGTTTTCCTACAGTCAGCGGTGATACTATATGAAACTTATAAACATCCTCAGATATATTAAAGGATACGTTAAATTCACTGTCAGCGGCGGATTCAGAGAAAGATTCATAAATCTCTGTAACACAGATGGCATAAGGATATGGAACGTTGTACCTGAAATCGGTCAGATTCACGCTTGTGTAAGCATAAAAAACTTCCGCAAATTGAGAAAAATAGTTAAGAGTAGCGGAGTTAAACTAAAAATCACTGAAAAGAAAGGACTTTCGCTTTTTCTTAAAAAGCACCGACACAGATCAGTTCTTATGGTGGGTGTGTTTTTCATTATTTCATTTTACATCATAATGAATCGTTTTATATGGTTTATAGAGGTTAACGGCACACACACAGTAAGTCACGAAGAAATAATAAGTGTCATATCGAACTACGGAGTAAAAATCGGTGCTTATGCACCTGATATTGACAGTATTTCGGCAGGAAGGTACGCAATCAACTACTTTGACGGCAGGCTGTTATGGATGTCAGTTAATATAAAGGGTAGCAAAGCAGTTATTGAGGTACGTGATTATGTTGACAACCATAAAGATACAACCTATGGAGAGCCGTGCAATATTGTAGCTGATTTTGACGGTACTATTCTAAGTATAGAAACAATTAACGGCGACAAAGCAGCCTCCCAGGGAAGCGCAGTTAAATCCGGCGACCTTCTCATAAGCGGAGTAATAGAAAACAGAGATATGTCAGCTTCTTATCTTGAGGCAAGAGGAAAAATTACTGCTCACCACAATCAGCAGTTTACACGTATCTACAGCAAAAAAACGGCAACATATAAAATTATGAACGTAAATAAGTATACCAAACTCGGAATAATAGGTTTAATAATCCCGTTAGATTTCAACAATAAGGATACCGTTTTCTCTTACACAGAATTTCTTACACTGCAAGGTACAAGACTGCCATTCGGGATAATATACGAAACCAATGCAAAAGAGTACGAAACAGAAGAAGCTTTTTCACTGCTTCACGCAGTAGATGCATATATACTCGACTTTTACCAAACCTTCCCTAATACAAACATACTTGAAAACAAAATGACAGTAAAAGCTTCTAGTAAGGCTTATAAAATCTCTTCGGATATGTCTTGTATTGATTTTATGGGTGTAAAAAGCGAAATATTGGTTGAAAAATAAATTTATTTGATGATTTTTTTATGTTTTTCAATTAAAACTCTTCACTTTTTTAAAAAAATGTGCTAAAATTTATCACAAATAATGTATTTTTATGTGTATATATCCCAATTAAACAATTAATAAGGTTAAATGAGGTGCAAAACTTTTGGCGGAACAGATTATAAACATAGAACGTATGGAGCAAGCTGTCAGTCTTTTCGGCTCCTTCGATGAAAATGTAAAGCTGATTGAAAAGGAATTCAGCGTAAACATTATCGTCAGAGGAAGTGAAATGAAGGTCTGCGGTGAAGACGAGCAGGTAGACAAAGCAAAAAGGACTATCAGCCACCTTCTTCGCATAATAAACAGAGGAGAAAATCTCACCGAGCATAATCTTCGCTATGTTATAAGCCTTGTAAAGGACGGCAACGACGATAAGCTCAGCTCCATAGGCTCTGACTGTATATGTATCAGTGCCAAGGGAAAGCCCATAAAAGCAAAAACTCTCGGTCAGAAAAAATATATCGAAGCTATCAAGGAAAATACTGTTGTAATCGGTGTAGGCCCGGCAGGTACGGGTAAAACCTATCTCGCAGTAGCTATGGCGGTAAGTGCTTTCCGTGCGAAAGAAATAAGCCGTATCATACTCACCCGCCCAGCCGTTGAAGCGGGCGAAAAGCTAGGATTCCTCCCCGGTGACCTTCAACAGAAGGTTGATCCATATCTCCGCCCTCTTTACGATGCACTTTTCGATATGCTCGGTGCGGAAAACTTCCAAAAGTACCAGGAAAGAGGTTGCATCGAGGTTGCTCCCCTTGCATATATGAGAGGACGAACCCTTGATGATAGCTTTATTATTCTCGACGAAGCGCAGAACACTACACCCGAACAGATGAAAATGTTCCTCACCCGACTCGGCTTCGGTTCAAAAATCGTAGTCACCGGTGACATAACGCAAATTGACCTGCCTGACGGCAAAAAATCAGGCTTGGTTGAGGTTATAAAGATTCTTAAAAATCTCGATGATATCAAAACTGTCAAGTTTTCAGAAAAAGACGTAGTACGTCACAAGCTTGTTCAGGATATCATCAAGGCCTATGAAAAATATGAGGAGGCAAAGAAGAAAAAATGAAGGACAAAATAAAGGTTATCATAACCAACGACCAGAATACTGTTAAAATTCCCACAGGCGTCAGAATGCTTATAAGACGCTGTTGCAACGCTGTGCTTATCAACGAAGCCTTTAAGGGCTCTGCTGAGATAAGTGTTACCATAGTTGACGATGAAGCTATTCACACTCTTAATTTACAGCACAGAGGTATTGACCGTTCAACCGATGTTCTTTCCTTCCCTCTTGGTGTTGACGGCGTTTATGACCTTAATAACGACACAGGAGCACAGATGCTCGGTGATATTGTAATATCAATCGAAACCGCAGTTAAGCAGGCTGATCTTTACGGACACTCCCTCGACAGAGAGATTGCTTTCCTTACAGTACACTCTATGCTTCATCTTCTCGGCTATGACCATGAGCCCGGTGGAATGGAGCTTGTTAAGATGAGAGAAAAAGAGGAAGCAGTACTCACTCAGTTAGGTCTTGTAAGAAACGGCAGCTATTATACAGTTGAGGAATAATATGGAAAATCTTAGAAATCTTCTGATGAGCTTCGTGTATGCTTTCAGAGGCATAGGGTATATGATTCGCAAGGAAAGAAATATGCGAATACATATCACCTGCCTCATTTATATGTTTTCTATACTTATCTTCAGCGACTGGTTTGTTATAAGCAAAACAGAATATGTATTGCTGCTCATTACTTCCGCGCTTGTACTCGCTGCGGAAACATTCAATACAGCTGTTGAAAATTCCGTTAATCTTTACGGAGAAGAAAGAACTGAAAGCGGTAAAATTGCCAAGGATGCAGCGGCGGGAGCCGTACTTATATGTGCAATAATATCCGTTATAAACGGAATCATTATTATGTTCCAGCCTGCTGCTTTTGTTAAAATGGCGCAGTATTTCATCGCTAATCCTCTTATGATTATAGTTGTACTTATAAGCCTTGTTATTGCAACTATTTTTATCTTTTACGGCTTCGATTTCAGAAAAAGGAAATAATTATGTCTGAGATATTTAAAAGAACTGAAATGCTTATAGGCTCCGATGCTCTCAAAAAGCTCGGAGCTTCTGCTGTTGCTGTATTCGGTGTCGGCGGTGTCGGAGGCGGTGCTGTTGAAGCACTTGCAAGAGGCGGAATAGGAAGAATCGACCTTATTGACAATGACACAGTAAGCGAAAGCAACATAAACCGTCAGCTAATTGCTACTCACAGTACTGTCGGTATGCCGAAAACTGAGGCAGCTAAAAAGAGAATACTCGAAATAAATCCGAACTGTGAGGTAAACATCTATAATACCTTCATATTGCCCGAAAATATCGATTCTTTCGACTTTACAGTCTACGATTACGTTATTGATGCAATCGACACTGTATCGGGCAAAATCGCAATAATTGAGCAATGCAACAAAGATAAAATACCCGTGATTTCTTCAATGGGTACGGGAAACAAGCTCGACCCGACAAGATTTGAAATAACGGATATTTTTAAAACAAGTGTATGTCCCCTCGCCCGTGTTATGAGAACAGAAATGAAAAAACGCGGGATAAAAAAACTGAAGGTGCTATACTCAATGGAAGAGCCCATCAAGCCAATCATAGCTGAAACGACAGAAAGAGGTAAGGCTGTCCCCGGCAGCATATCCTTTGTTCCACCCGTTGCAGGAATGATTATAGGCGGCGAAGTTATAAAAGACTTAATAAAAAAGGACTGCTAATGCAGTCCTTAATTTTTTTATTTAACTTCAACTCTCCAGCCGTAGGGATCTTCTCTCTTACCCCACTGGATGCCTGTAAGCTCATCGTAAAGCTTCTGTGTAAGCTCACCGATTCCGCCGT
>JAFZFT010000163.1 GCA_017555765.1 Clostridia bacterium | reverse complement strand
TTGCCATTTTATCAACCTCCGATAATTACTGTATTTCCACCTGCAGCATTCGATACGGTGACAACAGGAATAGCCGACACTGTCACATCGTCACCCATAAGAAGCTCTTTGGTGGGGATTTTTTGGTTTTCAAAGGTGGGAGTAAACGTATACGGACCCCGATACTCATCGTGCTCACTGATTTTTATCAGTTCACCTTCTAAGTTTATCTGAACTACGGGCTCAGGTTTCACTTCAACCCCAACTGCAGACGCATTTTTTATCTCAAGCTCAATCGTCTGAGTTTCCGTTACTGTTATCTCTACCACTTTCATACACCTCCTCAAACAGAGTCTCATTAACATTAAGTTTGACAATCTCTGTTTCAGGTAGCTTTCCGTCATTCAGTTCGATAAGAGTATCCATATAGACTTCTCCTTCAGGCATTGCCATTGTTTCTTCAGCTGTAAAAGGAAGCAAAAAAAGAAAACACTCAGATGTATCTTCTTCCTGAATCTTAAAATCTTCTTTATCAAACTTTTTATAAAGCAGCGCAGGATAATTCTTAGATTTTTCCTCTTTAAAAATGAATTCAATATGCTTCACATCTGCTAAGGGCATATGTATCCTGACCGGGAGTGTCGGTGTGGTATTTTGTTTCATTATCATCCCTCCCGCTTTTCAGGTTTCGTCTCTTTTTCGTTGTAAAACTCTTCCGATTCACTTTTTACACACTGCTCATTAAGAGCTGATACTACGGAAGTTAATTCACCGAGTATAAGCATAAGGCAGGCAGGCGGCAATCCTGAAGAGTTCATAATTGCAACCATATTCTGTCTTGTTTCCTGAATAGCAAGGTTTATTCCTTTTGTCTTATTTTCCTTCTCAGCCATTGTCAACTGTCTCCTTTAATCGTTTTATTTCCTCTTCCAAAGAGGCTATTTTTGATATATTTTTCTGAATCATATAAGTGTTCAATGAAATAAATTCATCATATCTGAGTGTAAGAGTTTCTCCGCCGTCTTTATTAGCAACAGAAACAAAGGCCGCCACTTCCTGAGTTGTGAGCTCTGCAGAAGTGATTGCCGTTTCAACCTCCTGAGCTATAAAGCCGAAATGCTTTCTACCGCTTGTACCGTCCGTATATTTAAATACTTTCGGCTCAAGCAAAGCGAAAAATCTCTCATGCTTATCTCCAAAAGGCTCTATATCTTCTTTCAGTCTTACATCAGATGTAACAGTAGTTGAGCCGTTATGAAGTACACTTGTACCGTAAAGTATCATATAATCCTGCGGATCTCCGAGCAACAAGCTTCCATATTTTTGAGAACTACCTGAAGCTGAAACAATTCCATATTGTATCGATTTTTTATAATTGCCTGAAAGATTGTTATAAAAAGATATTCCTTTATTGAGATTCATACTGATATCAGTATTAAAAATCATTTCAGTGCACCAAAATTGCAAGGGTTTTGTATTTACGCCCAAATGCAGAGCAGTTGAGTTGTTTACTGTACCATAAAACAGACCTCGGTTCCATTGAGAGTCAACCGAGAAATATACACCCTTCTCGGAGTAAATTCTGAAATCAGCATTACAGTTAACGAAATTTGCAATAAGTCCGATACCATAAAGGGGTTCTTCATCATCGGCTTTTTCTCTTGCGTAAATATTTGTTGCTCCCGGCTGTCCTTTGTCACCAAAAATCAATGAACCTCCTGATGCAATACCGAAGTTTCTTGTTCCATCAGTATAAATACCACTTGTTATGTTTAGCCTGCCGCCAACCGTGAGATGTGTATCAGTGCTCACTTCGCCTTTTACGGTAAATTTTCCGCTTATATTCATATCAGCATCAGCTGATACCGTAGCAGCAGAAAGCTCTATTTTACCTTTTGAATTTGCATAAATGTATGTGTTACCGCTTTGGTTCGATGTACCTAAAAATAGATTTTCATTTTCAGTAGATAAGCCTATTATTCGTTTACCGTTGGTGTATATGTTTCCACCCAACAAAACATTATTGCTGAGCTTTATACTTCCATAAATTTTATGGTAATAGTTTCTGCCGTTTTCAGTCTGCTCCTTCTGATACAATGCATACCAAGAGTTTTTGCTTGCACCCAGCACCATTCCTGCGGCATTGGTAAAATTTGATTGAATACAGAACATGGGATTGGTTTTATCGACATTTTCATCAACGGCTGCTTTTATAGCACCATATTCACTCAGTAAGCCGTCAGGGGGTGTTGTGTAACAGGTAAGGCCACCGTTTTCGATAACTACCTTTGAAGTACCGGATGCGTTTGAGTTGGTGATTTTGCTGATTTCTGCATTTTTAGAAACAAGCTTACCTGACCTCGTAACATAAAAGTTAACCTTATCAAAATCAAAAGAGTCGCTCTCATAAGGCGAGCCAGGATGATTTGCATTTTTATTATAAGTTTTGTCATCAGATTGATAACCTGCATAAAAAGCAACTGTTGTTTGGCTCAAGCCGATTCCGTAACTATACGTATTGTCACTTTGTTTGTTACTCGGCACATATAACAGATTTGAATGTATAATCCAGTTTGCTATTGTAGCCTTAAGGGCAGAAAGGTCAGTTACCTTTATTTTGTCTGCAGTTACACTGCCCGCTTCAATCTGATCTGCTTTTATTTTAAAGATGGTGAGCATTTTAAGAATTGCATTGCCTTCACGGTCAAAGCCCGACTGCCACACAGTGTTTTCGTGAGTGCCTCCCCAAGAGGAAGCCACGGCAAAGCCCTCAGCAGTTCTGCAACAGATATATGTAGATTCAGACAAAATAGGTTTATCGTGAGAGTAGATGATTGTGCCGCTTCCAACAGCAACCGCTGTCTGATAGAGTCCCATTGCATTACCGATAGCAGAAGAAAACTGCAAAGCTTTTTCACTGTATTTGGTCGCTTCTTTTGATGCCTGCTTTGCACTGAAATTGAGCCTCTCATTAAGACTGAGGGAGCTCGGCTCAGCAAAGTCAAAGCTTTCAATTTCAGCGGATAATCCTCCGTCGAAATCAAAGCTCAACGCCATAACAGGTACGGTATATCTGCTGCCGCAAAAATCAAGTGCAATGACATCGCATATATCAAGCGTAGGGTCTCCGAGAAGCTGTTTAATCTTCGCAGTTCTGAAAACTCTTACGGGTGATGTTTCCGCCATAAGGGAACCGCCGATAACATTAAGACGACTCTGCGTTATAATCGGAGAGATATATTCAAATCCATCACTTCCCGTACCGGTCTGCAATGTTGTTTCACCGTCAATACAGCAAACGATATAGCCTAAAACACTGTCCGCATCACTCAGCTTAGGGTCTGCGATTCTGTCAGCATTCAGCTTATCGTAATCTACTGCAGTAAACGGCTTCATTTCGAAAAGTCCATAGCGATTAACAAGACAGTTACGCCCGATAAAGCCTGCAAGGTAAGCCAAAGCATCACGGCAACTGTAACCGCCAAGAATATTCTCAAATCTAAGCCTGCCTATGTCATCAGGAAGAGCTACACACGCCGACTGCAAAACATTACAGATATCCTCAAAAACCTCCTGTGCAGTGTGTTCTCCCTCTGATATTCCCGGCTTATAAATTTTATTCCCTGCCTCATTCATTGCATCAAATGCAGAAAATTTTACCGTACCGTTCTCAAGTGTAGGTCTTTCCGCCTTGAAATTTCCTAAAGGGATCCATTCGTCACTGTCACCTGCGGTAATCTGCACTTCAATTTTTGCACCTATAATTCTTGTAGGTACATCTTCGGCAGAGCATTCTATCATACTGCACAGAGCATTACCTATACTCATTGATGAATCAGGCAGCTTCACAGACTGCTTGAATTTTCTGACTGCGCCGTAGATGTTGTTTCCGTGCAATATCCTTACCTTAAAGGTACGGCTGTCAGAATCAATAACCGACCTTAACTGTTCACTTACTTCTATCATCAGACCACCGCCTTACTTCTCTGTCAGTGTTACGGTATAATCCGAATAATACAGTTTTCCCCTGCGGTAAACTTTTTTTGTATATTTCGGATCATCACTGTAAAAGTTCCGCGTAAGCTCTTCTCCCCGCTGATTTATAAAGTCAACCGGGAAAAACGGTTCAGTGTTTATGGCAACATCAATAAGCTTTGCCGCTTCACTGTCGAGCTCAGACCACGTGAGAGATAAGGAATATTTTCTCGAAACGATATCCCCTACCATCAACCCGGAGGCAGTACGCCCCGTATTCTTTGACCATATTTTATTTTCTGTTACGGTATAACCCTCCGCATCTGTCGGCGGAGGTTCGTAACCGTTTATTATGAGCTTATAATCAAGCAAGAGCGTTCACCCCCGTTATTTTTGTATTCTGCTTGTTTTTTGTAACTACCTTGCGGTACACCACATCACCATCGAGCTCTACCGTAAGATTGATATTTTCTGTACCACCGATTTGTGCCACGACCTCAGATACCGCCTGCTTTATGGTACTCAAAGGAGATACAACCTCAGTTTCACGCTTGTTGTCACCCAGGACAGCAAAAAACTCACCGTAATTTGCGGGTATAACGTGACCTGTGGCAAGATGAGGAATTTTAGGTATATCAACGTCGTCTATATCAAAGCCGAAAGTTTCTCCACCTATACCGGGAACCCATTCGGGAACATCGAAGCTAAGAGAATTTATCCCGTCTATAATCCAGTTAAGACCTTTTTCTACTGCGCCGGTAAGTCCGTTCACAAGGTCAATAATAAGGTTAATCGGGATTTTAACTATGCCTACAAGAGCGTCCCAGATTCCTTTGAAGAACTGCTTTATACCTTCCCAGGCTCTCTCCCAGTCACCGGTGAAAACACCAACAATGAAATCAATAATGCCTTTAAGAGAATCAATTAGGCTTCCGCCGATGTCAATAATCTCTTTTATTATATTTCCTACTGTATCGGCAACAAAATTGAATACCTCTGATATAGCAGGCCCGAACGTCTTACTGAACCACTCAACCACCGGAAGGATAAACTCATTGTATATATCGAGAGCTCCATCAACTATGGTACCTACAAGGTCAAGAAAATTATCGACGAAAGGCTTAAGATGCTCATCCCACACCTCGTCGACTATATCCATAAGGTTATCCCATACGGGCTTTAAGGTTGTATCCCAAAGTGTCTGAAATATTTCTCCCGTTTCCGATATTGCCTGTTCAAGACCTTCGAAAATAGGCTCGCCCCACTTTTCCCAAGCATCGGATATTGACTGCATCAGGTCATCCCACAAATCCGAAACAAAGGTCAGAACAGGAGCAACCGCATCATTCCACAGCAGGTCAAAAATTTCTTTAGCTTCATCAAAAAGAGTACCGAAAAGGGAGACAGCACCTTCACAGAACTCAGTAAGAGTGGGAAGTCCGTTTTCAATAAAGCTGCTTACCATCGGGAATACGGCAAGATTCCATATGTCTGAAAACACCGTATTAAAGGTATCGAAAAGACCGACTGCAATATTGCCTACTTCCGCAAAACTGGTACTTATAAAGCTTGTAAATTCACCTTTGAAATACTTCTTGAGGGGTGCTCCCAGGCTCTTTATGTCTGAAAAAATATCCTCGAAGGTATCAAACAGCTCAAAGGTTTCCTCTTTCAATCCGCCCCAGATATCTTTCCAGGATTCGCTGAAATTTACATCGAAATATTCTTTGATGCTGTCTGCTATATCTGCAGCTTTTCCGGCAAATCCGCTCAACTCGGCTTCAGCGGAAGAAGTGTCAACATTCAATGCAGTTCCCGAGCCGTAATTTACTGAAATGCTGTCAAAAGAACCGTCCGAATCATCTTTATCATCAGAATCCGAAAGCTTATTTATCTTATCGAATCCCATAAGCTGATTTTTATATTCTTCGGCAGCCTCAGTAAGCGCCTCCTGCTCATCAACCGCACCGCTCAAGGCATCACTTATACCTTCAACAGCATTTGCGGAATTGTTTTCAAGCTCCCAACCAAATATGTCAGACAATGTCTGCAGAGCGCTCTGAGCCACTGAAATCAGTGAACCCATTGCCTGATTCAGAATACGTACTGCAGGCAAAAGAATCTGCATCAGAGCCTGTCCGACAATCCCCATAAACTCCTTCCACTGTTCCGAAAGGATACGGGTCTGATTAGCCCAACCGTCAGAAGTACGTGCGAAGTCGCCCTGAGCTAAAGCAGTCTGCTGCATTACATAGGCGTATCTTAGCTGTACCTTTTCCGCCTGGTTCATATCATCTATGGCTTTTGTAATACCCTGACTCAAAGCAAAGGCTTCCAGGTTAGTTTCGGTCATTACTATACCGAACTGCTTCAGCGTTTCAGTTTCACCGGTAAATACTGAATTCAGCGCAGTTGCAGTTGTTGCCTGGTCTTTATTGTAAAAAGACGCCATATCCGCAGACAGTCCGGTAAGAGCCAATGACATATCTGATGCCGCTTCCTGAGCAATTCCCATACCTTTAGCCATCGCCATATAGGTGGAGCCTGTCTGTTTTGCCGTCAGCTTTGATATACCGTATGTTTCTATGGCTATATCGGCAAACTCTTCCATTTTGGAAGACATTGAGCCAAAAGACACGTCTACAACGTTCTGTACCTCCTGAAGGTCTGAAGCCATTTCAACGGCCTGTTTACCGAAATCAACAAGCTTATCAACCGCAAAGGCGGCAACTATCGTTTTTCCCAGTTTTGAGAACATTGATTTCATAGAGGATACACCGCTTGAAATCTGCTTTGTTCCGCTATTGAAACCGTTTGTATCTATTTTTGTATTAAAATTCAAATATCCGTCAACAGCCATTCGTACCCACTCCTTTCAGGCTGTCGCCTAAAACTGCGGGTACGCTCGGTACGCTGTGCAGATTTAATTGTTTTCGTAAGTATTTACCGTTTTACACTTACGGCAAACTATTTTTATGATGCCGCAAAAAAAGCCTTCAAAAAGAATTCTCCCGCATTTCTTGCAGCAGTATTTTTTCATAAAAAATCACTCCTCAATCAGCTCAGAGAGAACTTTGTTAAGTTCTGCCTCCGCCTCGATATCTTCAGGAGTTTTTATATCTATCAAGTGTCTGTTTTTCTTGTAAAATTCCTTTTCGTGCTTATCAAGAGACTTTCCTTGAGCTTTCTTGCGCCTTATGTTTACAACAGCAGAGAAAAGACCGTCTCCAACTTCTCCGAATAGTCCGAGGAAAGTCCACCAGTGCATATAATCAGTTTCTCTGACTTCTGTTCCTGCAACCTTGTTTACCGCCGGGAAGATTATACTTTCGTCCTGTTGCCAGTCTATAAGCTTCTCTTTTTCTGGCTCTGCATGAGGTGCTTTTCCACCGCCAACAAACCAATAGGCTTTATCAACAGCCTCCTGCATATCCTCTTGCGGGATTTCTTTTACATCGGGAAACAGATTTGCAAGGCAGATATAGGCCTTTTCACGAGGAGTAAGGCTTTCATCCTGAAAGGCAGAATAAATACGAAGTATATCTCTGAAATCGCTCCTTATTTCGTATTCTCTGTCTCCCACTTCAAGCGATTTCGGTAATATACCTATCATTTCCCGAGTGTCTCCAGATAAGCGAGCTGTTCAGGAGTCAGCTTTGACAAATCAATGCTGCCACTTCTCTTTTTATCGGTTGTTTTCTTTTCGGGCGGCATGTATTTCGCAACTGCAGCCTTGCCGCTTTCAGCCTTAAAAGCCTTTATATCATCTTTGATAAGATCCATAAATGCATTGAGGAAAGCAGAAAAGAGAAGCTGACCGCCACCCACAGGTGAAAGACAATTCATACCGCCGAAAGCGTGAGAAGACACATCAGAGTCAAAGATGTAATCTATCTTTGCTTTTACTATCTTATCATATTCAGAAAGCTTTTCGGGAGAGGGCTTTCCGTTTTCGTTTATATCAGCCTGTATTTCATCAAACATATTCGCACACTCTTTGAATCTGGCGGCTATGTTCATATCTGAAATATTGATTCTGATACAGTTGTTTTCATCACCGTTAACTGCATATTCCTTTATGCCGGTATTAAAGTTAATTGATTTCAAAAGAATCACTCCTATTCAATAAAACAGCCCCCTTGATTGACAAGAGGGCATTAAATCATTCGCTTGCGGTCTGTGTGGCAACGGTAAAAGTGGGCTTTTTATCGGTAAGAGTTACGGTGCCCTTCTGTCTGTTGCCGCAAAAAGCAATCTGGTAGGGAATTCTCACTCCGCCCTGGGCGCCGCCGTAGGACTGAGGCTTCACAACAACATCCTCGATCCATGCATCGAAGGGAGCGGCTTTTCTGTCAACGAGAACCTCAAGCACCCTTGTTTTACAGGCATCACCCGTAAGGCGGTCCATTGCAATAGCCTTGAGCTTTTCATAAAAAGCTCCGTCAGAAGGATCTGCATAGTATGTATCAACATCTGCAGAGGGCTCGTAGCCTTCATCGCTGACACTGGTTTCATCAAGAATGTTTTTCTTGGTAGTAATTGACGGATTGAGATTGATGCTCATATCCTCAACGTCTTTGCCGACAAGGAACCAGTCTGCTGCTGAAGCTTCTTTACTCGTATCAAAGCCGGTATCCAGATAATGGGCAAGAGCACTTCTCTTGAGTTTTTTCACAGTATTATCTGCCATAGAGTTTTATACCTCCTCATTAAAAATAGTGTATTCTGCGGTAATCTGAAGCTGATACCGCACATTTTCATTTAAATTTTCATCGGGAATTGAATATATCATCCCGTTGGAAGGAATAAGCTTGTTAAGCTTTCCTTTATGTGTTTTTCCGTCGATTTCAACCGACAGTTCTGCATCCTGTTGTTTTTCAAGCCACTGCTGAAGCTCAAGCAGAACACCGCTGTTGCTCAGTCTGTCGTAATCGTTGAGAGACTGATAAACCGCATAAAGGATAAAGGTATGCTGTCTTATCTGATCACCGAGAATATTCTCATTTATGAGAGCATCACCGGTCGGCGACAGTCCGTAGCTTGTAGCCTCGGCATCGGTAAAGTCAACGTGCACCGCATCACATATCTTTGATATCTTATCAAATCTGCTCACGGTGTTTCTGACACATTCAATAACATTCATCTTATAGGTGTACCTCCTGAGTATTTAGCCGCACCCCTTCTGATCTGAGGGAGCTTCTCTTTCTTCATGCGCTCAAACCAGAATGGACCTGCCAACGGGTGTCTTTGAGTACTGTGCACCAAATCAACATCTGTAAGGACCTTCTTTTCACCCATAGTCGCATAAGCTGAGCCGGTAACACTCGAAACCATCAGTTTACCATAATACTGATACCGTGAATACGGATTCTGATATACTATTTCGCCGCTTCCGATTT
>JAFZFT010000162.1 GCA_017555765.1 Clostridia bacterium | reverse complement strand
GGCTACGGCAAGGATGCGAGAATGAACATCCCCGGCACAAGCGAAAAAAACTGGTCCTTCCGCATCGGTCAGCAGGGACTCGACGGAATAGATGAGGCTTATTTCAGGGAGATCAACAGAATTTACCGCAGGTAAATTCTGTTAATGCGCAATGCGCAATTCGCGATGCGCAATCGCGGGATAAAGTGCGGTAATGATTTATGCCCTGCCCGCCCCCCAAAAAAACTTTCATATAAAAGGAGTTTAAAATATGAAAGAATATAATCTTATTGCAGATAAAAGCAAAAGCCTTGCCTTAAGAATTATTAAGCTTTATAAATATTTAACCTCCGAGCACAAAGAGTTTGTTTTATCAAAGCAGATTCTCCGTTCAGGAACAAGTATAGGCGCAAATGTCCGTGAAGCTATAAGAGGTCAGAGTGATGCCGACTTTTATGCAAAAATGAATATAGCACTGAAAGAAGCTGAAGAGACTTTATATTGGCTTGAATTGCTTCACGAAAGCGAATATATTGAAACTACACATTTCACCAGTATTTACGAAGATTGTAAACGTGTAACTAAAATACTGATGTCTATAACAAAAGCTCAAAAGCAGGAATAATTCACCTGTCTTGGCGGCATCCTACTCATTAATTCACAAAATCTGACCCGCGATTGCGCATCGCGCATTGCGAATCGCGCATTAAAGAAAGGAAGATATAAATGCTTGAAATCATCAAAAACGGTGTTCATCTCGTAAAGGGCAGAACACTCATTAACGGTACAAAAGAAGAGCAGAAGGCTCAGCTTGAAAAAATGGGGCTTTCTCCCCGTGAGGACAGAAACGGCACTATCGCCTACTCCATCCTTAACGCACACAACACAAGACCCGAGGATGAGAAAATGCGAATCAAATTCGATTCACTCATCTCTCACGATATTACCTATGTAGGCATCATCCAGACCGCAAGAGCAAGCGGACTTACAAAGTTCCCCATTCCCTATGCTCTTACAAACTGCCACAACTCACTTTGTGCAGTCGGCGGCACAATCAACGAGGATGACCACGTGTTCGGTCTTTCAGCCGCTAAAAAGTACGGCGGTATCTACGTGCCCGCAAATCAGGCGGTTATTCATCAGTACGCACGTGAAATGATGTCAAAGTGCGGCAATATGCTTCTCGGCTCCGACAGCCATACCCGTTACGGTGCACTCGGTACGATGGGTGTAGGTGAAGGCGGTCCCGAGCTTGCAAAGCAGCTTCTTTCAAACACATGGGACGTAAATCCTCCCGAGGTTGTCCTTGTTTACCTTGAAAATGCTCCCAAGCCGGGCGTTGGACCTCACGACGTTGCCATCGCTCTTTGCGGCGCAGTATTCAAGGATGCTCTTGTTACAAACAAGGTGCTCGAATTCGTAGGCCCCGGCGTTGAAAATCTCTCAATGGATTTCCGTATCGGCATCGACGTTATGACAACTGAAACCGCTTGTCTTTCATCAATCTGGGAGACCGACGACAAGGTTAAGGATTTCTATACAATCCACGGCAGACCCGCTGACTACAAAAAGCTTACCCCCGAGGATGTAGCTTACTACGATATGGCAATCAGAATCGACCTTAGTAAGCTTGAGAGCATGATTGCTCTTCCCTTCCATCCCTCAAACGCATACACCATCCACGAGCTTCAGCAGAATCCCGATATTCTTTACGATGTTGAGAAGGCTGCAAAGGCTCAGTTCGGTGACAAGGTAGACTTCAAGCTCCGTGACAAGGTACGTGACGGCAAAATCTACATCGATCAGGGTATCATCGCAGGCTGTGCCGGCGGTATGTTTGAAAACATCTGCGAAGCCGCTTCAATTCTCGACGGCAAGAGTACGGGCGACGGCTACTTCAGCCTTTCAGTATATCCCTCAAGCGTACCCGTAAACCTTGCACTTATCAAGAACGGAGTACAGGCAAAGCTTCTTGAGGCGGGCGCACTCTTCAAGCCCTGCTTCTGCGGTCCCTGCTTCGGTGCAGGTGATGTACCCGCTAACAACGGACTTTCAATCAGACACACAACCCGTAACTTCCCCAACAGAGAAGGCAGTAAGCCCGGTGACGGTCAGCTTGCATCCGTTGCACTCGTTGATGCCCGTTCAATTGCCGCAACCGCACTCAACAAGGGCGTACTCACCGCCGCAACCGACGTTGAAATTCCCGAATACAACAAGGAATACACCTTCGACAAGGGCGTATACGAAAAGAGAGTGTATCAGGGCTTCGGCAAGGCTGACAGTGACTATGAGCTCAAGCTCGGTCCCAACATCACAGACTGGCCCGCTATGTACGAGCTTTCAGACAACCTTCTTCTCAAGCTTGCATGCGTAATCCACGATGATGTTACCACCACCGATGAGCTTATCCCCTCGGGTGAGACATCATCCTACCGTTCAAACCCCCTCAAGCTCGCAGAGTTTGCCCTTTCAAGACGTGAGCCCGACTATGTACCAAGAGCAAAGGCAGTTGCCACTGAGGAAGCTAAGCGCCGCAAGGACAACTCAAGCACAGAGGTACTCGAGGCACTCTCAAAGGTTACAACCGTACCCGAAAAGATTGCAGAGCATACTCAGTTCGGCTCATGCGTATTCGCATCAAAGCCCGGCGACGGCTCAGCAAGAGAGCAGGCAGCCTCCTGTCAGAAGGTGCTCGGCGGCTTTGCAAACATCTGCTACGAATTCGCAACCAAGCGTTACAGAAGCAACTGCATCAACTGGGGTATTCTCCCCTTCACAATTGATAAGGACAGAGAGTTCAACTACTCCCACGGCGACTATGTTTTCGTGCCCGGAATCAGACACGCCATCAAGACAGGCAAGGAGGAAATCCCCGCTAAGGTTATCACCAAAAACGGTGTTGAGGACATCACTCTTTATGTCAAGGGCCTTACCGAGGAAGAGAAGACAATCATCCTCGAGGGCTGCCTTATGAATTATTACAAGGCACAGAATAAGTAAGAAAAAGCACCCGAAAGGGTGCTTTTTTCAGTAGTCAGTAACCGTTTTGAGTAGTCAGTAGCCAGTAGCCAGTAGCCAGTAGTCACACGGTGAAACGAGGGATAAGGCAGGAAGGTGTTGCCCGTGGTTGAAGCGAGGATGAGATAACAGGTTTGCCCCTTCCGACTTTTGCTTCGCAAAACCCACCTTCCCCTGAAGGGGACGGCTCGGTCGCTGTGAGGAAGCACTATAACAAAAGCTTGGAATAACAATTCCGTAAAGCACTGTGTAAAACAAAACTTTGCCCGCTGCGGAAACTGCAAACGGAGGGCGGGCAATCTG
>JAFZFT010000161.1 GCA_017555765.1 Clostridia bacterium | reverse complement strand
GCTCAGCATATTGCTGTGATGAGCCTGTGTTTGTTTCGTATACTATTTTCATTTTAACATTCCTTTTCCTTTTCTGATTATCGGTTTTGTAGCAGGCGACCTTTTTTAAAATGCAAAATGCAAAATTGTGGTCGCAACCGACCATGTGTTAAGCATTAAGATACTACCTGCGTGAGATAGGTTTTATGAAACAGTAAAAGATTTAATAAAAATAAACCTTGAGGTTTATTCTTGAATTTGGCGGGGAGAAGGCTGTTTCTTAATTGCCGTTAAAGCGGATTATTCGGAACGAAGTGACCCTTCATTCTGCATTTTGCATTCTGCATTCTGCATTTTTACGAAGTAACCCTTTGTTTTGCATTTTTTCTTGGCGGTCTGATGCTTACTCCTTTATCAAGCTGTGCCCGCAATTGCGATGTAGTAGCACCGAAGGTGCAAACCTTAAACTTGCCCTCCTTGAAAGGGAGGGTGGCACCCGAAGGGTGACGGGAGGGTTCTGCGAATTGCGCATTGTGCATTGCTCTTACTCCACGGGGAGGTTGAAGCAGTGCATCTGAAGGTTTGTGAGAAGACGGAGAGGCTCAGCTGCCTTGAAGCAGGTACCCTCTGCGTACATCTGATGCTGTAAAAGCATAGCCGCAAGAAGAGTAGGCTCTGCCTGAGATTTGTGGCACTTGATGCTTTCCATCTTAAGCTCTTCAAAATCAGTAATATCAACGAGGGTGTTGGGCTTGTCGGTGTAGTAGAAGCCGATACCCTTTACTGACCACGCATCGTCACGGAGTCCGCCGTCCTTGAATTCGGGATAGAAATTACACAGTGCATCCATACAGGCAAACTTAACAGCATTACCTACCTTGATATGGTCACTGTGGCATTCAGTAGCAAGGTTAGGGTCTACGGTGAGTACGTAATCGGGCTTGATTTTTCTTATAACCTCGAGGATTTTAAGAGAAATTTCCCTTTCTGTGTTGTCGTTTTTATCTGCAAAGCCGAGGAAGCCCGCATTTTTCATACCGAGCATCGCCTGAGCGGCAAGTGCCTCTCTCTGTCTGAGAGTCTGGATTGCGTTTTCCTTACCGATGTATTCGGGTACTGCATATCTGTCGTCGGTTACGGTAAGCTCGTAAACCTCTACTCCGAGGGAGCGCAGCCACGCAATTGTACCGCCTGCACCTATCTGATTGTCATCGGGGTGGGGCTGTACGAAAAGCACCTTCTTTGCCTTGCTTAAATCGGGAGGTGCACAGAGCATATCCGCCGCCGCAGTGGCAGCAGAAGCAACACCGCGTACTGCCGCAAACTTTATTGAATGGTTACGCTTTCTCATTATTTCCTTAATCTTCATATTTTTCGCCGTCCTTTTAACGTGATGATACTATTGTATATCAAATTGCTTCTTCCGTCAACTCATAGTCTGAAAAAACCGTTTCAATTTTTCTTTCGCAGCCCTCGGGAGAATATACCCAGCGGTCAATGAAATCACTGTTGTTATAGTATGTGACCTCCTCGTTAGGGTACTGTGCATCGAAGGAGTCAACGATGATGAGCTTGATTTTCATCCTCTCAGGGATGAGATTCTTTATATATACGCTGGCGTGCTGACCGGGTACAACACCGGGCACGTACTCGGCAAGACCCGCAAGGTTAGGCTTCAGCTCAACGAAAATTCCGTACCTTTCAACAGAGCGGACAATACCCGGCACTGTTTCTCCCGCCTTGAAGAGAGCCGCATTCTCCTCCCATGTACCGAGAAGCTCCTTGTAGCTGAGAGTGATTCTGCCGTTTTCGTCAATGCTTTTTACTACCGCCTTTATCTTCTGACCGGGAGTAAATCTCGCACTCGGATGGGGAATTCTCGAAACGGAGATTGAATCAATGGGCATAAGAGCGGAGATACCCGCACCGATGTCGGCAAAGACACCGAAGGCCTCCATATGGGTTACGACCGCATCAATAACACAGCCGGGAGTGAGCTTTGAGATATAATCCCGCATACAGTCGAGCTGAACACTTTTTCTCGAAAGCAGGGCGATTGTTTCTCCCTTTTCGTCGGTGGTGAAGTCGGTGATGCGGCACATAACAGGCTTATTCACACGGGAGATAATTGCAATATCACGTACAGAGCCATCATCGATGCCGATTGCACCCTCATCCCTCGGGATAATGCCCTTCATTACTCCTAAATCAACGTGAAGGTTGTGGTCCTTGTCGCAGACTGTGGCTCTTACCTCCACAATTCTGCCGCTGTAGCAGGCCTCTTTGATTGATGCCACCGAGGAAAGCAGATTTCTGTTTTCGTTGGTAGCAATCAGATAGTTTTCAGGAAAATACTTTTTCATTTTCAAAACCCTTTCTGTCATACGATTATATTTTTATCTATATGCTTATTTTTTTCGATTTATTTATAATTTTTGGCACATATCATTGATATTATGCCGTAATTTATGCTATACTTTTATTATTAATGCGCGATTCGCAATGCGCGAAACCCCTCAGTCATCCTTTCGGATGACAGCTCCCCTTTCAAGGGAGCCGAGATAGCAGTGGCTCCTACGGAGCATTGTAACGCAATCGCGGGGAACAGCTCGGTTACAGTAAGGCTTCACCCGCCCCGTGAGGAACACCGCGCGCCCGAAAGGGATATTGCGGAAATTTACTCCCGCGCGGATTGATAACATCAAACCCTAAGGTTTATTTTTATTATTAACACTCTTACCGTTTTATTAAACCTATCTTACGCAGGTACAACTTAAAAACCACATACACGGTCGGTTGCGACCACAATTGCGCATTGCGAATTGCGAATTGCGCATTGAACCATGGTTGCGACCACAATTCTGCATTCTGCACTCTGCATTCTGCATTTTAAAAAAGGAGGACAAACAATGGATATTCAGGTAGGCGACATTCTTACAATGAAAAAGAATCACCCTTGCGGCTGTAACACCTTCGAGGTTATCCGCTCGGGAATGGACTTCAAGCTCAAGTGTCAGAAATGTGAGCACGTTGTTATGACTCCCCGCCT
>JAFZFT010000160.1 GCA_017555765.1 Clostridia bacterium | reverse complement strand
GAAAGTGATGAGTAAAGAAGAATAAGGTAGAACACAGTTCCTTTTATAAGCATATCCGACAAACCTAACATAAGGAGCATAGCAAGAGATACACCTGCCGTAATGATGTGGCAGACAATCATTTCTTTCTTGTTTTCCTTTTTGTATTCAGGTACCTTCTTAACAGCTAATCTCATCACCAGATGGATAAGCGTCAGATATGCGAGTGAAGCAATAAAGTTAAACAAAGTTTCTTTATCCGAGTAAGCTACACCCGGTACATTCCCTAAAGGGAGAATAGGATACATAGGGTTAATTAAGCTTGTATTTATCATTGTTTTTCATTCCTTTGAAAAAAAGTGGCGGAGCAGCCACTTTTAAACCACTCCGCCTGAAAATTTTAAGTACCGTTAGCCTGCGTAGTTGAACAGTTCCTGAATCTTCTGAGTAACTGTGGGCATAATCGTTGTGTTAAAGAGAGCGTAAAGACCGCCGAGAAGAAGAGCACCGACAACAACTGCGATAAGGATTTTCACACCTGTATCGACATAAGCCTCAGCACGGATGCCGACGAGGAGCTTGATGACCTTTGCCTTGATGACAGCCTCTGTACTCTTTGCGGCTGACTTTGCCTTTGATGAAACACCTTTGAAAAATGACTTGATTTTCTTAAACATATTAAATTACCTCCTGAAAAATATTTTTTTAAGCTGTGTAGTTAAAGAGTTCCTGAATCTTCTGTGTTACCGTGGGCATAATCGTTGTGTTGAACAGAGCGTAGAGACCGCCGAGAAGAAGAGCACCGACAACAACTGCGATAAGGATTTTCACACCTGTATCGACATAAGCCTCGGCACGGATGCCAACGAGGAGCTTTATAACCTTTGCTTTGATGACAGCCTCTGTGCTTTTAGCGGCTGCCTTTGTCTTTGAACAAAGACCTTTGAAAAATGACTTGATTTTCTTAAACATATTGAATTACCTCCTAAAAATTTATTTAACCTGCGTAGTTGAAAAGCTCACCGATTCTCGTTTCGACGGCGGGCATAATGGTTGCATTAAACAGACCGTAGAGAAGAGTGAGAAGAAGAGCACCGACAACAACTGCGATAAGGATTTTCACACCTGTATCAACATAAGCCTCGGCACGGATACCGATGAGAAGCTTGATAACCTTTGCCTTGATTTTGGCTTCGGTATTTTCATAGGCTGACTTTGCTTTTGAACAAACTCCCTTTACGAATGACTTGATTTTCTTAAACATATTGAATTACCTCCTTGGATTTTTTAACCGGCGTAGTTGAACAGACCTTCAACCCTTGTTTCAACCGTGGGCATGATGACTGTGTTGAACAGACCGTAGATGAGTGTAAGAACGAGAGCACCGACAACGACTGCGATAAGGATTTTTACACCTGTATCGACGTAGGCTTCGGCACGGGTTCCGGCAACGAGTCTGATGACCTTTGCCTTGATGACTGCTTCTGTGTTTTCATAGGCTGACTTTGCCTTTGATGAAACACCTTTGAAAAATGACTTGATTTTCTTAAACATAAATAAATACCTCCTGAGATTTAATTGAATTTTTCATCTGTTGCGATTTCATAAGCGGCAAGTACCGCATCGGAAATCTGTTTACGGGTTTCTGTTGTGATGGGATGGGCAATGTCACTGCGACGAAGCTCACCTTCGCCTGTCTTCCATTTCTTGTAGGGCATGGAAACGAGCTTATTGCCGTCCTTCTCGATAACTGCGACACCGTGAATGACCATACTGCCGTCAATCACAACGTCGGCAAATGCCTTTACAGGTCTTTCGCCCTTAAAGGTTTTCTTGATTTCTACTTTGATGTTCATAAAAAAATTATCCTTTCTTTTTTTAAATAAAAATAAGAGTAAAAGATTACCTTGAACGGTTTTCTTTTACTCTTTCTAAATATCGGTTATAGAACTCGATAGCCTTGATAACAAAATCACAGTATTTCTCTTTGGGTACGCCTTTCGGGATGGCACTTTCTATGCGCTTATCTCTGAAAGGTGATTTTTCCTTCTGATTTGGTTTAGGCTCTTCCATAATATTTTCTACAACCTCTGCTGTAAGTTTACCTTCCTGATATGCCTTTCGCATACGGATGGTTTGGTCATGAGACGGGGTTGCTTCGTTGTACTCCATAGCTTCCAAAAGGTCATATTGTATTTCTTCGGGTAAGTATGATATTTCAACCGCTGGCCGCATTGCTACTTTACCTTCATCAACAAGGTCAAGCATTTCGGGTACAAGATAATTCAAGCGGATATATCTTTTAATCTGTGTTTCACTTTCTTTTACCTCAGTAGCCAATTCAGTATTCGAGCGTATTCCTGTTAAATTCGGTCCCGTCGGGTCCGAATTATTCTTTGTTGGTCTTCCTGCTTGGCGCCTTAAAGCATCAAGCCTCATTTTATACGCCCTTGCTTTTTCCGAGGGTAAAACTGTTTCTCTTTGAAGATTACTGTCCACCATTGATAATATCGCCTCATCTCTTGACATTTCTTTTACTCTTGCGGGTATTTTATCATACCCTGCAATTTCAAAAGCTCTTTTTCGTCTGTGCCCTGACACCATTTCATACATTCCGTCTTCAACAGGTCTTATGATAACCGGCTGTATCAAGCCTCTTTCCTTGATGCTTTCAACAAGCTCATCCATGCTTTCATCATCTTTAACGAGATAGGGATGATGAAGAAAATCTCGGATTTGTGTTAATGGCACATCAGTAAGCATTTCATTCTCTGCCATACATTAGCCTCCGATGAAGTTTGCAATCGCCGCAATGATATGGAGAAATGCCGCTGTGTAAAGACCGGGCAAGACAAGTAAACCGTGAATCATTTGTTTTTCCTCCTTGTATTATTTTTTTTGAGGGTGACTTCACTTTACCTAAAGCCCTTTGATTTTTTTGAACATTATTTTTACCTCCTTGTTCGCAAATTTTTTAAATAAAAAATGCCGCTACTTTTTACAGTAACGGCTATGTATCACTATTAAATTTTGGCAATAAAAAAAGACCGAGCTTTTCAATCATTAATCTTGAAAAAATCGGTCTTAAGGTATATTTATATTAAATTGTTTGAACTTGTACGAGTTCATATCCCCACAGGCCTCAAAAACGGTCATTTTGTTGCCTTGAAATGAAACGCTTATTTTGAGTCATAAAAACACCGAAACCCCTTGTAAAATCAAGGGGTTTCAAGGTTTGTTGCCTTTTTAGGCGTTAATTATGGAGGTACCACCCAGATTTGAACTGGGGAATAACGGTTTTGCAGACCGTGGCCTTACCACTTGGCTATGGTACCATATGGAGCGGATGACGAGGCTCGAACTCGCTACCACCACCTTGGCAAGGTGGCGCTCTACCAGATGAGCTACATCCGCATATTTTTTGGTGCCT
>JAFZFT010000159.1 GCA_017555765.1 Clostridia bacterium | reverse complement strand
CGTGTCCCGTCTCTCGCACCAAGAACTCAGTAGCCAAAAGGTTGCTGAGTTTGTTTTTTACCTCCCCTTTTAAAAAAAGAAAAGGGACTTGAAGCCTAAGAGGGTGAGAAGCGTTAAGAAAACAATCCGGCGGATTGTTTTTAGCTTCGAAATCCGAAGTCGGGTACCGAGCGCGGAGCGTTGGGTCGACAAGGATGCAGGATTTGCGTAGCAAAGCCGTGTCCCGTCTCTCGCACCAAGAACTCAGTAGCCAAAAGGTTGCTGAGTTTGTTTTTTATCTCCCCTTTTTAAAGGTACTTAATTTTGAAAGTACGGTATTATCTGCAATACGAAATGAGGTATAGCTGTGATTAAATCAATATACGAACAAACAAGTGAAGCAATAAATGAGCTTTGCGAAAAAGCAAAACTCAAAGAAGGTAATACTGTAATTGTAGGATGCTCAACAAGCGAGGTTGTTGGCTCTGTTATCGGCACTGATTCAAACTATGAGGTTGCAGGTGAAATATTCAGAGCTCTTTATGATTATACCCAAAGTAAGGGTATCCATCTTGCGATACAGTGCTGTGAGCATCTTAACCGCGCAGTGATTACTGAGCGCAAAACAGCCCCATTCTCTGAAGCTGTAAATGTAGTACCTCAGCCGAAAGCGGGCGGCTCTCTTGCAACTCATGCTTATCACGGATTCAAAGAGCCCGTTGCGCTTGAAGAAATCAAAGCTGATGCGGGTCTCGATATAGGTCTTACACTTATCGGTATGCACCTTAAAAAGGTCGCTGTACCCTTAAGACTCAAAAACAATAAAATAGGCGAAGCAATAGTTGTTGCCGCACGTACAAGACCGAAGTTTATAGGTGGAGAAAGAGCCATTTATAACTCTGAGCTTCTTTAATTGATAATCACTCAGCAGATAACGGTCTGCTGAGTTTTTCCTTACATAATATAACATTATATTTTTCCTTTCGGATATAGACAAAAGACAAAGTATATGTTAAAATATAAGTTAATTTTTTATGTAAACTCATATACAGATTTAATTAGGCTCTTCGGCCTTTTTTGAACGGAGAATTCAAATGTACAGAATTGCTAAAAAGAAAAGTCTCAATGCAAATGTAATTGAGATGCATATTACCGCTCCCCTGGTTGCAAGAAAAGCAAAACCGGGTCAGTTTATTATCCTCAGAGTTGATGAGGACGGTGAAAGAATCCCTCTCACTGTTGCGGGCACAGACGCTGAATGCGGTACGGTAAAAATCATTTTTCAGATTGCAGGTGCTACCACTAAAAGCCTCAGCCTTAAGCAAGAGGGTGAATATATTCAGGATTTCGTCGGCCCTCTCGGTATTGCGTCCGAGCTTGAAGATCTTAAGAAGGTATGCGTAATCGGCGGCGGTGTGGGCTGTGCTATTGCCATGCCCATTGCTGAAGCACTCCACAATATGGGTGCTGAGGTTACAAGCATAATCGGCTTCAGGAGCAAGGATATCGTTATTCTTGAGGATGAATTCCGCTCCTTCTCTGATAAGCTTGTTATTATGACCGATGACGGCTCATACGAAAGAAAAGGTAATGTCACAGAGCCTCTTAAGGAAATGCTCTCAAATGGCGAAAGCTTCGATATGATTATCACTATCGGTCCTCTTATTATGATGAATTTCGTAACTGAGACAGCAAGACCTTACGGTATACCTGTTACTGTTTCCATGAATCCCATTATGATTGACGGCACAGGCATGTGCGGCGGTTGCAGACTCACTCTTAATATAGACGGCAAAAAAGTAACAAAGTTTGCTTGTGTTGACGGTCCCGATTTCAACGGATATGAGGTTGATTTCGATGAGGCAATGTCAAGAAGCAGAATGTACAACGACTTTGAGCGTCACAGCTACGAGGACACTTGTAACCTTTTAAATAAGGAGGTAAACTGAAATGGCAAAAGCAAATATGACTCCCGAGAGGAATATTATGCCTACTCAGGAGCCCTCCGTACGTGCACATAACTTTGACGAGGTAGCTCTCGGTTATAGTGAAGAAACCGCTATTGACGAGGCAATGCGTTGCCTTAACTGTAAAAACAAGCCTTGCGTAGATGGTTGTCCCGTCAAAATACGTATCCCTGATTTTATTGAAGAAATCAAAAAAGGTGAATTTGAGAAGGCTTATGAAATAATTTCAGCTTCATCATCACTCCCCGCTGTATGTGGTAGAGTCTGCCCCCAGGAAAAGCAGTGCGAATCAAAATGCGTACGCGGTATAAAGGGCGAATCCGTAGGCATCGGAAGACTCGAGCGTTTTGTTGCCGATTGGCACAACACCTTCAGCGTAGATGTCCCCTCTTCTCTTTCCTCAAACGGTCACAAGGTAGCCGTTGTCGGCTCAGGTCCCTCAGGTCTTACCTGTGCGGGTGACCTTGCTAAAAAGGGCTATGAGGTAACCGTATTTGAGGCTCTTCACGTTGCGGGTGGTGTTCTTGTTTACGGTATCCCCGAATTCCGTCTTCCTAAGACAATTGTCGCTAAAGAGGTTGATACTCTTAAAAAATTAGGCGTAAAAATAGAAACCAATGTAGTTATCGGTAAAACCCTTACTGTTGATGAAATTTTCGATATGGGCTTTGAAGCAATTTTCATCGGCTCAGGTGCAGGTCTTCCCAATTTTATGGGAATCCCCGGTGAAAGCCTCAAGGGTGTTTATTCCGCCAACGAGTTTCTTACAAGAAGCAACCTTATGAAGGCCTACCGTGATGACTCAACCACGCCTATTATGAAGGGAGGTAACGTTGCAGTTGTAGGTGGCGGTAATGTTGCTATGGATGCCGCAAGAACAGCTCTTCGTCTCGGTGCAGAGAAGGTATATATAATCTACCGCCGCTCTATGGAGGAGCTCCCTGCAAGACTTGAAGAGGTAGAGCACGCTATCGAGGAGGGCATTGAATTTTCACTTCTTTGCGCACCTCTTGAGATTCTCGGATACAACAATCCCGATGATCCCCGCGACCCGCAGAATGGCTTTGTAAAGGGTATGCGACTTATAAAAATGGAGCTTGGCGAGCCCGACGAAAGAGGCCGTCGCCGTCCCGTTGAGATTGAAGGCAGCGAGTACGAAATTGAGGTTGACACCGTTATTATGTCTATCGGTACATCTCCCAACCCGCTTATCAAATCCACAACAGATGGTCTTGAGGTTAACTCAAGAGGCGGTATTATTGTAAATGAGGACGGTCTTACCTCCAGAAGCAGTGTATATGCGGGCGGTGACGCAGTTACAGGTGCCGCTACGGTTATATCCGCAATGGGTGCGGGTAAAACTGCCGCTGAAGCTATCGATAAATACCTTAGTAAATAAATCTGAGCAGTCCGTACCTTCGGACTGCTTTCTTTTAATTGACCGCAAGCCCCGCCTTATGGTATAATCCCAGTGAGGTGAAAGCTATGAAAAAGAGAAGGATTATTATTATCCTTTGTGTTACGGCACTTCTTATTACGGTACTCGGAATAGCAGCAAGGGACACAAAGAGCTTTAAAAAAACAGAATATACTGTAAATGATAAAAATCTTCCCACCGGATTCGACGGCTTTAAAATTGCAATGGTATCTGACCTTCACAATGCTACCTTCGGTGAAGGCAACAGTAAACTTTTATCCGCACTCGAAAAAGCTGAGCCTGATATAATCGCAATCACAGGTGACCTTGTAGATTCATCACACACTGATTTATCCGTTGCCTTGGATTTCGCGGAAAAATCCGTAAAAATTGCCCCCTCTTATTATGTTTCGGGTAATCACGAGGCTTGGCTTTCGGAAGAGGTGTATGAGGCCTTTATAGCAAAGCTTAAGGCTACAGGTGTAACAGTACTCACCGACGAAAAGACGGATATTGTGCATAATGGAGATACAATCACTCTTGCGGGAGTCTCAGACCCGGACTTTGCAGATGCAGACTACATATTTGAAAGTAAAGTAGGACATCTCACCGAAGACAGTGAGCTTTATACCCTTCTTCTTTCACACAGACCGGAATTCTTTGATGTATACCATCAGTGCGGTGTAAATCTCGTGCTCAGCGGACATACCCACGCAGGACAGATAAGACTGCCGCTTATCGGTGCATTTATCGCTCCCGGTCAGGGCTTCTTTCCCGAGTACGATAAGGGAATTTTCATTGAAGATGACACAACAATGATTGTCAGCGCAGGACTTGGAAACAGTGTTATCCCCTTCCGCTTCTGCAATCAGGCAGAATTAGTTATAATTACACTTAAAGCAACTTGATTTATAGCTTCTGATAGCGTATAATATTGCTTGTTAAGAATAAAACTTTATGAGGTGAATATATGATTTACAAAGAGTTTAAGGGCAAAAAGCTCTCAGCGCTTGGCCTTGGCTGTATGAGACTTCCTACAGTTTTGGGTATAGATTCAAAAATAAATGAAAAACGTACCGCTGAAATGGTGCAGTATGCTTTTGAAAAGGGCATAAACTACTTTGACACTGCATGGGGCTACCATTCAGGTAAATCCGAGCCGGTTATGGGTACCATTCTCAAAAATTATCCCCGAGAGTCTTTTTATCTTGCAACTAAATTTCCCGGTTATGACTCCAAAAACATGGGTAAAGCAGAAGAGATTTTCGCAAAGCAACTCGAACGTCTGCAGGTAGATTATTTCGATTTCTATCTCGTACATAGCCTCTGCGACTCAAATATCGACGCTTATCTCGACGAAGATAAGAAATACGGCGACGTTGAATATCTTATAAAAGAAAGAGAAAAAGGAAGAATCAAGCATCTTGGCTTCTCTACTCACGCAAATCTTAAAGACCTTAACCGTTTCCTTGAAAAATACGGAAAAGAAATGGAATTCTGTCAGGTACAGCTCAACTATCTTGACTGGTCTGCCCAGGATGCAAAGGGACAGCTCGAAGCTCTTAAAAAATATAATATCCCCATTTGGGTAATGGAGCCCGTAAGAGGCGGAAAGCTTGCTAAGCTCGACAAAAAATATTCCGCTATGCTTTCAGCTCACAGACCCAACGAAACCGATGTTTCATGGGCATTCCGTTTCCTTCAGTCTGTAGATAATGTTGTAGTAACCCTTTCAGGTATGTCCGACTTTGAGCAGCTCAGCGAAAACATAGAAACCTTCAGTACCGAAAAGCCTCTTAACAAGGCTGAATGGCATACACTTATGAAGATTGCAGACAGAATGCAGAAAAAGGGCTCACTCCCCTGCACTGCATGCAGATACTGTACCTCTTACTGTCCGAAGGAGCTTGATATACCCGAAATCATCAGCAAATACAACGAGTATTGCTTCGGCCAAGAAAATACATCTTCACTTTCTTTCGAAAATGAAAAGACTCCCGATGCGTGTATAGGTTGCAAACGCTGTGAAGAGGTATGTCCGCAGAAAATAAAGATTTCAGATATGATGAGCGATTTTGCTCTCAGATTATAATTTTCAATCATCAAATACAGAGATAATAAATGAGGCGTACTTTTAAGTACGCCTCTGTTTTTTATTGTTGATCATTATGAAGATACTTTGAAAGTACCCAACCGTAATTCCCCTGAAACTCAACATAAACCCAATCGTTTCTCTCCGCAAGTCCGCCATAAATATAAACATAGTTGCCGTCGGGTATTTCGCATATCACTTGAGTACCGTCCTTACCCGGTCCTGTTCTCATACGGAGAGGATCACCGTCGTACTCATCATCCACGTCAACATAGCGGAGCAAGGGATTACTGTAACGATAGTCGGGCTCAACAACATCAAATCTGCTTCCTTCAGCAACAGATTCTGTTGTATTATCGGGTTTAGCCGCACTTTCTATCTTTTTATCCCCACCCATAAGAGAAGAAGCTGCAAAAAGTATAGCCGCAATTGCTATCACAGCAATGAGTATCATCAACACTTTCAAGCCCTTACCTGAGTTTTTGCTTGTATTCGCAGGAGGATATACCACCTCTGTATTTGTCGGAATTTTATCGGTAGTATCCTGAACACCGATAGGTACGGAAGGCTGATTAAGCAGTCTTATAAGGGCATTTTTCATAGCGGTAGGTGAAGAAAAACGCTCGTCAGGATTATATCTGCACGCCATATCAATAACTGCCGCCATCCCCTGACTTGCATTAACCGGAGGCGGTAAAGGATGACCTGACAGACGCCTGTCGACAGCAAGCTTTTTATCGGCATAGCTGAGCTGTTCTTTATAAGGGTGAATAAATGGAAGTCGGTTATTGTTAAGAAGCTTATAGAGAACGATACCGAGAGAGTAAATATCCACACGGCTATCATATTTTTCGCCCTTAGCAACCTCAGGAGCAATGTAATTGAATGTACCCTTTGACGAAAGCGAGCTGCATGTTTTTTCAAGCTGTCTTGCAATTCCGAAGTCACCTATTTTATAGTCTCCGAAATTGGAAACAAATATATTCTCAGGCTTGATGTCCCTGTGAATTATATTAGCCTTTGAGCAAAGCTCGAGAGCTGAACATATATCTATACCGAGCTTTATTACATCTCTTTCAGTGAACTGACTCTGTGTAATCTTTTTCACAAGAGGAGTAAGAAGCTCCATTCTTATGAAAATATCCCAGCCGATACCTTCTTTTCTCTCAACAACCTTGTAATCCTCAACAGATACAATATTAGAGGTACCTTTCATCGACTCCATAAGGCGGATTTCATTGACAAAGTCGCTGACTATCCCCTGCAGATAAGATTTTGCTCCGACAAGACTGATTCCGTCTGCCTGCAAGGACTCAACTTCAGATTCGCTTTTAGGTACGCTGATAACCTTTATTGCGGCGTAGGTTGTAAAATTACTGTCATTACGTACGGCCTTATATACCTTACCGAAGGCACCCTCGCCGATTCGTTCCTCAACAGACCAGTCAGGCCAGATATCGGATAAAATTTCAATTCCCACTGCCAAAGCTCCTTTCCTGTATTTTACACTATTTCATAATATGATATCATACGTATAAAGAAATATCAATAAGTACGATAAAAAATCAGTCGAAATATAATCCGACTGATTTTAATTTTATAAACTACATTATATCAAAAGCTTACACCTTTGTTCCGCATTCAGTGCAGAATATCATACCCTCTGAAAGGAGCATACCGCAATTAGTGCAGCGCATTTCCTCGCTCTGCGGAACCTCTTCAACAGGTGTATATGTATTCTGATTGCTATCGTCAACAATCATTTTTTCCTGTTCCATTACGAACTTAGTTGCATCTGCAATATCAATATCCATAGATGAGAAGGGATCAACCTGAGGTACATCGTAAACCGGAGGCTCTGCTACGATATCGGATACAGGATCGAACTGAGGTGTTTCCGCCTGAGCATCACCAAAGGGACAACCGCAGTTTGTACAGAAATGCATTCCCTTGGCGGCGGTAGCATTGCAATTCTGACAGGTAATAGTTTCAGGTTCAACCTCAACCTTAACTTCAACCTCGACAGGTAAAACAGGAGTACCGCAGGAGCTACAGAAAGCAACCCCGCGCTGAATGTCCTCTCCGCAATTCTTACAGCTGGAAATACCCTTAACCACACGAATCTGAGCCTTGATATCATTGATTCTGTTTTCAGATTCCTTAACTGCATTTATAAAAGCTTCAAAGCCTTCTTCGAAGTCCTCACTATGTTTTTCACAGTAAAGTCTGCCTATCTGATAGTACGCATTATTTTTCCTGGTTTCTTCATCATTCATTGCTGCATTAAGCCTTGAAACCTCACTCATTTCTTTGGTTTTCTGAGCAGCTGTTGCAGTTACACCGTTAATCTTTTTAGATAACTCATCAAAAAAAGCCATGTTATTTTTCCTCCTTTGATAACAACCGAAAAGAGTACAACGTACTCTTTTCACTGATAAGAAAATTATATCACCGTGTTACAACAAAAGTCAACGACATATAATATAAAATTAAATCATGTAAATATATATGTGATGTTTTTATAAAAAACGCATTATTTGAAATACATATAAAGCTGACACTTTATCATACCGTTATAGAGCTTTCTACGCTTGTCAGCTTTTCTACCGAAGAATACCTCGAAGTCCTCACCCGGGCTTATTATGTTATATGCCCAACCTCTCTCAGGAACAAAGCACTTGCCCATTGTTTTGTAAAGCTCCTCAGCCTGCTTAAGGTCAAGAAGTCTTTCACCGTAGGGAGGATTACAGATAACTGTACCCTTTTCGGTTTTCTTTTCGAAATCCCTGATGTCACGCTTTTCAAAGGTAATGAATTTATCTACCCCTGCTCTTTTTGCATTGGCAAGAGCTATCTCAAGACTTCTTTCATCGATATCCGAGCCGTAAGCAACAAACTGACTATCGGAAAGTGCAAGTGAACGTGCTCTCTCTCTTTCCTCTGTCCAGATTTTTTCATCGAGCTGCTCCCATCTTTCGGCGGTAAAGTTTCTGTTTACACCGGGAGCGATATTGTTAACCATCATCGCACCTTCGATAAGAATAGTACCAGAGCCACACATGGGATCGTACAGAGTATGGTAAGGTCTGAGTCTTGCAAGGTTACAGAGAGACGCTGCAAGAGTTTCTTTCATAGGAGCACCGTTGGACTCAATACGGTAGCCTCTTTTATGAAGACCGTAGCCTGAGGTATCAAGAAGAAGGCTGACCTTGTTTTTCATAATCGAGAACTGAATCTGATGTACGGGGCCACTTTCCTCGAACCATGAAATACCGTACTTCATTTTAAGACGCTCAACAACCGCCTTCTTGATAATGGACTGACAGTCACTGACACTGAAAAGAGCACTGTTGAGTGAATATCCCTTAACGGGGAAGGCATCGTAAGCACCTATCCACTGCTCCCAGGGAAGTACCTTTGTGCCCTGGAAAAGCTCCTCGAAGGAAAGTGCATCAAAGGTACCGACGAGAATCTGTATTCTTTCAGCATATCTTGAGCAGATATTTGCTCTTGCGAGAATTTTCTCGTCGCCCTCAAAAAGTACTCTGCCGTTTTCTGAAATGACGTTTTCCGCTCCGAGCTCCTTCATTTCATCTGCTATGAGCTTTTCAAGACCCAGAAGACAGGGAATTACAAATTTTATATGCATAACTGACCTACTTTCTAAAATCAAAAAATCCGTCGGTATTGCACCGACGGATGAATTATAGCATATTATGTCAGATAAATCAATCAACTTCAGGAATAATCAGGCCATAACCGCCCTCATTTCTTGAATAAACAACGCAAATTTTATCGTTTGCACTGTTTAAGAACACATAGAAGCGATGATCAAGAAGATTCATCTGCAGAATCGCCTCATCAACACTCTGGGGCTTAAGGGCGATTTCCTTCGAGCGGACAACATCGTAGCTTTCTTCGGGCTCAAAGCTGTCGATTGCTTCAAAGGACTCAAAAGCACCTGAACGAAGCTTCTTTTCTACCTTTGTCTTGTTTTTGCGAATCTGACGCACGATAGAGTCTGCACAGCGATCGAGAGCGTCATTCATATTCTGAGCTCTTTCCTGTGAGCGGAAGAAAATTCCGTCGTGGAAGATGGTAACCTCAACAATCTGCTCATTCTTTTCAACGGTTGCGGTTATCTTTGCTTCCGCTTCGTCACCAAAGAACTTCTCAACCTTTTTGAGGCGCTTTTCTGCTCTTTCCTTGAACGAATCTCTGGGTGTGCATTTTCTGCCGATAACTGTAATTTTCATATCGTCAGCTCCTTTCTATATTAAACTTCCTTAACGGAAGAATTTTAAAAAGGTACCTTGTTTACGATTACAGTATAGCACATTTAAACATAAAAATAAATAGTTTTCTGAAATTTTTATGTAATTTTTATATTTTTTTATTCAAGCTCCTTATTTTCTTCAAAAGCGGTATCGTAACAGTCTTCCACACTGTAGGGAGAGGTACCGTCAGAGCCGTAAACAGTATTACCCACAACTCTGAGGTTTTTGCAGTATTTTCCGACTATAGCCTTCTGTCCCGCCTTGAGGTAAATACGGTTATTTGCGATTGTAATACCGCTGTGAATGCTTGTTTCACCTGAATTTTTACCATGAACAATAGGATCAATGAATATTGCAGGATGCATTCCCGAGACTACGTCTGTTATGAAAAAGTCATTGTCTCTTATAGTCATATCTCTCACGGGGCCCGATTCATACCAATCGTTACAATCGTTCGAAATATAAATACTTGCCATAGTCATACCGTCGAAGGTATTTTTCTCGATGACGGTCTTTTTACGGGTGGTACAAAGTATACCTCTTGTGGGAATAAGTGAAAAGTGGCAGGAGCCTATATATACCTCAGGAGTATAGGTTACATTTTCGCAGACATATTCATCCTTCCGTGAAAGCTCATCGGGCAGCTTTTCAATAAAGGTAACAAGCATTTCCTGATCGGAATTACCTTCACAAAGAGGATTTACTACCGACTCAACGGTAAACTCCGCTTCATTCATAAGGCTGCTGAAATCTTTCCTGAGATAAAATACAACCTTATCTCCTTTATGGTACTGAGTAAAGCCTCTCTGCTGATTGTGCTTGTATTCAAGTCTGAGAGTATGCTCATCTGTCTTTTCGGCAACCTGTGTATAAGTACCGTGGATATTTATCGGGTCGTCGTGGGCATTTGAAAAGCTACAGCCTTCGATGTGTATTTTTCCCTTTGCTCCCGAAACATGTATCAGGTCAGCGAAGCTTGTACAGTAACGGTCTGTGCCCTTTTTCGGTCTGAAATTGCAATTTATGAAGCTTACATTTTCGCACATCTGTGTCAGCCAACCAAAGCCATGCATATAGTGTACATTTACATTTTCAACTGTGATATCTTTACTGTCACAGAAAAATGAGCCGACACTGTCACGGTCGTAGTTCGGACACATCTCATATATAAGTCCCTTGCGGTCAGTATGAGGAAGCAGATAATGCACACGGATAATATTATCCCCTCTTGAGCTTATCTTTCTCACACCGAAAAAGGGTCCTTTCGGAAGAAGGCGTCTTGCAACATTTTTTCTTTCACGGTCGTGGCAGACAACGCAGTGACTCTTGCTCTGTCCCTTGTTTTCCCAGTACTTCTCACCGGTGAAAGGACTTTTCTCAAACCACAGAAGATTTCTGCCCTCTATCTCCCAATCTATACCTTTATTGATGCGGAAATCTGTATGAAGGTACGATGACGAAACAACCTCACATTCAAGAGTACCTGCCGCCGGAAAGTCCCACGAAAAGTTTCTCAAGGCTATGCTTTCACTGTTTGTAACACTGAAGGGTACAAGCTTGCCGTGAAGGATAAAATCCGACCCGTTGCCGTCAAAGATAATATTTTTATGTCCGTCTATATCAACCGCAATGAGCTTCTCGGGGAATCTGTTCGAATCTGTATTAGATGCGTACATAATCTTTTTATTGCAGTGCTCTGCGTGAAAATGGTATTCTCCCTTTTCGAAGGTTATAAGCTTTTCACCTTCGGTGCTTCTGCACTTTTCAAGAATATCTTTAAGAAAAAGAGTTATATCTCCCTTTTCGTCCCTATCCGAGAGTCTGATTCTGAATTCCGTCATATTTCCCTCCGTCATCGCATAGCGCGGTGTATTCTTTCATAAGAGCTGAGTATCTGTTTCTGTACTCGGTACATATATCGAACATCAGCTTATCCGTCGGTGATTTTTTGCAATAAATTTCATATATACGTAGAATAAAAACAGTGTCATCGAGTCTCTTTTTTAAAAAATCTGCCCTCTGCACCATAAAATCACCTCATAAATTCTCGGTATATTCTATGCGGCAAAGGGCTGAAAAGTTCCGCTTACTGCTTATTGAATGCTTTCGTTATAAATTCTTGCTACGATTTCATTCATAGCGTCAAGATTTTTCTCAATCTCGCTGACAAGCTTAAACTGATTTCTGGCTCTTACAAGATTGTGCTCATGGTATGCGGTTTTGAAATATACATCACCGTCAAGATAGTCGGTAAGGAAGCGTATACCGCACTCATAGGTCATAAGCTTTGCTGAGAAGGCAAGGTGCTCAACCTCAGCCTTGGTAAGACTGCCTGCGCAAGCACTCAGGAAGCCTCTTGTATAGCTTTCAAAAAGCTCGAGTGAAAGCTTAACATTATCAAGCTCGTCATCGTCTTCTCTGGTGGTGTTTGCACCGAATCTGATTGCATCGCCGAAATCGTAAAGTGAAAATCCGGGCATAATTGTGTCAAGGTCTATAACACAAATGCTTTCGCCTGTTCTTTCATCGAAAAGTATGTTATTGAGCTTTGTATCGTTATGGGTAACTCTGAGAGGGATAAGTCCTTCTTCGTAAAGACTCAATGCAACTGAGGCATCACTCTTGCGGCTTAATGCAAAGGAAATTTCATCGGCAACAAGATTTGCTCTGCCCGCTCTGTCCTGCTCTGCAGCCTTCTCAAGAGCCTCTACACGCTTGGGAGTATTATGGAAATCGGGAATAATCTCATAAAGCTTATCCATAGGATATCCGCTGAGGCGGTTAAGGAAAAGACCGAAGCTTTTTCCCGCTCTTTCGAAAATCTCTTTATTTTCAATAACGTTGATGGTGTAGGAGTTATCTATAAAGTTATAGATTCTCCAACACTTACCGAGGTGGTAAAGATAATGCTTTCCGTTATCCGCCTTAAGGAAGGTAAGAGTCTCTCTTTTAGGCTCTCCGCCTTCTTTGACTATCTCTTCCTTGAGATAGTCTGTAACAGAAACGATGTTATTCATAAGTTGGGCAGGGTTTTTGAAAACATGAGTATTGATACCCTGAACAAGATATTTCTTGAATCTGCCTCTGTGTACAAAATTTGCAAGATAACTGAAATTGATGTGTCCGTCTGTGAGAGGCTTTGCCGAGTGAAACTCGCCTTCTATACCGAAGTGTCGGCACACCTCAATTATTTCTCTGTCTATTGTATTCATTCTGATTTATCCTTAGTCCTGTGTTTTTTTGAGGTAGTATATTCTTGAATCGTTGTCAAGAATAATTCGGCTGTCGCTGAAGTTGAAGCCGCTGTAATTAAAGAGCTGCTTACCCTTGAAGCCTGAATTCATAAGCATATCGCCACCGATAGTGTACTCTTCCTTTTCATTGCGGATTTTGATTGTATCGCAAAGGAAATCGAAAAGCTTACCGTCTTCAACATCAAGCTTCTTCGGGAGGGGTACATTGATAATATCACCGAACTTCTTGAGAGGAAGAAGCTGAGGACGTACGCAAAGATGATAGGTTGCATCCTCATCGAGATTGACCATCTTGATAACATCGTTACCCCAGTTGGGCATTACTCTGTTTACAAAGTAACCGTACATAGCTTCGCTCTTATCTGCGGCAGTAATCTGCCACATTGAACGTGACTCCTTGAAAATGTCGCCGATTCTTGAGAATTCACCGAACTGAAGAAGTCTGCGATGCTGCTTGTAATATTCAATCTGCTTCTTAACGCAAGCCTTATCCTGCTTTGAAAGCATTGTTACGTCAAGCTCGTAACCGAGAAGGCCAAATGCAGAAACATTGAAACGATGCTCGATTGTTGAATGTCTGAAGTTTGCGAAAGAGTACGCCGCCGCAACGTGCATTGTCATAACAGACTGGGGATAACCGTAGGAGGTACCCGCCTGAATGTACATTCTGTCGAGAGGATCGGTGTTGTCACTTGTCCAGCACTGAGGCATATAGCAGAAGGTTGCAAGGTCGAAGCGGTTACCACCACTTGAGCAAGCCTCGAAGAGAATCTCGGGGAACTTGTTGGTAAGTGAATCCCAGACCTTGTAAAGGCCGAGAATGTATCTGTGGAAGTACTCACCGCTCTTTGCATCCTTGCGTCTTGAGAAGACATCGGAGAACTGACGGTTGTTATCCCACTTTATGTATGCGATATTGCCGTAGCGGAAAACATCTGTCATAGTGTTGATGATAAACTCAACAACATCATCTCTTGTAAGGTCGAGTGTAAGCTGATTTCTGCCCTGTGCGGGAGTATACTTATCGGTTGTCATAGCCCAATCGGGATGTGCCTTGTAAAGCTCACTGTCAGGGTTTACCATTTCAGGCTCTACCCAAAGGCCGAACTTGAGTCCCATATCGTTGATCTTCTTTGCGAGACCGTCAATACCGCTGGGAAGCTTCTTCTTGTTTACGTACCAGTCACCGAGACCGGCCTTATCGTTATTTCTCTTGCCGAACCATCCGTCATCAAGAACGAACATTTCAGCACCGAGCTCCTTAGTAGCCGCAGCGATGTCAAGAATCTTCTTTTCATTGAAGCCGAAGGTTGTAGCCTCCCAGTTATTGACAAGAATGGGACGCTCTCTGTCCTTCCAATAACCTCTGACGATATGCTCCTTAACAAAGAGGTGCATATTCTGACTCATACCGTTGAGACCCTCGTGGCTGAAGGTCATTACGCTTTCTGGGGTATCAAAGGTCTCCCCTGCCTTAAGGTGCCACTCAAACTCAAAGGGATTGATACCGTTCTGAATTCTGAGAAGTCCGTGAGTACTGATTTCAGTTCTTGCAATGTGGTTACCTGAGTATACAAGGTTGAAGCCGTAGCAGTTGCCGTAGTGCTCTGTACATTCCTCATCTCTGATAGCAAAGAAGGGGTTATGTCTGTTTGAGGAATAGCCTGCAATTGAACCTACTGAGCATTCGCCTGAGGTAAGTCTGTGCTCATTCTTATATCTTTCTCTTGCCCACGCGCCATCAAAGGTAAGCATTATATAATTGCCTCTCTGAAGGTCGAGCTGCATACTCATAAGGTTGTGGATTTTGATGGTTTCCTTACTCTTGTTGATGAGTCTTGCACTTCTTGTGATTACGTTGCAATCCTCAAAAACAGTATAGATAAGGTGAAGCTCTGCACCAAGTACAGTATCCTCAGTGACAACTGTAAGAGTTTCGCTTTCGCCGTAGCTGGAGGGAAGTCCGTTGAGCTCGGGCTTAACCTTTGTTACAGCCGCACTCTTGAACTTAAAGTCTGTTGTGAAAATATCATCGTGAGATGTAAGCTGCATTGAGGGAAGTCTGTAATCACCTTTACCGTAAGCGGAGTACTCAAGCGGGATATGGTCAAGAGAGAGACTCTTATCCTCCTGGGTATAGTTGGTGGCGTTTGAATAGCCTGATGCGTGCTTATCGTAAATGAAAGTAAAATCGTCTGTATTTCTTATCTTTCTGCCATAGTACATACTTTCAAGCTGACCTGTGGGGAGGGCTCTGAAAACATAGCTTGTTTTCTTGGTCTGCAGATGAAAAACATTGTTACTGTTAGTGTAAATCATTTTTTTCTCCGTTCTGCCGTTTATGGCCTTTTATTTACTGTAAGGTACAGTATATCTTTTATATTTTATACTATATTATCGCAAGTGTCAATATCAAAAGCATTCAGACTACTGTTGCGTTGAATTTCAAATATAAACAAATCGTTAACAATTTTACAATACTTCGACTTGTATATGACACAAAAATATGTTATCATTGAAGCATCATAATCCAGAGGTGATTTTATGGCAAAAATTATTGTCGCAGACGACGAGCTTCGCATAAGAAAGCTGGTCTGTGAATTTCTTACTAAATTCGGATATGAAACTATAGAAGCGGAGGACGGCGACGAGGCATACCGCATTTTTGAGGAAAACAAAGCTTCCGTCAGCCTTATAATACTCGACATAATGATGCCCGGTCTCAATGGCTGGGAGGTCTGCAGAAAAATCAGGGAAACCTCAACTGTGCCCGTTATTATGCTCACTGCGAGAAGTCAGGAATTTGATGAGCTTACTGGCTACGAATCAGGAGCAGACGATTATGTAACCAAGCCCTTCTCCCCTATGGTACTCGTCAAAAGAGTTGAGGCTCTTTTAAGAAGAGCAAAACCCGACATCACAACCAACGAGAAAAACTTCAGCGAGCTTATCTTCAACGATGAGGCTCACGAGGTACGTCTTTACGGCAGAGAAGTAGACCTTACACTTAAGGAGTACAATATACTCAAAAAATTCCTTGAAGCTCCCGGCAGAGTATTTTCAAGAGAGCAGCTTCTTGACAGCATATGGGGCTATGACTACTCAGGCGATATCCGTACTGTTGACTCACACGTTGCAAGACTCAGAACAAAGCTCGGTGACTGGGGTAATACCCACCTTAAGACAGTTTACGGAATCGGCTACAAGATAGAGGAATAAGGATGAAGAACAGGAATAAAATCCATAACCTTAAGCGAAAATACTCAATAATAAGTATTGCGGTAATCGTTATATGTATATCCGTTTTCTCTGTTTTACAGTATCTCTATATGGACGATATTTTCCTGATTGCAAAAAAGCTTGATATGAAAGAGGCCGCTGAAGACATTGCAACCTTCGACCTTGAAGACGAAAATTCTCTTTCTGCTCTCGCTGATCTGGAGTCCGCCCATAATTTTTATATTGAGATATACTCCCCCAGAGATAAGCTTATTTACACCTCGAGAAGTAACGAAGCAGTTTATGATAAGACAAGCGGTACAACGAGTCGAATTGAAATGAAGCCGCGAATTATGAAAATAATCTCACGCTCAGAGCAAAGCGACGGCAACTATTTCGAAACCCGTCAGGAGTACTTTGCTACGGCTCAATATATAGTCTATGGTGCTTTTATCGGCGATGATACTGTTGTTGAGCTTTACACATCAATCGATGTTATGAAGGAAAATGCGGAAACGGCCTCAAAGGCTCTGCTCGCTCTTAGCGCCTTTATTCTCGTTGCCATTTTCGCTGCTACAGCTTACTATCTTACTCTTGTTACAAATCCCATAAGAAAGATAACAAAAACCGCTAAAAAGATGGCTACCCTTGATTTTAGCGAAAGCTGCCCCCCCTTCAGGACAAAGGAGCTTAACGAGCTGAGTGAAAATATCAACATCCTTTCGGGAAGACTTGACAAGGCTCTGACAGAGCTGAAAAAGGAAAACCGTCAGCTTGAAAGCGATATCCGTCTCGAAAGAAAAATGGAAAAAACAAGGCGCAGCTTTATTGCAAATGTATCCCACGAGCTGAAGACTCCTATTTCGATTATTCAGGGCTACGCTGAAGGACTCAAGTACGGCATCGGACTTGAAAGCAAAGACGAATACTGTGATATTATCATCGAGGAATCGCAGAAGATGAACAATCTCGTAGTCAGAATCATGGAGTATATGCTTTATGGTTCGGGTAATCTTGAACTGAAAAACGAAAGCTTTTCAGTAAATACCCTTGTAAAGGATTATCTTGCAACCGTAGAAAACAGCTCACTCGCAGATGACGCTGAGGTAATAATCAGAATCGATCCGTCCTTCACTGGGTACGGTGACAAGACCCTTCTCAGCCACGTATTTTCAAACTATTTCACAAACGCACTCAACCACCTTGACTTTGACCGCAAAATCATCATCAGTGCCAAGGATATGGATACACATTACAGAATTACTGTGTTCAACACAGGTAAACCTATCCCCGGAAGCGATATTGAAAACATATGGCAGAGCTTCTACCGCGCTGACAAGGCTCACTCAAGAGAAGAGGGCCGCTTCGGTCTCGGACTTTCAATTGTTGCTTCGATTCAGGAGCTTCACAATCAGAAGTACGGTGTCGCAAACAAGGACGGCGGCGTGGAATTCTTCTTCGATGTAAAAAAATATGAAGCATAACACAAAGGACAGTCTCCCGCAGACTGTCCTTTAAAAACGGCAAAAAGCTCTTGCCAAAACAACTATTTTATGTTAGAATATGTTGATTATTCAGTTTCGTAAGAGGTGAAACAATGGCTAAGAAAAAAGAAAATATCAGAAACTTTTCTATCATAGCCCATATCGACCACGGCAAGAGTACTCTCGCTGACAGACTCCTTGAAATTACCGACTCAGTTTCAAAGCGTGATATGTCCGCTCAGATTCTTGACGATATGGACCTTGAAAAGGAAAGAGGTATAACCATAAAGGCTCACGCCGTAAAGCTTAACTACAAGGCAAAGGACGGCGAGGAATACGAGCTTAACCTTATTGATACCCCGGGCCACGTTGACTTCAACTATGAGGTTTCCCGCTCTCTTGCAGCTTGTGAGGGTGCAATTCTCATCATTGACGCTTCTCAGGGTATTGAGGCTCAGACACTCGCTAACACATATCTTGCTCTTGACCACGACCTTGAGCTTGTACCCGTTATAAATAAGATTGACCTTCCCGCCGCTGACCCTGACAGAGTTGCAGCTGAGGTTGAGGAGATTATCGGGCTTGACTGCTCAACAGCTCCCCGCGTTTCTGCAAAGACAGGCGAAAACGTTGCAGAGGTACTCGAGAGAATCGTAGCTGATATCCCCGCCCCCGCAGAGGCTGAGGACAACGCTCCTCTCAAGGCGCTTATCTTCGACTCTGTCTACGATAACTACAAGGGTGTTATAGTTTACGTAAGAGTTATGCAGGGTACTCTCAAGGCGGGCGAAACAATGAAAATGATGGCTACCGGTGCAGAGTTCAACGTTGTTGAGGTCGGCTATATGAGAGCTACAGGTCTTGAGCCCTGCAAGGAGCTTTCCGCAGGTGAGGTTGGCTACATTACCGCTTCAATCAAAACAGTACGTGACGCTAAGGTCGGTGATACCGTTACAAAGCTTCAGAATCCCTCTTCCGAGCCTCTCCCCGGCTACAGAAAGGTTAATCCTATGGTATTCTGCGGTGTTTATCCCGCTGACGGTGCTGACTACGAGGCTTTACGTGATGCTCTTGAAAAGCTTCAGCTCAACGATGCTTCACTTTCTTATGAGCCTGAAACCTCAGGTGCTCTCGGCTTCGGCTTCCGTTGCGGCTTCCTCGGTCTTTTACACCTTGAAATCATTCAGGAAAGACTTGAGAGAGAATACAATCTTGACCTTGTTACAACAGTACCCTCAGTTGTTTATAAAATACATCTCACTGACGGTGAAGTGGTTGAAATCGACAACCCCACAAACTATCCCGAGCAAGCCAAGATAGACTACTGTGAGGAGCCTATCACCAACGCTCATATCTATGCGCCCAGTGACTATGTAGGTACCATTATGGACCTTTGTCAGGACAGACGAGGCACCTTCAAGGATATGCAGTACATCACCACTGACCGTGTTGATATTCACTACGAGCTTCCTCTTAACGAAATCATCTACGATTTCTTCGACGCTCTCAAAACACGCACAAGAGGATATGCTTCCTTTGACTATGAGATTTTCGAATACAGACGTTCAACACTTCAGAAGGTTGACGTACTTCTCAACGGAGATATCATCGACGCTCTTTCCTTTATTATCCACTCTGAAAAGGCTATGGGCAGAGCAAGAAAAATTGCAGAAAAGCTCAAGGAGCATATCCCCAGACAGATGTTTGAAATTCCCATTCAGGTTGCTATCGGCAGCAAGGTTATTGCAAGAGAAACCGTTAAGGCTATGAGAAAAGACGTTCTTGCAAAGTGCTACGGCGGTGACATCACAAGAAAGAAAAAGCTTCTTGAAAAACAGAAGGAAGGTAAAAAACGTATGCGTCAGTTTGGTACGGTTGAGGTGCCTCAGGAGGCATTTATGGCAGTACTCAAGCTTGACGACAGCAACTGATAATATGACAGGAATATATATACACATACCCTTTTGTAAATCAAAGTGTCCTTACTGTGATTTCTATTCCTTCAAAGCAGATGAAATGACAAAGGACAGCTATCTTACAGCTGTCCTTTTTTATCTTGAGAAGTACGCAGAGAAAATCACAGCCGAAGTAGATACTGTATACTTTGGCGGCGGCACTCCCTCTTTTTTCGGCGGAGAAAGAATAAAAGAGGTGCTCACTTACATAAAAGATAAATACAGTGTTTCTGAGGACGCGGAAATCACCGTAGAATGTAATCCCTCTTCCGTTGATGAGATGCTTGTAAAAAGCTTATCCGAAGCGGGCGTAAACCGCATTTCTATGGGTATGCAATCAGCGGTTGACAAGGAAAGAGTCACTCTCGGAAGACTCTCCGATCGCGAAAAAATAAGCGGTTGCATAAAGCTTTTCAGACAATACGGCATTGAGAATATTTCTCTTGACCTTATGCTCGGCATCCCCTATCAGACAAAGGAGAGCCTTAAGGAAAGTATAGATTTTGTACGCAGTGAAAACGTCAGTCACGTCAGCGCTTATATGCTCAAAATTGAAGAAAATACAGAGTTTCACCGTCTCGGGGATAAATTACTACTTCCCGATGAGGATGAGGTCTGTGAGCTTTATCTCCATGCGGTAGATGAGCTCAGAAAATGCGGATACATACAGTACGAGATTTCTAACTTTTCCAAGGAAGGCTTCGAAAGCAGACACAATCTCAGATATTGGCACTGCGAAGAATACCTCGGAATCGGCCCTTCGGCTCACTCATTTCTCGGCGGTAAAAGATTTTACTTCGAAAGAGATTTTGAGAGCTTTATAAAGGGTACCTCCCCTACCCCTGACGGCGACGGTGGTGACAGTGAGGAGTACGTTATGCTCGCACTCAGACTTACGGAGGGCTTACAAAAAGAAAAGTACAAAAAGCGTTTCGGAAGGGATATTGACCCAGAACTAATAAAAAGAGCCCATACTCTCGAAAAAGAAGGGCTTGTAACAGTAAAAGATGACAGAATAGTCCTTACAGTAAAGGGTTTTCTTGTCTCTAACAGTGTAATTTCTTATCTTCTGAATTAAGGAGTTGATATTATGGCAGGATACGGACTTGTGCTTGCAGGCGGTGGCGGTAAGGGTGCTTATCAGCTTGGTGCCTGGAAGGCGCTCAAGGAAATGGATGTACGCTTTGACGCTATAGTCGGCACTTCAATCGGCTCAATAAACGGTGCTCTTATTGCTGCAGACGAATATGAAAAAGCAGTTGATATGTGGAAAAACGTTTCAATCAACAAGGGTATAAAAATCAGCAGTGAGCTTCCCGACCCCGAAAATCTTTTCAGCAAGAAAAACTGGTCCACTCTTTTCAGGGAATTTGTAAAAAAGGGCGGCATTGATGCATCCCCGCTGAAGGACTTTATCTCACAGTACGTAGATGAAGAAAAGGTACGTTCAAGCATGGTTGAGTTTGGTGTGATTGCAGTGCAGCTTTCTCAGCCGGGCGGAAAATATGAGCTTTTCCTTGAGGATATTCCTGAAGGTAAGCTTGTAGACTATCTTATGGCTTCTGCCAGTGTACCCTTTGCAAATAACATAGGCCCCGAAGGTGAAAAGTATCTCGACGGCGGTGCTTATGATAATATACCCGTTATGAGTCTTAAGAAACGAGGCTATAACAGACTTATCATTGTTGATATTTCAAATATCAAGGGTGTCGGTCATAACCCCGATATTCTAAACTCTCAGATTACCTATATACGCCCCTATGATATGGATGAGCTCAAAGGTACATTTGACTTTGACTCTGCAACAATTGAAAGACGCATTCAGCTTGGTTATTTAGATACAAAAAAGGCATTTTCTCAGCTTCTCGGCAGAATATACTACTTTATGCCGAGGACATTCCGCTCAATGGTTATAAAATACGGAGCTGATACTGTGCTACAGCTTGAGGAATTAGCCTACGCTCTGGATGTTGACCTTATGCATATTTACACGGCGGAATCCTTTATTCTCGCTACAAAAGAAGCATTCATCGCATACCGCAAGGAAAAAGAAGCTGCAGAAGCAAAAGAAGTACCCATCGAAGAAACGGAAACAAAGGAAAGAGAGCTACCCGCCTTTATAACAAAGATAAAGGAAAAACAAGAGAGCAAGGAAAGCGAGCCGTCTTTCCTTCGTACTACACTGAAAAAGAGATTTGCATCAAAAGATCCTCTTGAGGATTATCCCGATGCGGTGGCACTTCTCGACAATTACATCATATAAAAAGCACTGCTGTACTCAAAAGGTACAGCAGTTATTTTATGTATAAGAAATCAGATATCGTTTATATCATAAGGTGTTCTCTGGTAAACGAAATAATTGAGCCAATTGGTAAACATAAGAGTACCGACATTTCGCCATTTCATCATAGGCTTCTTTGTAGGATCATCATCAGGGAAATAGTTATAAGGCACCTTAATATCAAGACCCTTATCAACATCACGGAAATATTCCTTTGCAAGGGTGTCCGCATCGTACTCCGAATGTCCCG
>JAFZFT010000158.1 GCA_017555765.1 Clostridia bacterium | reverse complement strand
GGCATTTTTCTTTCAGCGGCTACATATTTATTTAAAAAGGTATTGACAACCGCTCTTTATTGTGTTAATATGTTACCACGCTAAAGCGATGAAACGATCGCAATACACAAACGAAAGGTAGATTATTATGAAAAAACTTTTAGCAGTACTCCTTGCAGCTCTTATGCTCTTCGCATTTGCAGCTTGCGGCGGCGACAAGACAGAAACAAACACAGACGCAGACACAGTAGTGTCAGACCTTGACTACGTTAAGAACAACGGCAAGCTTATCATCGGTTACACCGAATTTGCTCCCATGAACTACTACGACGCAGAAGGTAACTTCGTAGGCTTCGAAACAGATTTCGCTAAGGCTATCTGTGCAGAGCTCGGCGTTGAAGCTGAATTCCAGCTCATCAAGTGGTCAGCAAAGGAAACAGAGCTTGCAAGTAAGAACATCGACTGCATCTGGAACGGTATGACAATCACACCCGAAAGAGCAGAAGCAATGTCAATCTCAACTCCCTATATGGCTAACAAGCAGGTTCTCGTTGTAAGAGCTGAAGATGCTGAAAAGTACACAACAGCAGAAGCAATGAAGGGCGTTGCAGTTGTTGCTGAGCAGGAATCAGCAGGTGAAGAGGTTATCACAACAGACGCTTTCTTCGCAGATGCAGAGTACACAGCAGTTGTTGATATGGCAACAGCTCTTAAGGAAGTTAAGGCTATGACAGCTGACGCTTGCGTTGTTGACTATGTTATATCAATCGGTATGATCGGTGAAGGTACAGACTACGCTGACCTCGTTGTTGTTGACGCTATGTCATTCGCAGACGAGCAGTACGGTATCGCATTCCGTAAGGACAGTGATGTTACAGCAGCAGTTAACGCAGCTATCACAAAGCTTGTTGAAGACGGTACTCTTGCAGAAATCGCAGCAGACTACAAGCTTGCTGAGCAGATTATCGCTAAATAATTAAAGTTTCAAATAAGCCGAATGCCGTCTTCAGAGACGGCATTTTGGTGTGTATAAGGTTAGGAAAAAGATATGGATTTCAGTGTTGTAAACCAGATGCTGCTTGAAGGAAGAGCGGGTCAGGCGGGCGGATTTCTCCACAATGTGGAGCTGTTTGCGATTACTCTTCTTTTTGCATTGCCCCTTGGTCTCATTATAGCCTTCGGCTCAATGTCAAGGTTCAGACCGATAAAGTTTTTCACAAAGTCAATGGTGTGGATTATCCGAGGAACACCCCTGATGCTTCAGCTTTTCATAGTTATGTACGGCCCCGGCCTTCTTTTTGAAAAGCCCATATTTGTCGGTACTGACGGAAGAATGCAGGCGGCGGCTATCGCCTTTGTCATCAACTATGCCTGCTACTTCTCGGAAATATACCGAGGCGGTATCGAGAGCATTCCCAAGGGACAGTACGAGGCAGGCCAGGTTTTAGGTATGACAAAAACACAGACCTTCTTCAAGGTTATACTTTTACAGGTAGTGAAGAATATCATAGCACCTATGAGCAACGAGTTTATGACTCTTATCAAGGATACATCACTTGCAAGAGTTATTGCGGTTGTTGATATCATTATGATTGCCGAAAGCTTCTCTGCAAAGGGTATTATCTGGCCGTTATTCTATACCGGCGTATACTTCCTTGTCTTCTGCGGAGCTCTTACAATTATATTCAACAAAATTGAGAAGAAGCTCAGCTACTTCAAATCATAAGGGGGAAGGAATATGGCAATTCTTGAAGTTAAGGATTTAAAAAAGAGCTTCGGTAAAAACGAAGTACTCAAGGGCATATCCCTTTCACTTGAGGAAGGACAGGTAATGTCAATTATCGGTTCCTCCGGTAGCGGTAAGACAACACTTCTTCGTTGTATAAACTTCCTCGAAACAGCCGACAGCGGTCTTATCACTGTTGACGGAGATGTGATTTTCGACGGAGACAACAAGAAAAAGCGCAAGGAAAAGGAGACCAGAGAAAAGCAGCTGAAAATCGGTCTTGTTTTCCAGCAATTCAATCTTTTTCCCCAATATAACGTGCTTGACAACGTGACTCTTGCAGTCAAGCTCAAGGCTAAAGAAAGACCTGATTTCAAAAAGAACAAGAAGCAGATTTTAAAGGAAATCGACGAAAAGGCTCTCAAGCTTTTAGCTGATATGGGTCTTTCTGAAAAAATCGACCATTATCCCTGCGAGCTTTCAGGCGGTCAGCAGCAGAGAGTTTCTATTGCGAGAGCTATGGCTCTTGAGCCGAAGATACTTTTCTTTGACGAGCCCACAAGTGCTCTTGACCCCGAGCTTACAGGTGAGATTCTCCGTGTTATCCGTGAGCTTGCGGCAAAGAATATGACAATGGTAATCGTTACCCACGAAATGACCTTTGCCAAGGAAGTATCCGACTATATTGTGTTTATGGATGACGGTGTTATTGCCGAGGAAGGCGTAGCAGAAGAGGTTATCAATAATCCCAAGACGGAGAGACTTCAGGCATTCCTGAGTAAAATAAGCGACTGAATAAGAAAAGTTTTGGTCAAGCTTTTTCAAAAGCTTGTGGGGTACGGGGCAAAGCCCCGAATAGAAAAAATTCAACCGTTGATTTTATTCAACGGTTGTTTCTTTTTATGAATTGGCTTCGCCATGAATTGATTTCATCATGAATTGCTTCGCATGAATTGGCTTCGCCATTAAATGTCCGAAGGACATTCCCTGACTACTGACTACTTTAATCTGGCTCTCATGGCTTTAACCTCTGCTAAAACGCAAGAGGGTGAAGGGCCACCCTTAACAGTACGCTTGCTTACACATTCGTCAAGGTCGATTGCCTTGTATACATCCTCGTCGAAAAGGTCGCATACTGCCTTGTATTCCTCAATGGGAAGTGTCTCAAGAGTGAGTCCCTTGTCAATGCAGGTCGCAACAAGCATACCTGTTGCCTTGTAAGCATCACGGAAGGGGAGTCCCTTGTAAACAAGATAGTCAGCGGCATCGGTTGCATTGATGAAGCCTTTTGCGGCAGCGTTTCTCATATTCTCACGGAGTACTGTCGCAGTTTCGAGCATGGGTGCGAAGGTGTCAAGACACATAAGTACGGTATCAAGAGCGTCAAATACTGCTTCTTTGTCCTCCTGCATATCCTTGTTATAGGCGAGGGGGATACCCTTCATAACGGTGAGAAGTGTCTGAAGGTCACCGAAGACTCTGCCTGACTTGCCGCGTACGAGCTCTGCAATGTCGGGATTCTTCTTCTGAGGCATAATTGATGAGCCTGTTGAGAAAGCATCGTCAAGCTCGATGAATTTGAACTCCCATGAGCACCATGCGATAACCTCCTCGGCAAAGCGGGAAAGGTGTACCATAATGATAGAAAGTACGGAAAGAAGCTCGAGAGCATAGTCTCTGTCGGAAACGCCGTCAAGGGAGTTATCCGTAACGCCGCTCATACCAAGAAGCTCGGCAACGTACTCTCTGTCAAGAGGATAGGTTGTACCTGCAAGGGCGCCTGAGCCGAGAGGGGAAACTGCCATTCTCTTTTTGCAATCGTACAATCTGTCGAGGTCACGAAGAAGCATATTGCCGTAAGCGAGCAGATGATGTCCGAAGGTTACGGGCTGTGCACGCTGAAGGTGAGTATAGCCGGGCATAACTGCGTCATAGTTTTCCTCAGCCTTGTTGACGATTACCTCAATAAGAGCCTTGATTGACTCCTCGAGTACATCGCACTGGTCGAGAAGATAAAGACGAAGATCGAGAGCAACCTGGTCGTTACGGCTTCTTGCGGTGTGGAGTCTCTTACCGCTGTCGCCGATTCTCTTTGTAAGCTCACCCTCAACGAAGGTATGGATGTCCTCGGCGGTCATATCAATTTCGAGTGCGCCGCTTTCAAGGTCTGCGGCAATCTCCTTGAGGGAAGCAACAATCTTGTCGCTCTCGCTCTTATCGATGATATTCTGCTTGCCGAGCATTGTTGCATGGGCAACAGAGCCTCTGATATCCTGCTGTGCCATACGGCAGTCAAAGGGGATTGATGAGTTGAAGTCGTTGGTTTTTTTATCGAGTGATTTCTTGAATCGTCCTGTCCATAAAGGCATAATGTTTTCCTCC
>JAFZFT010000157.1 GCA_017555765.1 Clostridia bacterium | reverse complement strand
GTTGCCAAGGGATTTGGACATCTTTCTGCCTGCGAGTCACGGACAAGACCGTGAATGAAAACGTAGGGGAAGGGGATATCCTGCATATTTTCAATGCCCATGAATATCATCTTGGAAACCCAGAAGGTGATGATATCGTAAGCGGTAACAAGCACGCTTGTGGGATAGTAGCGACAAAGCTCCTCGGTCTTTTCGGGCCAGCCGAGTGTTGAGAAGGGCCAGAGAGCTGAAGAGAACCATGTATCAAGTGTATCAGGATCCTGAGCAATATTCTTGCTGCCGCACTTGCAGCATTCTGTGGGCTCACCCTTGCTTACTGTAATCTCACCGCAGCCAGCGCAGTACCAGGCGGGAATTCTGTGACCCCACCAGAGCTGACGAGAGATACACCAGTCACGGATGTTTTCCATCCAGTTGAAATAGATTTTGTCGAAGCGCTCGGGAATGAACTTAACCTCGCCGTCACGAACAACCTTGATAGCGGGCTTTGCAAGAGGCTCCATCTTAACGAACCACTGCTTTGAAACCTTGGGCTCAACTGCAGTATGGCAACGGTAGCAGGTACCGACCTCGTGCTTTGTGGGTTCAATCTTAACAAGAGCGCCTGCCTCGGTAAGGTCTGCAACGATAGCCTTACGGCATTCCATAAGGGTCATACCCTGATACTTGCCTGCCTTCTCGTTCATATAACCGTCGTCGGTCATAACGTCAAGCACGGGAAGATTGCAACGAAGACCAACCTCGAAGTCGTTGGGGTCGTGAGCGGGTGTGATTTTAACCGCACCTGTACCCTTATCCATCTTTGCATAGGTATCTGCAACGATGGGGATTTCTCTGCCGATAACGGGCATAATTACGGTCTTGCCGATAACTTCCTTATATCTTTCGTCATCGGGATGAACCGCGATACCTGTATCACCGGGGATAGTTTCGGGACGTGTTGTTGCAACGATAATACTGCCGCTTCCATCTGCGAAGGGATATGCAAAGTGCCAGAAGTTGCCGTCCTTTTCTTCGTATTCAACCTCGGCATCTGAAATTGATGTCTTACAGTGAGTACACCAGTTGATGATTCTTTCACCGCGGTAGATGAGACCCTTTTCGTAAAGCTCAACGAATACTTCCTTAACTGCCTTTGAGCAGCCTTCGTCAAGGGTAAAGCGTTCTCTTTCCCAGTCGCAGGAAGAACCGAGCTTCTTGAGCTGCTCGATGATTCTGCCGCCGTACTGAGCCTTCCACTGCCAAGCTCTTTCAAGGAAGCCTTCTCTGCCGATATCTTCCTTGGTGATACCTTCAGCCTTCATTGCTTCAACAATCTTTGCTTCTGTAGCAATTGAAGCGTGGTCAGTACCGGGAAGCCAGAGAGTATCGTAGCCCTGCATTCTTCTGAAACGGATAAGAATATCCTGAAGAGTATTGTCAAGGGCGTGACCCATATGAAGCTGACCTGTGATGTTTGGAGGGGGAATTACGATTGTGTAGGGATTCTTTTCGGTATCTACTTCAGCGTGGAAGTAATTACCGTCAAGCCATGATTGGTAAATACGGTCCTCAACGTCCTTGGGATCGTACTTTGTTGCAAGTTCTTTTGCCATTATTTTCACTCCTGTTTGAAGGGCCAAGGGCACAAGGGCCGAGGGCCAAGTATTTTTTATCTGAGCAGATTTTTCTGCATTTTTACGTTTATTGCGGACACGGCACGCCGTGTCCCTACAGTATTATTTTTATTCAGCGGGATAAACCTTTATATTTGCTCCTCTTACGACGCAATTCTGCATTTTGCACTCTGCATTCTGCATTAAAAAACTCCGTCCTGTAAAATCAGGACGGAGTTTTGTTTCCGTGGTACCACCTGAATTCGGTGTAAGTTACACCGCACTCAAAGCCTTTAACGCAGGTATACGTCGGGGTCTAATTGCTTATGCTTTCTTCCCGAGGCTCAAAAGCTACCTTCGCACATTTTCTCTTAAAGACTTGCACCAACCGTCTTCTCTCTGAAAGGAATTATGTGCTACTCCTCTTTATCACAGCCAAATCAAATATCCGTTAGATTTTAGCATAGATTTGAGGGGTTGTCAAGGAATTTATAAGTATTTTTCGAATATCTCATCGAGCTTGCCGTTATCAATCATCTGAGAAAGTACGGCATTGATTTCTTTCTGAAGCTGCTTGTTTTCCTTGGAATAGCAGATTGCATAATTATCATAATCCTGCACCCAATAGCCATGTACATTTTCATTTTCATATATAAAGCTTTCCTCATAAGCATGAGGTACAACAATATAATCAAGGTAACCCGATTCGAACACCTCTCTGAGCTCAGACATATCGTTATAGGGTACGTGAACAATATCCTTACCGAGCAGCTCATAGGATACATAAAAATATGCACTGCTGTCATATAATGTTCCCACAGTTTTGCCTTCTATTGAATAAGAATCCTCCATTGAAAGAACACTGATACTGTAGGTGTAATAAGGCTCGGTAAAATCAACAAGCTCTGTTCTTTCACCTGTAGGTGTGATTGCGGCTATTCCTATGTCCGCATCGCCCTCATATACACTGTAGGTAACGCTGTCAAAAGGTACATTGATTATTTCTAATCTAAGACCAAGCTCATTGGCTATATATTCTGCAATTTCTATATCGATACCTGCATATTCACCGCTTTCGTCAACATATTCAAAAGGAGCAAATTCTGCATTTGTAACCACAGTAAGCTTACCTTCGGTAAGAGTTTCAACATATTTCTTACCGCCGATCAAAAGATTATACTCAAGGTTGTATTTCTTTGCAATTTCATAGAGCTTGCCGCTTTCTGCGAGCTTCTGCATAGCTTCATTAACCTTTGCAGTAGCATCACTCCCCTTACGGAAGGCTATGCCGTACTCCTCTTCGTTAAACATAAGAGAATCAATCATAACAAGGTCTTCAAAAGATCTGCCTGTTCTGATCTCCCTCATATAATAATCATATTCAACAACGCATATATCAACAACTCCGTTACTCAATCCTTCAAGCACCTTGTAAGTACTTCTTCCGCCAGTATAAGACACACCTGAAAACAGATCGTTTTCATATACGACACTCTCAGCGACTGACTCTCTTTCAGCGGAAACTGTCGCTCCGTTGAAGCTTTCTGCGGTTGTATATTTATCAGCATCCTCCGCTCTTACGACAAGTACGTAACCGTTAATCATATACGGCACACTTACGGACATATTAACAGAACGCTCCTCTGTAATTGGCATACCATTCCAGATGCAGTCAATCTCTTTACTGTTAAGCAGATTTTCTTTCTCAGCCCAGTTAATAGCCTCAAGAACAGGTGTAACACCAAGCTCGGCACAGACCGCTTCGGCAAATTCCGTATCAAAGCCGATAAAATTGCCGTATGAGTCGTGATAATTCATAGGCACTATCTCTGTATAACCTATAACAAGGGTACCCTTTTCTTTTATATACTCATAATCAGTGCATGTGGGTTCAGAGTTAGATGTTGTAGGTTCGGTATAATCCTCAACGGAATCTGTTATTATCTGCTCCGGTTCAGTTGCTTCTACAGTTATCTCAGAAGTTGTCTCCACAGCCATCCCGGTAGTTGCTTCCTCCGTGGAGTCACTGTTTTTTCCTTTATCTGAGCTCAAAACAAAAAGCAGTACTGCCACAACGATAGCAAGCACAACTGCAGCTACAGCAATTATTACGGGAGCTTTTTTATTTTTCTTTCCGACCGTTTCTTTCGGTTCACATGTATTTCCCTTCGGAGTGTTAACGTCAGGCTTTTCAACTGCAGTACTCAATCTCAATAATGTTCCGCAGTGATAACAAAATTTCTGATCATTTTCAGCAGAAGCTCCGCAATTATGACAATACATAAAACCACCTCATTCCTTTATTTTGAAAAATAACACTTTTTTTATTTTAATATTTACTTGAAGTAAAGTCAATATTCTGAGAGGAAAAATAGGAGACTAACGTGTATTCCTTATTAATAAAACGATAAATAAGTTCACAGTTTATTAACATTTCCTCAAATTAACAGTATAATTGTCATATTATATTTGTACGAATTAATTTTTACGGAGGTAAACTATAATGAAAAGCTTATTCAAAAAGTCTGTTGCTGTTATTCTTACATTATTGATGATTTCAGGCAGCTTCGTTTGCGGTGCAGCGGCAGAACTCAATCAGGACGCAGTGAACAAGCACTACGGACAGTACAAAAACTATGTTCTTCTCGGCGACAGTATCGCAAGCGGTTACCGTGAAGCAGTAAATCAGGAAAACATTTCATGGAACTGGGTACGTAACGACACTGCTTTCGTGAGAGCTGAAGACTCTTATTCCGATATTATCGCAAATTCAATTATCGAGGACAAGAGCTTAACTCCCTTTGCAGCTCCCGCTGTCAGAACAATCGAAATCCGCTATATGCTCGAGGATGATTTCGAGGGCGACCAGTATCTCTTCCACCATCCCTTCACCATTAAGAGTATGGGTAAGCATCAGGATTATAAGGATGAGTACCGTGCTGCGGTTGCTAATGCAGACCTTATCACTCTCGGTGTAGGCGGTAACGACTGGGGACAGTTCCTTTCATGGGCTGTTGTTGACATAACTGCCGCTTTTGAAGGAAAAAATGAATACGTTCAGCAGATGAAGAGTGTTATAGAAAACAGTGATATGGATATGGCAACTGTTGAAAAGCTTCTTGAGATTTGCGATACCGCTGAGCTTCTTCCTTATTTTATTGAATATCTTCCTCAGGCACTTAATTACGGTCTTGAAAATTTCTACAAAAACTGGGATATTATGATTGAAGATATCTACCGCCTCAATCCTGATGTTACACTTATGGTTGTAGGTATGAGCGACACAGGGTATACCAGCGAGGAAAAAGAGGAAACTCTCAAGGATCAGGCTATGCACCTTATTTCTGAAGCCATCCTTTCAATAGGTAACAAGCCTATGAAGGACGGTGCTGAAAAGTACGGCTACACATATGTTGATATCACAGGCGCAACCTATATCGGCGGACACCCCGATGCTAACGGACACAGATTCATCGCAAACAAAATCATCGAGGCACTCCCCGACCCCGTGATTTCAAAGCAGTTTGATGACGTTAAGCCCGGTCACAAGTACTACAGTGCAGTTGAATACGTTGTTGCTAACGGCATTATGAGCCCCACAACAGAGACAACCTTCAGCCCTGATGAGGCTCTTACCGCAGGAGACCTCAACGAAGCAATGAATGCTATCGTAGGTACAGACAAAGACACTGAGGACACCTCAGAGGTAAGCATTTTCAAGTTTGCTATCTCACTCTTCACAGCTTCCTTCAAGAAGGGCGTTGCCGGTGTATTCAAGGGAATTTCTCTTGCTTTCAAGATTATTTCAGACAACACCTTCAACCTCGGCTCAACACTCACAAGAGGTGAAGCTGCAGAATACCTTAAAGCCTTTGGCAGCTTCTGATTTTAAATCTTATACTTCAAGGACGGTACATATCAAGGTGCCGTCCTTGTTTTGTTTATACATTTATTGACAGTAAATTGACAGAGTGTTATAATACTGTAAGATTATAAAATAAAGGAGATTTTATATGAAGAATATTCTTGTTACCGGTGCTACCGGCGGTATGGGTACGGAAATAAGCAAAAGCCTCATAGCAAAGGGGTACCGCGTTTTCGGTATAGACTACAAAGAGGGCGAAAAAATTGATGGTCTCAACTTTTTCAACTGCGATGTAACAGATACTGAGTCTATTACTGCGGTAATGGAGAAAATCCGTGAGACTACTCCGGTGCTTGATGCGATTGTACATACTGCGGGCATTTACGATATGGACTCTCTTATTGAAATGAGTGAGGAGAGATTTATCCGTATTTTCGATATCAATTTCTTCGGTGTTTTCCGTATAAATAAGATTTTTGCACCTATGCTTCAGAAGGGCAGCCGTATTGTTATCACATCAAGTGAGCTTGCTCCCCTTGATCCCCTCCCCTTCAACGGTATTTACGGCATCACAAAGTCCGTGCTTGAGAAGTACGCCTTCTCACTTCGTATGGAAACTAACCTCTTAGGTATCCCTGTAAGTATTATCCGCCCCGGAGCGGTAAAGACAAATCTTATCGGTGCTTCAAATGTGGCTATAAAGCGCTTTGTTGACAACACAAAGCTCTACACCTGCAACGCTAAGAAGTTTAACAAAATCGTTGAAAGCGTTCAGGCAAGAAATATCCCCGCAAGTAAAATTGCAGACCTCGTACTCGAGGCTCTCGAAAGCAAGCACCCGAAATATCTTTACAATATCAACCGCAATCCCCTTCTTCTGCTTCTCAATGCTCTTCCCGATAAGATGCAGGTTGAGATATTGGGGCTTATACTTAAGTGATTATGGTGGTTGTTGAGTAGTCGGTAGTAAGAAAAATTTAAGAAAAGCTCTCATATAAGCACAAAAATGCACACCCTTAAAAGGTGTGCATTGATTTTTTATCTTGTTCTTGTAACATCATAGCCGATAAGCTTGTAAGTGCTTCTGTCGTTGATGTCTGTCGCTTTAAACCTTGCGGTACCATAGCCTGAGCTACTTATATAATAATTACCGGGAGTTGACATATCGTTTCTTATCTGTTCAGATGTATAACTATAATAAGGTGAATCAATTCCGTCTGATGTTTCATAAATTACGAATTCTGCATCGTAAATACCGTCACCCTTGTTTTTGAGAGATGAAACTATAGTAAAGCCCTGACTATAGCTCGCTCCGGTGAACTGATCGTAGAAATATCCGTCTTTATAATTTTCAAAGCCTTTTCCAAAGCCCTTTTCAAGCTTTATACCAAAAAACTTTTCTACAGCTTCTATACCGTAATCTTCGCTTATTCTGAAATTGAATCCGCTCGATGCCATATCATATGGGAAATCAGCATCTTCTTCATCCCACTCAACAGTTGTTAAGTGGCGGTTCATAAAATTATACCATTTAGAAAACCTTGCAAGATTTTCATCAGAGGGTCTATCATAAAAGCTTTCTAAACCCGATTCCGAGAAATTTGAAAGGAAAACATTTACATTATACTGTAAATCAGATGTAAACTCGATATATTCCGGCTCTGAAGGTTGCTCAGTTGTAGTTAATGGTTCCGTTATGGCCTCTGTTGTAACTACCTCTTCATACTCGTTGTCGGCTCCTGTCGTAGTCAATATTTCCTGAGCGTCGGTTGTGTGCTCATAATCATCTATCGATGAATTGTTATCGTAGACAGATGCTGTTGTATTATCCACAGAAGGCTCAGTCGGCTTATCCGTCAGGAAAAAGACAACAGCCGCACCAATCAAAGCACTAACCACAGCAACAATAATAATCGTAATTACAGATTTGTTTTTAGGCTTATCGGGTTTATTTTCCGACGGTGCATTGAAAGAGTCTGTCGTGATTTTCTGTCCGCAATTATGGCAAAATTTTTCTCCCGGAACTAATTCAGCTCCGCATTTCATACAAAACATATTTACCCCTCCTTAATTTGTTCTATAATAGCATTACTGCAATTACTTGTCAATACAAAAAAGCCGTGTCCCATGCTGTATCACTTTCAGCGGCATAATGTAATAAACACGGAACGGTCAAGACCGTTCCCTACTGTGGGTTTGCCGTGGGAGATAAAAAAAGAGGGAGACCACGAGGGGTCTCCCCTACTGCAAGCAATGCAGTGCTTTAATTTTATTCCATTTCAGCGAGGAGCTTTTCGCAAGCTGCAAGCTTAACGCAGATGCAAAGAAGCTTTGTTGCTGTCATAAGCTCGTCAACGGGAGGATATGAGGGAGCAATACGGATGTTTTCATCCTTGGGGTCATGACCGTAAGGGAAGGTTGCACCTACAGTTGTAAGTGTTACACCACCCTCCTTACAGAGCTGATATACTCTCTTTGCAGTTCCTTCCATAACGTCAAGTGAAATGAAGTAGCCACCCTTGGGCTTTGTCCATGCAGCAACACCGTACTTGCCGAGGCTGTTTTCGAACTCGTTGATAACCGCCTTGAACTTGGGTGCAAGGATGTTTCTGTGAAGCTTCATATGATTCTTGATGCCTGCAACATCCTTATAGAACTTAACGTGTCTGAACTGATTAAGCTTATCGTAACCGATTGTCTGGATTGACATACGGCTCTTGATCATTTCGATATTTCTGTCAGATGCAGCAAGTACTGCAACACCTGCACCGGGGAAGCTGATCTTTGAGGTTGAGGTAAACTCGATTACCATATCCTCGTGGCCGTACTTTTTGAGTACATCAAAGATGTTATCGAGCTTGTCGCCGTGCTCTTCAAGGTCATGGATGATATAAGCGTTATCCCAGATGATTCTGAAGTCATCTGCAGCGGGAGTCATAGCTGCGATTCTGTCTACAACCTCTGAGGTGTAGGTAATACCTGTGGGGTTGGAGTACTTAGGCACGCAGAACATACCCTTGACTGTGGGATCCTTAACAAGCTCTTCAACTGCGTCCATATCGGGGCCTGTCTCTGTCATTGCAACGGGGATAAGCTTGATGCCGTAGTATTCGCAGATGGAGAAGTGTCTGTCATATCCGGGTGAGGGGCAAAGGAACTTGATGTCCTGCTGATCCTTCCAGGGCTTTCCGCCTGAACCGGTGAGCATACACTGTGTGATGTAGTCGAACATCATATTAAGGCTTGAGTTACCGCAAACGATAACATTGTTTACGGGTACCTTAAGAAGCTTTGCGAAAATCTCTTTACATTCAATGATACCTGTAAGAAGACCGTAGTTTCTGTATTCAAGGCTGTGGTTGCTTGCATCGTCCTCCCAGTCCTTTGAGGTTACGGCGTCGAGAAGTGCATTGGAAACTGCAAGCTGATCTGAGCCGGGCTTACCTCTTGACATATCAAGCTTAAGACCCTGAGCCTTATAGTCATTGTACTGCTCTTCGAGGTCTTCCTTGAGAGCGAGGAGTTTTTCTTTTGAATAATCTTTAAGTAATGCCATTGTTATCCTCCTATATATTAAAACTGTTATTTGCTTTGTACCGATTTGATATTATATCAGTTAGCCGATAAAAAATCAATATGTTAAATATACGAATTTTATATCGCTTTATGCCTCGTATATATGTATATCCCCAAGAACGGGATTTGCTCTCACCTGAAGAGGAAGGATAAGTACTTCATCGGTCTCTACAGAGTGAGCAAAGCGGATTATCTTTCTTGAGCCTATGACCGTACCGTCATATACGGGGAGGTATGTACCCTCCTCGGTCTTTGCGAGGACACGGAAGGCCTCTACTCTCTGTGAAAGGGACACATCCTCACGAAGGCTTATGAGACCTACCTTTTTCACACTGTCAAAGCGTACGGCAAGAGCGTTTTCGTTATCGGCAAAGTGATGGTATTCATCTGCAACGGGATTGACTTCTCCGCTCTTTGTAACAACGCTGAGCTTTGCACCGATCTCTTTGTCAAAGGGATCCTTTATGAGCCTTGTGAACTTTTCAAGGCGCTTCATCTCACTCTTTCCGATGAGTCCGTTTCTGTCGGGCGGTACATTAAGAAGCATTGAAGCATTGCCGCCAACGGTATTGAAATAAATTTCTGCAAGCTTTTCTGCACTTCTGCCCTTTCGTGCATAGGCGAAAAGCTTATCTGTGTGGAACCAGCCCATATTTACGGAAACGTCAGCCTCGGCAGGCTTGAAAACGAGCTTACTGTAGTTTGAAAGAAGCTCTCTTGAGCCTAAATCCGCTTCTGTGTCGTCGAGCTTTTTTGCCATTGCTTTTGTTTCCTCAACTCCGTGCTGAGAGTTTTTTATTATACTGTCGTTACTGTCCATAACATCGGGAATGACAGACCATTCGCTCTTTCGTACTCTGCCGCCCTCGTTACCTATCCAGCGCACATCGGGTCCGCAGATATTTATAACCGCCTTCGGCTGAAGCTTTCTGATAAGACTGTAATATCTTTCCCAATCATATACCTGCTTTTTACCGTTTTCACCTTCACCGCAGGCACCGTCAAACCACAGACAGAAAAGCTCACCGTAATTAGTACAGAGCTCTGTAAGCTGATTTACAAAATAATCGTTATATTCGTCTGTGCCGTAGGTCTTTTCGTATCTGTCCCAAGGTGAAAGATATATGCCGAGCTTAAGACCGTACTTTCTGCAGCTTTCACTCAGAAGCTTTACTATATCCTTTTTAAAGGGAGTATTTCTCACGCAGTGATCGGTATACTTACTGTCGAAAAGGCAGAAGCCATCGTGATGCTTGGCGGTGATTATTATACCCTTACTGCCCGTTTTCTTAAGCACCTCGCACCATTGGTCTGTATCAAGCTTTTTGGGATTGAAGCGGGAGATATCCTCCTTGCCGTTACCCCACTCTCTGTTGTAGAAGGTGTTCATACCGAAGTGGATGAAGTTATAGTACTCCATTTTCATAAAGCTGAGCTGTCTTTCAGTGGGAAGTACAGACACAAGGCGCTCTGTTTCAGGAGTATTTATTTCCTTGCCGTTATTATCAAAGCACCAGCCGTAATCAGGATAATTCATATTCTTTCTCCTTTTAATCTGAATAAAAAACTGTCGGACCGAAAGCCCGACAGTTAAGTTTATGCGTAAATAAAGTATACATCAAGTCCCTTTATGGTGTAGTGTATGCCGTTTTTTGAGAGGGCTGATGTGAAGCCTGAAAGCATTTCGTAATCCTTCATTGTAATTCTCATGTCGAGCTTGAGATTCTGGAAGTTTCCGAAAATATTACCGGGAATAAAGCCTGTACACCACCAATATGAGCCGTAGGGTCTTGAGAATTTCTTTACCCAGCTTTCACCGGTAACTGTGTTCTTCTTCTGAAGGAAATCAAGCTCCATCATAAGAAGCTCATCATCGGATGCACAGTTGTAGTGAGCAAGCTTTCTGTCAGAAGGCTTGGTGTATACGCCTACCTCACAGCCGTAGAAGGCAAATCCGTACTGACCCTTCCAAAGCTGTACACGCCAATCCTTACCCTTATACTTGAAGTCAAGTCTTACAGTATCAAAATCAATGAATGTAAAGGGAGCGCATACGTCAAAAATTGCATTGTAGCCGATAAGTCTCTGCCAGGGATCCGAGGCAGTATAGAAGCACTTTTCCTCAGCGTCATAGAGATATCCGAAGATACCCTTTTCCGCCATATCCTGCGAATATCCGTTATCGGGAAGGTCACTGCTCTTAAAGGATACTGTCACATAATGTGACTTGTCACTTAAATAGGTTTTTCCGTCACTGACGGTGTATGAACACACTGCAAAGGTATATGTTGATGTTTCTGTTATACCTGTAACGGTGTGCTTTGCTGACTTTGTTCTTGCTATTTCCTTCCACATACCCTTGGTGGAATCGTACTGATAGACAATGTAGCCCGAATTGGTATATGAGCCCTGCCATGTAAGCTCAATGTGTCCCTTCGAAGGATAAGATGTGCCCTTGAGCTTTGTGGGAGTTACAGGTCCCTTTGTTGTTGCTGTGATAACTGTTGAGAAGTCACCGGTTACTGTGTATCCGTGCTCTACATAAGCCTTGACAACGACCTTATATTCTGTACCTGACTGAAGATTAGTAAGAATGCAGTTATTACCCTTTACTGTTGACCTGAGCTGATACTTTCTTGAGGTCGGATTATAGATATAGACCATATACCCGGTAACATTCTGCTGCTTTGTCCAGGAAAGAGAAATTGAGCTTTCATTGTAAGCAACAACCCTTACTCCCGTAACCTTCTCAGGCGGTACGATAACCTTTACATAGTTGGAGCTTTCGCTGAAAACTGCCTTTGAGTTGATGTATCGGTAAGCCTTGACAGAGTAATAATATACGCCGCCCGCAGTAACATCGGTATCGGTGTAGCTGAGCTCGCCCGTAGTTTTGAGTGCCTTCCACTGCTCTTCAGCGGCAACGTATCTGTAAACACGGTAGCCATAGGCTTTATCTGCCTTTGTCCAGGAAAGAGAAACGCCTTTTGCTGAGATAGTACCAACCGAAAGCTTTCCGACCGGTGCTACATCTGCCGCAGTTGTCCACACCGCTGAGGACATAAGAATAAGAAGTGCCATCATAAGAGCGAGTGCTCTTGAAGAAATCTGTTTCATTCGCCGTCTCCTAAAATGTATTGTGTGAGAGAAATCTCTCAGGCAACCATAGGCTGCGGTATTTAAAGGGATATTACCGTGAGGTTAATCCCACATTAAGCGATGCAAACACCGCCGAAGGGTCTTACTGAAAGTACATAAGCTGCATCGTCACCGAAGATAGCCTTCATAGCTGCAGTATACTCCTCAACCATTCCGTTGGGTACAAACGCCTGAATTGTACCAGCAAAGCCGCCGCCGTGTACACGCCAAGCGCCCTTACCCTTGAGCATCTGCTCACTGATGCAGAGTGCAAGTGAAAGAGGCTGTGCAGCACCTGCCTTCTGTGTGTATACGTTCTGATTATACATATATGATGAGAAGCCGCTTTCGATGATAAGCTTCTTGAAAGCTTCAAAGTCGTTCTTTGAAAGAGCGTCTGCCTGAAGCACAACCTTCTCGTTTTCACCGTAGTAGTGAAGAGCTCTGATAACTGCTCTTTCGCTTACTGCCTTTGCAATTGCACCTGCATTTGCAATAACGTCAGCCTTTTCTACCTCTCTGAGCACCTTCTTGCCGAAGTATTCAGCTACCATTTCCATTTCACGGCGTACTGCTGCGTAATCATCTGTAAGGTCTGAGTGGCTGCCCTTTGTGTCGATGATGCAGAGTGAGTGACCTGATGAAGCAAAGTCGAAATCAATCTTGTTTACAACAGGCTTTGATGTATCCTCGAAGTCGATTGAAACGAAGCCGCCTACTGAGCAAGCCATCTGGTCAAGAAGTCCGCAAGGCTTGCCGAAATATACGTTTTCACTGTACTGTGAAATCTTTGCAACCTCAACGGGGTCAACCTTACCATCGTTGTAAAGGTGGCTGAGCATAGTACATACAAGCACCTCAAATGCGGCTGAGGATGAAAGACCTGAGCCTGAAAGTACCTGTGAAGCAGTTGTTGCGTCAAAGCCGCCTACCTTGTAGCCGAGCTCCTTGAAGCGTGCGGTAATACCTCTGATGATGGACTGACTCTTGCCCATTTCACATTCCTTAACCTCAAGCTCATTGCAGTTTACTGTATCCATAGGATAGCCTGCTGACTTGATTCTGATGATGCCTTCGTCATTCTTTGAAGCAACTGCTATAGCATCAAGGCTGATACCTGCTGCAAGAACAAGACCGTGGTTATGGTCTGTATGGTTGCCGCCGATTTCACTTCTGCCGGGAGCTGAGAAGAGGGCTACCTCTCTTTCGCCGTTCTTATCGAAAAGCTCTGAGAAAGCCTCCATAACCTCAAGATATCTGCCATACTGCGCGGGAATAGCTCCTGACTTGTAAACAACGGAAAACTCCTCGTCAAGAAGCTGATTCTCTAATTTTTCCTTCATTTCATTAAACTTTATCATTCTTATCACCTTTCCGGTTAATTATTTTTCTTATCAAGCCGGCAGTACTGATTGCTCCGCCGACGGAAAGCAGGACAAAGCCCGCAATCACAAACAAGGGTATGAACGGACCTACAAAGCTTACGGAGGCAGGATCAAAAACGTGTCTGCCGATTGTGATATAGGAAAAAAGCTTGTAGGAGATGCCGAGAAGAGATACTAAAAGGTACTCTCTGTAGTGTATTTTTGTCGAGCCGTAAAACACGCTGACCGCACCCATAGGTACGCCCGGAAGAAGCCTTGAAAAGAACAGAAGCACCTTAGAGCCGGCTTTGCCGTTTTCTATGAACTCATTGGCTCTGTCGTATTTTTCAAGAAGCCTTTCAGCCTTTCCGCCGCCGTGCCTTCTGCCCTTATAAAACCTCACTGTAAAGTATATTACGAGGCCCGCGATGTTTATCCCCGCGGCGATATACCACTTGAAGATAACCGCACTTGCCACACAAAGGCAGGAAATCGGAAACCAGGGTACAAAGGACTTGATGAGGTAATTGAGAAGTATCACCGCCACCGCTATAAAGGTAGCGCCGTAGGTCTCTATCCATTTCTCATAGCTGTCAAGGACTGTTATGTACTGTCTGTACCAAAGGGTAAACTCCTCTGTTGCGAAAAACCGCAGGAGTACGACAAGACCGACCGCCGCAGCAAAGCACAACAAGGCAAGTATATTGAAAATATTACTGCGTTTTTTGTATTTCAACAGGCCATCTCCCCGTACAAGTAAAATTACATATAATACCATTTTTATTTTAACCTAAAAGTATTATTCCGTCAACCGATTTAAGGAATTTTTTACTCCGATTATGAAATATAACCGCAATACACGGCAAAAAATAGTGACAAGTATACTTTTTTGTGGTACAATAATGAAAACGTCACGGAAAGACAGGTACAGGAGGAAAATTATGAAAATTGTAATTCTTGACGCATACGAAGCAAATCCCGGCGACCTTTCATGGGAATGGATGAATGAGCTTGTTGACGAGGTTGTTATATACCAGTCTTCAGAGCAGAGTGAGGTTGTTGAAAGAGCCAAGGATGCGGATATTCTTATCACCAACAAAAAGCTTCTCACCGAAGAGGTGCTTTCACAGTTACCCAAGCTCAAGTATATCTCCACCCTTGCAACGGGCTACAACATGATTGACACAAAGTACGCGAGAGAAAGAGGTATTCTCGCATCGAATATCCCCGCCTACAGCACAGACGGCGTTTCTCAGCTCGTGTTTGCTCTTCTTTTAGAAATGACAAACAATGTCGCTCTTCATAACGACACCGTAAAAGAGGGCGAATGGACTAAATCCAAGCATTTCTGCTATTGGAAAACTCCTCTCACAGAGCTTGCGGGCAAGACTCTCGGTATTGTAGGCTTCGGTAAAATCGGCTCAGCAGTTGCTCAGATTGCAAACGGCTTCAAGATGAATGTTATAGCATACTCGCCCAACACAAGAACCTATGACGGCTTCGGTAAGGTTGATTTCGTATCTCTTGACGAGGTTATTACTCAGAGCGATGTAATCTCCCTTCACTGCCCTCTTACCGCTGAAACAGAGGGACTTGTAAATATGGAATTCCTCAAGAAGATGAAGAAGACTGCTTACCTTATCAACACATCAAGAGGTGCAGTTATCAACGAGGCAGACCTCAAGACCGCTCTTGATGAGGGTATCATTGCAGGTGCAGGTGTTGACGTGCTTTCCGTTGAGCCTGCAAAGGCAGATAATCCCCTTCTTCAGGCTGAAAAATGTATTATCACTCCTCACCTTGCATGGGCAAGCTTTGAGTCTCGCTCAAGACTTATGGAAACTCTCAAGTGTAATGTAAAGGGATTCCTTGAGGGTAAGCCTGTGAATGTGGTTAACTGAAGTAGTCAGGAGGAAAAACAATGAAAAAACTAATCGCTATCGCTCTCTCAATACTTTTGTGCTTCTCTCTTTTCGCTTGCGGCAAAAGTGACACGTCAGACACACCCACGGAAAACACAGTTAATTCAGAAACAAACGACAAAGCGGATTCGCAGGACGCTATTACAAGACCGGTCAATGCCGGTAAATTTGTTGATTTGAGCGAAAACTACACGGTTGCTTTGAAAAATGACGGAACAGTATTTTCAACAGGTGTATCCAGCCTTTCTTATGTTTTCACCGGTGAATGGACAGATATTGTTGCAGTTTCTGCCGGTGCGCATCACATCGTAGCCTTGAAATCTGACGGTACGGTTGTAGCGACAGGTCTTAACAACGAAGGACAGTGCAACGTAAAATATTGGACCGATATTAAAGAAATACGTGCCGTAGGCAACAAAACTTACGGTGTCAAGCTTGACGGAACTGTTTTAAAAGCCATCGCCAACACCGATTATACAGAATATGCTGTTAACGGCTTTGAAAATATCGACCGCCTTTGTGACGGTGGATTCGCAATATCAGAAGACGATAAGGCATATATGTTAAACAACAACAGTGGGCCCGTAGAAACAAATGTCAGAAACATTGCCTACAACAATTATGCAGTTGTTTTACTCAAAAAAGATGGTACTGTTTCAGCTTATTCAGATCCGGATAATAAATTCAGTAACGAAATCAGCAAATGGTCAGATATTACTGATGTTGCAACAGGTTATCTTTATACGGTCGGAGTCAGATCCGACGGAACGGTTCTCGCCGCAGGTCAGAACACAGACGGACAGTGTGATGTTTCAGAATGGACGGATATAGTTGATGTGTCATGTGGCAGAGATTTCACAGTGGGACTTAAAGCTGACGGCACCGTTGTTGCAACAGGCTTTAACGGATACGGACAGTGCAATGTTTCAGAATGGAGCGACATTGTTGCTATTTTCACTGACAGTCTTCGTACCATCGGACTAAAAGCTGACGGCACATTGGTTGCAACGGGCCTGAACAATGACCAGCAGTGTAATGTAAGCACCTGGAAAGATATAAAAATCAGATAACAAACTAAAGGTAACTGTTTTGCACAGTTACCTTTATTATATAAAAAAAATTCTCCGCAAAAAATTTGCGGAGATGTTTTTTTATTCGAATCTTATTCTGTGAAGCCTGATTCAACAAGCTTTACAAGCTCTTCAACAGCCTGCTCCTCGTCAACGCCGCCGGCGATGATACGGATGTCAGTGCCGCCCATGATGCCGAGTGAAAGAACGCCGAGAAGGCTCTTTGCGTTTACTCTTCTCTCTTCCTTTTCAACCCAGATTGATGACTTGAATTCGTTAGCCTTCTGGATGAAGAAGGTTGCGGGACGTGCGTGAAGACCTACCTGATTCTGAACTTTTACATCTTTTACGAACATATCTATTACTCCTACACATAGAAATTTGGTTTAATTTCCTATATATTATACCACAAAACTTTCCTTCGTCAACGGGAAAAACGCAGTTTTGAACTTTTTGGTTGGTAGACTAAATGTTGCACAAATCAAACAGTAATATTTGGTGATTTTGACGAAAAAGGTAAGGTGAAGGGCGGGAGGAAGTGTTGCCCCTTCCGTCAGCCTGACGGCTGCCACCTTCCCCTGAAGGGGACGGCAAGAGTGGTTGCCGTGGATGGGGTAGGAAGGAGAAAAGTCCGTTTGACCTCTCCGTCATCCTTCGGATGCCACCTCTCCTTTCAGGAGAGGCTATCCACCAAATTCCCGAAGGGAATTCCCCTAATCCCTATTCCCTAATCCCTAGTCCCTTTATTTCTCTTTCGCTTGCTTTTTGAGCTCTCGCAAAAATTCTATGTCCTTCTTACCGAGCTCTGCCTTGGAAAGCATATCGGGACGGCGAAGATAGGTACGCTCGAGGCTCTGCTGCCTTCTCCACTTCTCAATATTGGCATGGTGTCCTGATAACAGTATATCCGGAACTGCCTTACCGTGCCACTCATAAGGGCGGGTATATTGGGGGTACTCTAAAAGTGAGCTGTAATGACTTTCCTCGGAAAAGGCACTTTCGTTGGCAAGTACACCGGGAAGCATTCGGGAAATACTGTCAGCAAGTACGAGAGCGGGAAGCTCACCGCCTGTGAGTACGTAATCACCTATGGAGATTTCTTCGTCAACTATTTCCTCGATGACTCTTTCATCAACGCCCTCATAATGTCCGCAGAGGATAGCGATATTCTCCATCTCGGAAAGCTCCTTGACACGCTGCTGAGTGAGCACCTTGCCCTGAGGAGACATAAATATAAGGTGGGGCTTTGTACCGAGCTTATTGCAAAGGTCGGTATAGCAATCGTATATGGGCTGTACCTGCATAACCATACCCGTACCGCCGCCGTAGGGCGTATCGTCGACACGCTTGTGCTTATCGGTTGAGTAGTCTCTTATCTGCACACAGTTGATTTCAACTGCTCTTTCCTGACGTGCTCTGCCGATTATACTCTCACCGAGTACGCCCTCGCACATTTCGGGAAAAAGTGTAAGTATATCAATCCTCATCGTCAAAAATTCCTCTCAGGGGTCTTATTTTTATTACGCCTGCCTCAACATCGGTACTGATAACAACGGGCGGTATTGCAGGAATAAGATATTCCTTACCATCCTTTTCAATGTGCCATACATCGTTTGCACCAGTCTGGCTTACATCGGTGAGTACGCCGTAGCAGATGCTTTCATCGTCAGCATCGTATACAGTGCAATCCATCAGCTCCTGGATGAAGTACTGTCCGTCAGAAAGCTTTGCATCACTTCTTTTCATATAAAGCACCTTGTCACGAAGTTTTGCCGCTTCTTCCACAGTGTCGATGCCGTCAATCTTAAGTATCGCCATTTCGCCGTTGGGACGCGCCTTGATTTTTACAGCCTTCTCACCTTTTTTGTCAAAGTACAGTGTTTTGAACTTTGCGAGAAACTCGGGACCATCGCACCAGGGCTGAAAACGCATTTCACCCTTGATGCCGTGGGTTGAGGTTATTTTTCCAATTTCAAGATATTCTTTAATCATTTTATATCACCTTATAAAACCGAATGGCTGTCAGGAAACAGCCATTCAGATAAATTATTATTCTTCGGGAAGGAACCAATCGGGGTTTACTTCTTCGCCTAAAATCTCACCGATTACCTTCACATAAAACATATTCCAAAGCTTGATAAGAATCTTTTCGATTTCTTTCCACATTTCCATAAATATTTCCTCCTAATTTAATTTGGTAATGCCATTATATAACATTTTACGCAGGATTTCAAGGTGGTACGGAAAAATTTCAGGCTGTTGTATCACCTGTATTTATTTAGTGCAAATTGCGGACTGAATTATTGACTAAGATTACTGTTTCTTGTATAATACACACATAGATAATTTTTCAGTAAAAGGTGAAAAAAATGTCGGATATTATTTGTCCTGTATGTAAGCAAAGCCTTAATAAAGACGGCAACTGCTACCGTTGCGAAAGCCGTCACTGCTTCGATATTGCCAAGGAGGGTTATGTAAACCTTCTTGCGGGTAATCACAAGGCGGGTGAAAGCATCGGAGATAACAGAGATATGGCTCTTTCAAGAAAGAAATTCCTTGAAAAAGGATACTTCTCCCCTCTTGCGGATAAAATCGCTGAGCTTGTTATCTCTCACGGAAAAAGCACACCCACAGTGTGTGATATCTGTTGCGGAGAAGGCTGGTACAGTAACGAAATCATAAAGAAAATACCCTGCAATATGCTTTGCTTCGACCTTTCAAAGGAAATGGTACGTCTCGGCGCCAAGCGTAAAAACGGCGCTACCTTCTTCGTTGCAAATCTTGCCTCAATCCCTCTTGCGGATAAATCGGTGGATGTTGGCTTTCATCTTTTTGCCCCCTTCCACGACAAGGAATTCAGCCGCATAATAAAGGATGACGGTATTATTGTCACTGCGGTTGCGGGTGAAAACCATCTTTTTGAAATAAAAGAAATCCTTTACGATACTCCCTATAAAAACGATGAGGCTCCGCCCGAAACAGAGCTTCTCACCCTCGTAGAGAAAATCAAGGTGACGAAAAAAATACATCTTGAATCAGCAGAGGACATCGATGCTCTTTTCCGTATGACTCCCTATTATTACCGTACTGCGGAAAAGGACAAGCAGAAGCTTCTCGGGTACGAAGAGCTTGATGTTACGGTTGATTTTGCGATATTTGTATACGGAAAGCAACGTAAAGCTTAAATAAGAATTAAAATACTGTTGAAATACACTCCATAATCTGATATAATATTCTGAAAAAAAGGAGGAAGCAGATATGAACTATGCTTTTATAAGCTACAAAACAGATGACGTTGAAGTAGCAAGATGGGTTAAGGATAGGCTTGAAGAAAAAGGTATTCCATGTTGGTTTGCTCCCGTATCAATTCCCGGCGGCTCAAACTATGCTAAGGAAATTCCTAAAGCTATAAAAAACTGCTTTGCCTTTGTTCTGATTTTATCCAAAACCACTCACGAATCTAAATATGTACCTAAGGAAATCGACCTTGCAATAAATACAGGCAAGACTATTCTCCCCTTTATGATTGACGATTTCGAGCTCAGTGACGATTTCAGCTTCTACCTTTCAAACGTAAACCGCTTCCCCGCCTACGAGTCAAGGGAAAAGTGCATAGACCTTATCGCTTCAAGAATTGAAGATATACTCAACGGTACAAAGGGTGGAAAATCAATTGAAGAAATAAAGGCAGATATAAGAGCGGCAAAGCAGCAACAGGCAGCTGATCAGTACCACACAGATGAAATATCTCTCCCTGCTCAGTACGGCTACTCTAACCCCGCTTCCCCGCACACTCCCGTGATTAACAATCCCGTCAACAGCGGTCAGCAGTACATAAATAACGGCAGCGGTCAGTACCCGCCCGTTTATACTAACGGTGCAACCTTTAACATATCCTACGACCAGAGTAACAGAAGCTTTATTCTCACTCTGCTCCTTTCAATATTCTTAGGTTATTTTGGTATACACCGCTTCTATGCAGGTAAAATTCTCTCTGGCATTATATGGTTCTTTACAGGAGGTTTCTTCTTTGTCGGTTGGGGATTCGATATCGTTACGATTCTCCTTGGCCGCTTCAAGGATTCGGAAGGAAAGTTCATCAAGCCGCAAAAGAGATAAAATCAACACACAATAAATTATCCCATCGGAAATGACTCCGATGGGATTTTCGTTTATATAACGTCAGAAAACTATCTCCTCTGCCTTTGCGCCGATAAGAGATATAAGACTCTGCGGAGAGATAATAAGCTGTACGCCCAAGGCACCGCCGCTGATTATGATTTCGTCAAAATCCAGAGCAGAAGCGTGTATAACTGTCTTAAACTGCTTTTTCATACCTATAGGTGTGCATCCGCCTCGGATGTAACCCGTAACATTTTTTATATCCTTGACATGCAGAAGCTCAACACTTTTTTCTCCCACACTTTTAGCTGCCTTCTTAAGGTCTAGCTCCTTATCAACAGGCAGACAAAAAACATAGTTTTCCTTGCTTTTACCCACCGCAACAAGTGTTTTAAAGCTCATATCATAGCTCTGCGAAAGCATATCAGCAATATGTACTCCGTCGATAAACTCTTCGCAGTTATAGTAATTTACCTTGTAGGGTGTTTTGCTTTTATCGAGAATGCGCATTGCATTTGTTTTGATGTCCTTCTGTTTTGCCATAAGTGAATACCTCGCTTTACTTTTACCAACAGATTATATTATATAAAAGAGGAAAATTCAACATCTTATCCTCTTTTGCGGCATAAATTTGCTTAAGAGGTGATTTTATGCTTGAAATTTTCAAAGCGGTACTTAGTAATTTTCTCTTTTTCTTTCTGCACATCAAAAATCAGAGCGGATTTCCGAAGCCTTTATCCGCACAAAGAGAGAAAGAACTCTTTGCTCTCGTACGGGAAAAGAGTGATTCGAAAGCACGCAGTGAGCTCATTGAGCACAACCTGAGACTTGTCTCTCACATCATCAAAAAGTACTGGTCAAGCTACGACGAGCAGGATGACCTTATTTCAATCGGCACAATCGGTCTTATAAAGGCGGTGGATTCCTTCGATGTCTCAAAAGGTACGAGATTTGCAACATATGGAGCCAGATGTATCGAAAATGCAATGCATACAAGGTGGCTTTATCAGATAAAGATACTGACACCTTTAGTTTTTGCCCGTACATTGATGATAAAGGAAAGTTAAGGTTTTTAGCAGTTATAAGCCATAAATTAGAAGAAAGATATTTCACTGAAGAGCAGAAAATATTTATGCTTGAAAACCCAACTCCGGACAGGTTATCAACACCGCAAGAAAAAATCAGATGGCACAGAATAAAGAACCATTTGAAACAAGATGATGTTGCTACCTGTATTGGAGTAAGCAGAACTACTTATATGAAAATTGATCAGGGTCAGGATATTATTCTCTCCCCTGCTCAATACGATAAATTATCTTTACTTTTTGGCGTTCCCGCTATCGAATTACTCGACGAGTACAATAAATTTCTTTATGAAGGACAAGGTATGCATATGAAAGCGTACAGAAAGAAACATCGTTTAACCCAATGCGCCCTTGCTGAGATGTTCTCAATTCAAGTACAAAGGGTTAAACGATGGGAACAAGATAAAAATAGAATGAGTAAAAAGTGGTGGGAGAAGATTTTCGGAATGGTTGATTCTCCTCAAAGCAACTAGCCAAACACCATTACTATAGAGATAATTTTTAAGAAAGGAAACAATAATATGCGAAAAGAAGTATTTACATCTGAACAAGTACAATCAATTTTCAGGACATTTTATAATTTATATTTTGAAAATATCAATGAAACTGATTGGTATTATATAGTTATTGATACAAACAACGTTCAGGCTATCAGAGCAACAAAGGATCTGGAACTGCTTGAAGACAGATATATTCTTATTCCTGTCCCC
>JAFZFT010000156.1 GCA_017555765.1 Clostridia bacterium | reverse complement strand
CCTCTTTGCCGTAGATTTCCTTATATTCTTTACCCGTAATGGTTATTGAATCACCCTGTCTTATGGTTTTAATATACTCAGATACAAAACCAAGCACGCTTTTGTCTGAAAGAGTAAGCTTGCCGTTTTCAGAGCAGGATAATGTAATGCTTTCAACATTATCAGCCTCTTCAACCTTAAGCTTAAGATAATCGGCAGTGCCGAAATATATTGTAGTATCTTCAGCTATACCCATCAGCTGCCAACCATTATCCAAGCCGTAAAGCTCTGCAAGTCTTTCCTTGAGCTTAAGCATCACAACATCTTTCTGTGAATACGACATACCACGGGTATCTTCTGCAACGAGAATACCGCCTAACGGCATTTTAACATCGGACTCTTTGTTGATTACTATCTCAGTTTCATCGACAGCACTTGCAACCATAACAAAGAAATTTCTGTTTATGCCTGCTTCACTCTTTTCCGTCACTACATCAGCACCGCCGTTAATCTCCGGCACTGTTTCTACACCTTTGTTTCCGAAAGCAAACGCAGCTATAAAGGCAATTGCCAACACACATGAAATTGCAGTTAACTTATAAAATCTTTTTTTCATAACAGTCTTCTCCCTTTTTATATTTTTTACCTGTTCTAAAATGTCTTGTGTCATCTCTTTATCGGTTTTCATAAATGAAGCCCTCCTTTTCGAGTTCTGATTTCAGTGATTTTTTCGCCCTGTGTAAAAGCACCGATGTATTCTTCTTTGATTTTTTCAATATTTTTGAGATTTCTTCAATATTGAAATCTTCAAAATAAAACAGTGTCAATACATTCTTATAGTCAGGGCTGATACTGTTCAGAGCATCGTGTACAGCTCTCTTCTCTTCGTCTTTAATATACAACTGTAAAAATTGCTCTTCTTCGATTTCCAAACCTAGTATTTCATCAATAGGCATCTCTCTGCCTTTAGGATTTTTGCGAATCCAATCAATAGCAGTGTTTCTTCCAATCGTGTAAAGCCAGGTTTTAAAAGAAGCCGTACCTTTATTTTTTGGCTTTTTAAGTAAAAGCTTGACAAAAGTTTCCTCTGTAAGATCTTCTGCAACCGAAAAATTACCCACAATAGAATTGATATAGTTCTGCAAACCTAATCTGTATTGTGAAACTATCTCTTCGAGAGCACTTTCATCACCTTCAAGAAAACGGTGGTAGCTACCGGCACCATTATCCATAGGTTCCTCCTTTCTGAAGACTTTTTCTGTGTCTTCATCTTTTACACGAAAAATACAGAAGAATATTACACCTGAAATTTTAAAAATATATAAAACAGTGTTTAAAGTTTCACCTGAGTACATCCCCAGTCCCTAATCCCTGATAAAAAAATCTTTACTTTTCCCAAATTATATAGTATAATAAATCGATTATATCTAAAATAAGTATCAGGAGGCGAAAAATATGTTTATAGATAAAGCCACAATCAAGATAAAAGCAGGTGACGGCGGTAACGGTGCCGTAGCCTTCCACCGTGAGAAGTACATTACCTCAGGCGGTCCCGACGGCGGTGACGGCGGTAAGGGCGGAGACATCGTTTTCGTTGTTGACGATAACCTTTCCACACTTGCAGACTTCAAGTACAAAAGAAAATATAAGGCACCCACAGGTGCAGACGGTCAGGGCGGCAGACGTAACGGCAGAAAGGCTGAAGACCTTATCATCAAGGTACCCAGAGGTACTATAATCCGTGAAAAGGAAAGCGGAGCTCTTATGGCCGATATGTCCACCAACGAAAGCTTCATTGCCGCAAAGGGCGGCAAGGGCGGTTGGGGTAACAGCCACTTCGCAACTGCAACAAGACAAACTCCCCGCTTTGCAAAGGGCGGCGCTCCCGGTGAGGAATGGGAGGTTGTTCTCGAGCTCAAGCTCCTTGCGGATGTAGGTCTTTTAGGCTTCCCAAATGTGGGTAAATCAAGCTTTATTTCAGTTGTAAGCCAGGCTAAGCCCATTATCGCAGACTACCACTTCACCACTATCACTCCCGTACTCGGTGTGGTATCCCTCGGTGAAGGCTCATCCTTCGTAATTGCGGATATTCCCGGTCTTATCGAGGGTGCAAGTGACGGTGTAGGCCTCGGACACGCCTTCCTTCGTCACGTTGACCGTTGCCGTATGCTCGTACACATCGTTGACGTTGCGGGCAGTGAGGGACGTGACCCCATCGAGGACTTTGAGAAAATCAACCTTGAGCTCGAACGCTTCAATCCCGAGCTTGCGGAAAGACCTCAGATTGTTGTTGCAAATAAAATCGACCTTGCAGAACCCGAGCAGCTCGAACGATTCAGAAGCTACATCGAAGGCAAGGGCTACGAATATTTCGAAATGTGCGCTCCCATCAGTGAGGGTACAAAGGAAGTAATCAATGCGGTTGCCGCAAAGCTTCAGACACTTCCTCCCGTAAGACAGTACGAAAGAGAGGAAATTCCCCTCGATACACTTCTTGCAAAGCAGAATACCGGCTTTACAATCACTGTTGAAGACGATGTTTACATCGTCGAGGCAGAATGGCTTATCAGAATCCTCTGCCGTACCGACCTTGACGACTACGAGTCACTTCAGTACTTCCAGAGAGTACTCATCTCAAGCGGAATCATCGATGCTCTCAGAGAAAAGGGCATCCAGGAGGGTGACATCGTTTCAATTTACGACTTTGAGTTCGAATTTATGAACTAAACCTCAGGCTTTGCCTGAGAAATGCAGAATGCAGAATGCAAAATGCAAAATGGCGGGTCGCTTCGCTCCGAAATAATCCGTTTTGACAAAGATATAAAAACAACCTTCTGCCCGCCAGACTTAAAGCTCAAATCTTAATGTTTATTTTTATTATTAACACTCTTATTGTTTTACAAAACCTATCTTACGCAGGTACAACCTGACTGTTGCACAAAACGTCAGGTGCGACCACAATTTTGCATTTTGCATTCTGCATTTTGCATTTAAACCCGAGGTTCCAATGAACAGACTATTTAATAAAAACTGCGACGTTAACAATTTAAGTCCCCTCACCCTCGCCTTTGTGGGTGATACAGTTTTCGACCTTTTCGTAAGGGAGAAGCTTGTATGCGAGGCGAACAGACCCGTCAACAAGCTCCACAAGGCGGCTACGGGCTATGTAAGTGCCGCCGCTCAGGCTAAGGCGGTTCAGAAAATTCTCCCCGAGTTAACGGAAAGAGAGCTTTCTGTATTAAAAAGAGGCAGAAATGCACATACTAACCACAAGGCTAAAAACGCATCTGAGGGTGACTATCATTATGCCACCGCACTTGAGGCTCTTTTCGGATATCTTTATCTGAGCGGAGAGCTTGACAGACTCAGAGAGCTTTTTGACCTCATTATAACGGACTGACAGTCCGCGAGGGTGTGTTTTTTCTGAAGATCCGACGAATTATTACCGATACTCTTATCTGCATCTGCGGACTCTGCCTTTTCAGCATCTCCGTGAATATGTTTGCCTCTCCCAACGGAATCGTACAGGGCGGCTTCATCGGCATAGGTACGATGGTAAACACTTTTTTCCCTTTCGTACCCATCGGTACAGTGATTTTCATCTTTAACATACCACTTCTGATTCTGGCATACCTTTTTCTCGACAAAGGCATGCTCCTCCGTACTCTGCTGATAACCTTCGGGTTTTCACTTTTCATCGATGCGGGCTCATATCTTATCCCCGCCTACACGGGCGACAGACTTCTGTGCTCAATTTTCTGCGGTGCTTTCGCAGGTCTCGGGCTGTCACTCATCTTCTATACGGGAGCTTCAAGCGGCGGTACGGATATAATAGTAAAGCTTATACGTAAAAGAAAGCAGAGCCTTTCAACAGGTACGCTGCTACTCGCCTTCGATGCAGTGATACTCGGACTTTCAGGCTTCGTCTACGGCAATTTCGAGGCAGTTATGTATTCACTTATAGCGGTATTTCTCACCACAAGAGTGATAGATTTCGTGCTTTACGGCTCGGAGCACGGAAAGATAATCATCGTCGTTTCCGATAAAGCAAGGGAAATGGCTGAAATCATTATGAACGAGCATTCCCGCGGAGTCACTCTTATCAAGGCTCAGGGCGGATACACTCAGAAAGAAAAGAATATACTGTGGTGTGCAGTACGCGCATCTCAGGTACGCAATATAAACAGGTCGGTGAAAGAGACCGACCCCGCCGCCTTTACGGTCATCTGCGATGCAGGTCAGATAATCGGTGAAGGCTTCGGCAAATGACAGGAGGAATATTTTATGACAAACGGCTCAAACGACGGCTTCTGGCTCATCAAAACCGTTGACAAAAAAATCAACATCAAGGGTGCGCCCTATCTCGATATGCTCCTTTGCGATAAAGAGGGAGACATCAACGCAAAGCTCTGGGACTACAGTGAGCTTGCACACGGCACCTTCGAGCCCGGTGAGCTTGTAAAAATCAGAGGCACCGTCTCCGCTTACAACGGACAGAATCAGCTCAAGGTTGACCGCATAAGAAAGGTCACCTCCGCTGACGGAGTAAACATTGCCGATTTCGTACCCTCAGCTGAATACAGCGGTGAAATGATGCTCGGCAGTATTATGAACATCATCAGCAGCGTAAAAGACCCTCAGCTCAGAGAGCTTACATATGCCCTCGTGAAGGACAGAGAGACAGACATCCTTCACTGGCCTGCCGCCTTCAAGCTTCATCACGCAGTACGTGGCGGACTTCTCTACCACACCCTTTCAATAATAAAGCTTGCAGAGGGTGTCTGCAGCATTTACCCCGCTATTGACAGAGACCTTCTTATGTGCGGCATTATCGTACATGACCTTTGCAAAATCGATGAGTTTGATCTCAGCCCCGCAGGTCTCGTTACAGGCTACAGTACCAAGGGTGAGCTTTTAGGTCACCTTGTTATGGGTGCAATAAAAATCGAAGAAAAAGCAAAGCAGCTTTCCATTGACCCCGAGAAGGCTATGCTTCTTGAGCATATGGTAATCTCCCACCACGGCGAGCCCGATTTCGGTGCCGCAGTACGCCCCATGTTCCTTGAGGCTGAGATTCTCAGTCAGCTCGACAAGCTCGACGCTACAATATACGAAATTACTTCAGCGGTAAGCGAGGTACCCGCAGGAGAATTCACTCCCAGACAGTGGGCTCTTGATAACAGAAAGCTTTACAACCACAACCGCAAAGAGGTTGTAGTTAAGGCAAATCTCGACAAATAAGCCTTTTATATTGGTTAGCAGACCCTAAAAATCATAGTTTTCATAAGGAAAATTAAGTAAAAAGGTAGAAAATATCGAAATACTGTTGCAATTTTTCCGAAAAAGTGTGATAATGTATACTAAGTTATTATGTCAAGGAGTGTGTATTGATGAGAGTTATTACCGGTTCGGCAAGAGGCAGACGCCTTGTTACTCTTGAGGGTGACGACGTAAGACCCACCACCGACATTGTAAAAGAGGCTCTTTTCAGCATCATTCAGTTTGAAATTGAGGGCCGTAATGTTCTCGATCTTTTCGGCGGCTGCGGTCAGCTTGCAATCGAAGCCCTTTCAAGAGGTGCAAAGAGTGCAACAATAGTTGACCTTTCAAAAAAGTCCGTTGAGGTTATCAAAAAGAATGTAAACACCACAGGCTTTACAAACAATGCCTTCGTTGTAAACAGCGATGCAGTCTCCTTCCTTTCCAGAACAAGAGAGAAGTTTGACATCGCCCTTCTTGACCCTCCCTACTCAAAGGGACTCATTGAAAAGGCCTTCGCAAAGCTCCCCGACGTTATGAATGAGGGCGGCGTAATCATCTGCGAGGCTCCCTTCACCGATGAGCTCCCCGAGGCAGCAGGCGATTTCGTACTTCAGAAAAAGTACAGATACGGTAAAACAGGACTTTTCCTTTACAGATGCGAAAGCGAAGGGAATGATTGATTTGAGCGAAAGAATTGCTATTTATCCAGGCTCATTTGACCCGGTCACAAGCGGACACCTCGATATTATAAGGAGAAGCTCCAAGCTTTTCGATAAAATCGTTGTTGTTGTTATGACCAACCACAAAAAGCAGGGACTTTACACCTTCAGCGTTGATGAGCGTGTTGACCTTATCAGAAGATGTACCAAGGACCTTCCCAACGTGAGTGTTGATTCCTATATGGGACTTCTTGCCGACTATGCTAAAGAAAAGAATGCTGTAGCGGTAGTCAAGGGACTCAGAGCGGTGTCGGACTTCGAAAACGAATTCCAGCAGGCTCTCATAAACAAGAAGCTCAACGAGGATACGGAAACCGTTTTTATGGCGGCTGATTCCGAGCATATGTTTTTAAGCTCGAGTATGATAAAGCAGGTTTGTCAGCTCGGCGGAGATATATCCCAGTTTATTCCGGGTGAAATTTCAAATGATATTATAGAAAAGTTAAAGAAAGGGTAAGTTAATATGTCTAATTTTTATGATCTTGAAACCGACCTTGAAGTCGAAGATGTAAGCTCCGACGAAGAATATGAAAAGGATTACGCAGACGAAGAAGAGTACGAGGATTACGAGGAAGTAACCGAATTCGGTGCTTATGACGAAGAGGCTGCTGACGCAAGATGGGGCGAAATGGAATTCGAACAGCTTGTTGTTGAGCTCAGCGACATCATCGCAAGAAGCAAGAAGTTCTTCTTCTCAAAGAAAAAGAGAATCATCGACGGTGAAGAGGCTACTCACCTTGCACAGTTCATTCAGAACAAGCTTCCCGGCGAAATCGTAACTGCAAGAGACATTCTCGAAAGAGAAAGCTCAATCATCTCCGCTGCAAACGCAGAAAAGGACCGCATCCTTGCAGAAGCTCGCAAGCAGGAGCTTGAAACAGTAAACAAGGCAAAGACCTACTACACCGACACAGTAAAGCAGGCTCAGGACGATGCAGCCGCAATCATTGCAAAGGCAAAGCAGCGTGCTCAGGAGCTTGTTGAGGAAAGCAACATCTACAAGATGGCAAGAGAAGAGGCTGAGAGAATCAAGGAAAACACCGAAAGAGAAACTCAGGCTATGATTGCAAAGGCTACAGACGAATGTGATACTCTTAAGGAGCACGCAAAGCAGTACGCTATTTCTGTTACAGAGGGCGCGCGCAACTTCGTTGCAAGCTCACTTGCAGGCTATCAGGGTATTGCTATGACAAACCTTGACCAGATCAACAAGGTAAATTCTCAGTTCCAGAGCGAATATGCAGCTCAGGTAAGAGCACTCGGTATAGACGAATAATATCGTACAGAAGCACCCTTCGGGGTGCTTTTTTTATAGTCAGTAGCCGGGTAGTCGGGGTAAAAGTAAGGTTTATTTTTATAAAGGATATTGATTTTTATTTTCCGATGTGGTAATTTGTATTTATAGATACTTAAACAGTACTTTTTGCGAAAGCTAAAGGAGGAGAAAAATGAAAAAGTTAGGTTTATTTATTGCGACGGCTGTTATGCTCGTACTTTTTGCCTTTTCGGTCAGTGCGGAAACAGAGGGGTATTATACCTACGAGGTTGAATACGGTAAAGCAACCATAACCGATGTTGACACATCTATCAGCGGTGAGGTAACTATACCGTCTACTCTTGGTGGGTATAGTGTAACAAGCATTGGCGAATATGCATTTCATGATTGCACAAGCCTTGCAAGCATCACAATTCCCGACAGTGTGACAAGCATTGGCGATGGGGCATTCCGCGGCTGCATAGGTTTCACCAACATAATAATCCCGGACTCTGTAACTTCCATAGGGGTAGGTGCATTTTATAAATGCACAAGCCTTACAAGTATCACTCTACCTTTTGTTGGTTCTTCCAGAACGGCTAACGGAACATCTGACGCTGTATTCGGTTATATATTCGGAAAATCTATTAGTAATGCTTCCGGTACAACATGTCAATATTATGATAGCAACTCTTATTATTATTATTATTATCATATACCTTCATCTATTTGTTCTGTAACAATAACCGATGATACCTCTATTCCTTATGGAGCTTTTTATGGTTGTACAAACATAAAAAATATTACAATTCCTAACAATGTAAGTCGAATAGGCGGATCTGCATTTTATAACACAGGTTACTATAATAATTTATCAAATTGGGACAGCAAAGTGCTTTATATTGATGATTATCTAATAGAAGCCATAGATTCAATAACCTCATGCGATATTAGGAAAAACACAAAATTAATTGCTGACTTTGCCTTTAAAGATTGTAAAAAACTTAAAAGTATAGAAATACCCGAAGGAGTAACAACAATAGGTTGGTCGGCATTTAGAATGTGCACAAGACTCACCAGCATCACAATTCCTAATGGTGTGAAATCGATAGCACCTTATACTTTTTATTGTTGTTTAAACCTTACCGACATTAAAATCCCCGACAGCGTAACATCGATAGGATATGGTGCATTTAGAAGTTGCAAAAAACTTGAAAGCATCACAATCCCCAACAAAGTAAAATCGATAGGTTCTCACGCATTTTATTATTGCCAAGGACTTACAAGTATAACAATTCCTGACAGTGTAAAATCAATAGGTTCTTACGCCTTCTATCACTGCACAAACCTCAACAACATCACTCTCCCTAACAGCATAACATCTATCGCATCTCACGCATTTTATGGTTGCACAAGCCTAAAAGATATCACACTTCCTAGTGATACAACATCAATAGAAGATTATTCCTTTTATGGTTGCACAAACCTAAAAGATATCACCATACCCAATAAAGTAACATCAATAGGTTCTTACGCCTTCACAAATTGCAAAGCAATTTCAAGTATAGCTTTTCCTATTTGTTTAACAAGCATCGAAGAATTTGCTTTTTCAAACACAAATATTAGTTATGTTTTCTATGGCGGCAAGGAAGAAGATAAACAGAGCACAACCATTGCTATGAAAGGAAATGATGGATTAGTTTTTGATGCCGTGTGGCACTATGAGGCTGCAGACCACTTTGGTAAGACCGTTTTAACAAAAGCGACTGTTTCTTCCGACGGCAAGAGTGTTACAACATGTTCAATATGTGGCGATATAATAACCAAGAAAATCCCCAAAATCTCCTCCGTCACCCTTTCGCAAACCAACTACATCTACGACGGCAAGAACAAGACACCTACTGTTACAGTTAAGGACTCAAACGGTAAGAAGCTCACAAAGAACGTTGACTATAAGCTTTCCGTTACTTCAAAGAGAAGCGGTATTGGAAGATACACTGTCAAGGTAACCTTCATGGGCAACTACTCAGGCTCAAAGAGTGTATATTTCTACATCAAGCCCGGCAAGACTGCTTCAGTTAAGTCCGCTTCACAGACAACAAATTCAGTCAAGCTCAGCTGGAATGCAGTACCCGGTGCGGCAGGCTACACAGTTTACCGCTACAGTCCCGCAAAGAAGGCTTACGTCAATGCGGGTACAACAACCGGTACATCACTCACAGTCAAGAGCCTCAATGCAGGCACCAAGTACACCTTCCGAGTTGTTGCCTACGGAAAAACAAGCGGCGGCAAGGTATACGACAGTGACTCATACACCCTCCTCAAGACCGCTACCAAGACAAAGACTCCCTCACTTACAAAGGTAACATCGCCGTCAAATGGCAAGGCAACACTCACATGGTCAGCTGTCGACGGAGAAACAGGCTATCAGGTTTACTACTCAACAAATAAGGACAGCGGCTTCAAGAAGTACGCTAACTTTGCCGCAAACTCAAAGAGCGGCACCGTAACAGGTCTCACTAGCGGCAAGACATACTACTTCAAGGTAAGAACATACATCACAACCAACAGCGGCTATGTTTATTCCGATTGGAGTACGGTAAAAAGCGTAAAAGTTAAATAAACTTCCCTCACAACAAAAACGCTCCCTCCGCATTCACGTGGAAGGAGCGTCTAATTTTTAAAAGGGCTGTATTTTTTTACAGCCCCTTATCATATAAAGTTTATTCGGCGGGACATCACTTTCATTTACCGAACTGTTCCCCGCGATTGCGAATCGCGCATTGCGAATTGCGAATTGATAATTACTCAGCCGCAAGTGCGTCGAGTGACTGCTTCTTAAGGTACGCATTGATGAAGCCGTCGATTTCGCCGTCCATAACCGCATTGATGTTACCCATTTCAAAGCCTGTTCTGTGGTCCTTTGCAAGGGTGTAGGGCATAAATACGTAGGAACGGATCTGGCTGCCCCAGCCGATTTCCTTCTGCTCGCCCTTGATATCCTCAATCTTGTCGAGATGCTCTCTTTCCTTGATTTCGATAAGCTTTGACTTGAGCATTCTCATACAAACTTCTCTGTTCTGATGCTGGCTACGCTCAACCTGACAGGAAACTACGATGCCTGTGGGCTCGTGGATAAGACGAACTGCAGATGAGGTCTTGTTAACCTTCTGTCCGCCCGCACCTGATGCACGGTAAACCTCCATCTTGATATCCTCTTCACGGATTTCAACCTCAACGGTATCGTCGATTTCGGGCATAACCTCAAGTGAAGCGAAGGATGTGTGTCTTCTTCCTGATGAGTCGAAGGGAGAAACACGGACAAGTCTGTGAACGCCCATTTCACTCTTGAGATAGCCGTATGCGTTTTCACCCTCGATAACTACTGTTGCAGACTTGAGACCTGCTTCGTCACCGTCAAGGAAGTCAACGGTTGTGAACTTGAAGCCGTGCTTTGTTGCCCACTGACCGTACATACGGAAAAGCATCTGGCACCAGTCCTGAGCCTCAGTACCGCCCGCACCTGCGTGGAAGTTAAGAATTGCGTTGTTGTTATCGTACTCACCTGAAAGAAGGGTTGCGAGAGTCTGCTTTTCAAGCTCATCCTCAACAGCCTTTACACTCTCCTCACACTCGGGGAGAAGGTCAAGGTCGCCTTCCTCGTCGGAAAGCTCAATCATAACAAGAGCATCCTCATAGGCAGTCTTAAGGTCCTCGTAGGCCTTTGTCTTATTTTTGAGTGCAGCAATTCTCTGAAGCACCTTCTGTGAATTAGCAAGGTCGCCCCAGAAATCCTCTGCGGTTGTTTTTTCTTCAAGTACGGCAATTTCCTTTGCCATTTCCTCAAGTCCGAGAGCGGAAGCAAGCTCGCCGAGAGGCTTTTCGCTTTCGAGAAGTCTGAGTCTTAATTCTTCAAACTGTACCATAGAAGTAAAAGTCCTTTCTATCCGTTATATTTACCGTAAAACGATGTTTAACCATAAAACAAAATAATCCTTTTACATTATACACATTTATTTGTAAAGAGCAACACATTTGATAAAATTTTATGTTGTTTTTAAGGAAAAAGAGTACCATAAATCAGCAAACCCTTCACATAAAAATATTTATTTGTGTAAAATCGTTGCTTTTATCATAAAAAAGGTCTAAAATAATAAAAATATACTAAAACGAAGGAGAAAGACATGAAATATATAAACTCCGTATGTGACGGCTGCGGATTACCCCTCAGGGAAGATGACGATATAGTTGTATGTCCCGAATGCGGTACCCCTCAGCACAGAGAATGCTATAAAAAAGAAAACCGCTGTGTCAATGTGCACAGACACTCCGAGGGCTTCGAATGGGGAGGCGGCTCAGTCTCCGCACCCGTAGAAACCCGTACCGTAAAAGAGACTAAACAGGATATGCTTCCCTGCCCCTCCTGCGGTCATATGAATCCGAGAGATGCAAAAAGATGCGAAAGCTGCTCCATGAAGCTGATTGTTTTCGGTATGAATCTCGCAGAAGGCCCCGAGGGACAGAATCCCTACCGCAGAGATTCTGATGAGCTTCCCGACTATGACCCTCCCTTCACCATCGGACAGGGTGAGGGCTTCGAAAACACCGAAGAAAAGAAGGAGCCTGAATTTATGCCTCCCTCGGCAGAGGAATACACATCCGCAGGGCAGACACCATATACCCCCGAAGGCTTTGTACCTCCTCAGCAGCCCCCCTTTGCTGAAGAAGAAAGAAAAAGAGAAACCGCAAGACAGCACCTTCTTTTCCGCTTCATCGGCTCAAATATAAGCAGATACATGGATGCTTTCAGAAAAATCGACAACGGCAGAGGCTTCACCTTCAACTGGGCAGCCTTCATCACAAGCTTTTTAGGCCCCTATTGGTTCTTTTACAGAAAGCTCTATAAGCCCGGCATCATCCTTACAACTGTTTCTATGGTGGTTTCCATCATATTCACACCCGTACTCGTTCAGTTTGTTACCATCAGTGAGGCTTACAGCGGATACGGTGAGGCTCTTTATACGGATGAAGCACTCATAACCGCCTTTATGCAGGAGCTTGCACCGGTTTATCCCGTGGTTATTGCCTTTTTTGTTGCAAGATTCGCAATCTCACTCATCTCGGGTCTGATTGCTTTTCCCCTCTACAAAAAGTACGCGGAAAGCTCCGTCGAAAAGGTAATGTCATCTCCCTCAGCAGAGTTCGGCTTATCCCTTGCCAGAAAGCTTGGCGGTACTTCCGTATTGGCTGCAATAGGCAGTTATCTTGCAATTGAGATAATTTCTTCGGTTGTTGCAATGATTATGTAATCTTTCCGTCAAAGTTGGGATATTTATTAACAAAATATCTTATTTCTTTCTATTGACAAAACAGTCAAAATTAGGTATGTTATTATATAAAGTATATAAATAAAAAATTGGAGGAAATTCACTTATGAATCAGAAATATAAAAGCTTAATAGCTATAGTCCTCGCAGTATGGCTTTTCGGAATGGGATTCGTTGTAGGTAAGGATGCAGGTTCAAAATCAGCACCCGCAAGCAGTACCCAGCAGGTAACTGAAGAGGCACAGGTTGCAGAAAAGCCCACAAAGCCCAACCTCGGCGGTTCAACCGATAACGGCGGCACTAACAACGGTGGCGCTACAAATAACGGCGGTGCAACCGACAACGGAACAAACAACGGCGGCACAACAAATAACGGTGGTGCAAACAACGGCGGCTCAACTGCTGTTGACCCCACTCAGTACAGCAAGGATCAGATTATCCAGATGATGAATTATTATGTTAACCTTGTCAAGTCAGAGTCAAATATGACTGCTACAAAGACAGAGGTTATCAAGGTTGAGGTTACAGACTGCTCAGTACCCGCTCTCGTAAACACAATCAACGGTATCGTTGCAGGTGTTATCGGTGACGAAAGCGAATCCATAACATACTCCTTCGTAAACGATAAGGAAGCAGGCGGCGGAACACCCTTCTCACTTATTCCTCCCACAAACAAGCAGTTTGAGGTAACAGCAGAAGGCGTTGCAAGTGCATCAGTAACCAAGGACGAAAACGGCAACTATGTATATACAGTAGTGCTTGTTCCCGAATCAACAACAATGGCATCACCCGAGCCCAGATTCAATGCAACCGCTATCGGTTACCTTGATCTTGCAGGTATCGACGTTTCACCCGCAAAGATTGAACAGGCTGATATGTCATATCCCGGCTCAACAGTTTCAATAACAGTTGACGCAAACGACAGAGTTGTTAAGCTTTACAACAAGCTTCCTATGTCAGGTGTAGGTAAGGCAAAGCTCGGTCTCAGCGGTGAAGCTTCATTCGAAGGCGCTCTTGACGAAACATGGGTATTCACATACTAATATAAAAGCAAAACGGTACGCATCAGCGTACCGTTTCAGCTTGTCGAAAAATATTCGACAAGCTGAGCAGGCTGATGAGAAAGTTGCAAGATGGCCTTTTCTTCACTCCGAAGGCGTACAATGGTACTCCGAGAGGGTGAAAAAAGGTCAAAACGATGTAAAAAATCGTCGGGATTCGATGTCCCGACGATTTTTTTAGAATATTTTGTGCAAATAGTTATAAGAATATATTTACAGTATTTTCAGCATCGTTGTTCTTGTGACTTTATCGACAGTCTGACGGTACGCATCAGCGTACCGTTTCTTTTTTAGCGAGTGGTATCCTTCTTTGTTGTTTCTTCTCTGTCACCGTTACCCTCGAGCATTTCGCTGATATCGGTAAGTGCTTCCTGAAGTGCGCCCTCGCTTGTCTGATTTGTAACATTGCCGTTTTCGGTAAGCATATCTCCGATACCTTCAGCGTCATTTTTTCCCTCTGTAAGAGCATCGGATAAATCTTCCCTGATTGTTGTAAGCTCCTCTTTTACATCGTCCTTCATTTCTTCTCCGGTTTTACCGCAGGCGGCAAAAAGTGAGAGCATAAGTACCGCCGTCAGTGTCATTGCAATAATTTTTTTCATAAAAAGGCTCCTTTTTTCTGAATTACAATTTATGCTTATGCTTATTTTTGTCCGTTTATGTTTCTTTATACGTTTTGTAATAATATTCCTTTAAAAAAGCTACTTTCTCGGTTGACTTACCCGTCCCTGAGTGCTAAAATTAAAGCAGTATATACCCATCAAACGGAAAAGGAGAAAATTATGAGTTCAAAAATCGAAAAGCCCAACAAGAATCCCTTGTGGCAAACAACAAAAAGTGAGCGTCAGAGCTACTATCTTTACTTCTTCGGTCAGAATATGATTTACAGCCTTCTTGCAGGCTTCCTGACCACCTACCTTGTTTTCAAGGAAATCGACCCGGTTATGTCCGGTATCGTTGTTACCATTGTTAAGGTATGGGACGCAGTAAACGATGCTATCTTCGGCGTTATCTTTGACAAGATCAAATTCAAGAGCGGCAAAAAGTATATCCCCTGGCTGAAAATCGCCTGCGCCCTTACTCCCGCGGCTACTGTTGCAGTTTTCGCTATTCCCTCTGCGGCGCCCGAAATGGTCAAGCTTATCTGGTTTGCCCTCGCATACATTGTATGGGATACAGCATACACCATCTGTGACGTACCCGCCTTCGGCATCATCACCGCTATGACCGACCAGATTGAAGAAAGAAACACCATCATTTCTCTCAAGGGCATCACCGGCGGTATCGGCTCCGCTCTTACAACAGTACTTGTTACTCTTTTCATCGGTCAGACAATCAACATCGGTTACGGTCCCACAGCAGTTATCATTGCAATCGTGGCTGCAGCTACAATGTTCCCCATCTGCCGCAAGTGTAAAGAAAGAAACAAGCCCGAGGTTGAAGAGGAATTCACAGTACGCAGTATGATTAAGTACGTTGTAAGCAACAAGTATCTTCTTGTGTACTATCTCGGATACATCTTCTATTCAGGCGCACAGACCTATACTGCACTTCATCTTCTTACTGCATACTACATCTTCGGTAACGAGCTTATCTCTCTCATCACAGGTACAGTTGCCGCAGCGCCCCAGCTCATTATGGCTCTTCTCGTACCGAAAATCATCAGAAAGATTGATAAGTTCTCCCTTTTCAAAATCTGCGTTATCGCAACAATTGCACTTTCAATCCCCCTCTGCTTCACACAGAACAGCCTTATTCTTTTCATAATTATGTTTATGCTCCGTTCAATTCCTCTCGGTGTTGTAGGTGTTCTTTCCTTCACCTTCACTCCCGACTGTGCAGAGTACGGTCAGTTTACAACAGGTACAGAAGCAAAGGGTATCACATTTGCAATCCAGACCTTTGCTGTTAAGCTTGCCGCCGCAATTTCAAGCGGTCTCGGTCTCGTACTTCTCGGTCTCTTCAAGTTCAAGACTCAGTTTATGGGTACTGAAATCGAAAATATCGACCAGCTTGTTGAGCAGGGTCTTGTAAAGCTTCAGGAAAACGGTGCAGTCAAGATTGAAACCTTCGCAAACTATGAGGCTATCGGTGCCGCCGCTATGCAGTCCAAGGAAGCTATCAACGGTCTCTGGTTCACCTATAACGTAGTGCCCATCATAGGTCTCGTTATCGCTCTTGCTATATGGAATCTCTACAAGCTTCAGGATAAGCAGGTACAGATTATGGCAGACTGTAACGCAGGTAAGCTCACAAAGAAGAAGGCAAAAGATATGCTCAAGGATCTCAGAAAGATTGAGAAAGCAGAAAAGCTTGCAAAGATAAAAGCAAAGAATAAGCCTTCAAAGAAAAAGTAAGCTATAAAAATAGGGCGGGAATGTACTTTTCCGCCCTTATTTACCGGTGAAAAAACTTTT
>JAFZFT010000155.1 GCA_017555765.1 Clostridia bacterium | reverse complement strand
TCCCTTTGAGGGAAATCCGTATAAGGTTCTGGATAATGATGAAATGAATAATCTTATATGCAGTATTCAGGAGCAAGGTATTCTTACTCCTATAATTATCCGTCCTATCGAAAACACAGATGAATATGAGGTAATAAGCGGACACCGACGCTTACACGCCACAGTCAAAGCAGGGATGAAAGAAGTCCCTGCTTTTATTTATGCCGTTACCCGTGACGAAGCGGCAATTATGCTCGTTGACAGCAATCTTCACCGAGAGCATATTCTTCCGTCGGAGAAGGCGTTTGCATTGAAATTAAAGATGGAAGCAATGAGCCGTCAAGGTCAGAGAACAGACCTAACTTCCACCCAAGTTGGGCGGAAGTTAGAAACAGCAGAAATTATAGGTGAACAACTTAACGAAAGCAAAAATCAAGTTCGCAGATATATCCGTCTGACTTATCTCATTCCCGAGCTGCTTGAGCTTGTTGACGAAGAGAAAATTGCTCTCACACCCGCTGTTGAGCTTTCGTATCTGACTGATGAGGAGCAATATGCTCTACTTGATGCGATTGAGCTTGAAGAAAGAACACCGTCTCTTTCTCAGGCAGTCCGCTTCAAAAAGTTAAGTCAGACGGGAGAACTGTCCTATGAAGATATTGAAACCATAATGCAGGAAGACAAGGCAAATCAGAAGCCTATGTTCAAGGTGTCTATGGAAAGATTGCAGAAGGTTGCACCTAAGGTTAAGGACAAAGACTTTGAAGATTTTGTACTGAAGGCTTGTGAGCACTATTACAGATACCTGCTCCGTCAAAGAGACAGGGATTCACGATAAGGAGGTGATGTTTATTGAAGATTAATGCAATTAAAAGAAATTATATTTCAAGCCTTGAAGGTTTACCTTATCTGCTTACTTTGGAGATGGTGGCAGGTCTGACGGGATTTAATTATGAGACGTTAAAGAAATACTGTCAGAAAGGTACAATCAAGGCTCGAAAAATCGGAAGAGAATGGCGTGTCAGTCAGGATGATTTTCTCAAAATGGGACTCGGCACATTTGATGATAATGATGTTAAACAGTAATATTGACGTGAGGGGTGCGAAAGCATCCCTCAAATACTTTTTAGGAGGACAAAATGAATAAAATTTATGTAGAAAAAAACAGCTTTTGTACTCGACTTTATATAGGTACAGATGCTAACGGAAAGCCCAAATACAAAAAGCTCAAGGCTCAGACAGAGAAGGAACTTGAGAAGAGAGTACGAGAATACAAGAACGCCATAGACAGCGGTCTTAACATTCTGAAAAATAATGATACCCTTATAAAGTGGGTAAATCATTATCTCGAAACAATAGAAAGTGAGGTTATGTGTGATAATATCAAGGAGTCAGAATATAAAACTCTGAAAGCGAGATTGCAATACTTTATAGATTATAAAGGCGGACTTCTTGCAAAAACAAAGCTCAATGATATTCTTCCCTCTCACATTCAGCCCGCCATAAACGAATTATATAAGAAGAATCCGTCAACAGGCAAAACTACGGCAAAGAAAACTATTCAAAGATATATCAGAGCTCTTGCTAATGTCTTTGAATTTGCAAGAAAAGAGAGAGCTTATAATTTCTGTAATCCTTGTGATGATTTGAAAATTCCTAAAAATTCAGTCACCAAAACCCGTACTGCTATAAATAAGCATACCATTCAGTTAATACTCACCACGGAACACAGAGCAAAGCTTCCTGCTTGCATAATGCTTCTTGCAGGTCTCAGACGAGGTGAGCTAACGGCTCTGACTTGGTTTGATATTGATTTTAAGAACAAAATCATCAATGTAAATAAATCTTATGATTTCAAACAGTGTGAGTTAAAGGAAACTAAAACCAAAGCAGGTATGAGAAAAATACCTATGAATGATTTCCTTTGTGATTTACTTCTTGAAGCTAAGAAGCATTCTAAGGGCTCCTATGTTGTTCAGAAGGCTTACGGAGGAAGAATGACAGAAACAGCGTGGAAACGCCTTTTCGAAAGCTATATGGAAGCGTTAAGGGTAGCTGACGGTGCAGATGAGAACAGTCTCTGCTTTGCGGATGAATGCTTTGAAGAGTTTACTGCTCATCAGCTCCGTCACACTTACTGTTCTATGCTTCAATGGTCAGGTGTTGATATTAAAACAGCGCAGGAGCTTATGGGACACAGTGAGTACGGTGTAACAGCTAATATTTACACTCATGTTGATGACGCCACCAAAACCAATGCTGCTATGCTGCAGGATAAATTTATTAAAGAAACTTTAGTTTCATAAACGATAAAGAGCAGAATGCTTTCATTGTCATTCTGCTCTAATTTTTTTGCGTCATAAATATCCATAAAACAAGTGTCAAAAACATAAAAAATACGGCACGCGGTAAAAAACACCCTAAAAAACGCTACATTTTCAATTAACCAAAAGCTCAAAACCCCTTATAACAACTGGGCTCGCGGTCTTTTGCGGGGGACATATCGGGGGACATATAGCACTCGAAAATGTACGATATTTTACGGTAAATTGCGATTTTAGCAAAATTGATTTTGGGTATGAAAAAAGCCCGAAACCCTTGTAAAATCAAGGTTTTTCGGACTTTCCTTTGGCAGGGGCAGAAGGGCTCGAACCCTCGGCACGCGGTTTTGGAGACCGCTGCTCTACCAACTGAGCTATACCCCTATATTTAAATGGTGGGCCATCAGGGACTCGAACCCCGGACCAACCGGTTATGAGCCGGTTGCTCTAACCAACTGAGCTAATGGCCCAAGTCATTTTTGACTGCCTTAATATTTTACAATAATAGTTCAGAAAAGTCAATAGTTTAAAGAAAAGTTTTTTATTTTTATGGACTTTATTTAGTAGTAATAAAACACTTTTCTATATAATGTTCTCTTTTTCGGTAAAATATATAAAAAATCCTTTTTTA
>JAFZFT010000154.1 GCA_017555765.1 Clostridia bacterium | reverse complement strand
GGCACTAAGGTTGAAATAAAGGATTTATTCACCTTCTGTGAATATGTGGAAAACAGCTGGTAATAAGAAAAGTTCTTTTGATTCTTTTCTTTCAAGAAAAGAATGCCTCGCGGCGAGCGCATAATAAAACAGAGGAAGCAGATGGCCGAATGTCTGCTTCCTGTTTCTTTATCTACCCCAACGCCACATCAAGGGTCATCATAAGCGAAAATCCGACTATAAAGCACAGCGGCACTGCGGTGGGTTTCTCTTCATCCCGGTCGAGAAGTCCGTCAGCGATAACGTAAAGCATTGTACCTGCTGCAAAGCCGAAAAGACAGGGTAGTGCTTTTTCGGCAAGAGAAGCGGCAATGAGAGTAAGTATTGCACCTGAAGGCTCAACTGCCCCCGAAAGTACACTCAGACCGAAGGCACGGAGCTTACTTTGTCCTTTACTGTAATCGGGCAGAGCGATTATCGCACCCTCGGGGATATTCTGAATTGCTATTGCAAGAGAAAAGGCAAAGGCACCGGCAAGAGCACTGTCCGTACCTTCGTTGAGGTACCGTGAAAACATAAGTCCTACTGCCATTCCCTCGGGAAGGTTGTGAAGGGTGATTGCCGCAAAGCGCTTTTCTGTACGGGCAGCGGATTTAGTTTTACTGTAGCTTCTTTCGCATAGTACCATAACCGCAGAGCCGATAAGGATGCCGATAACCACAGGCAAAAAGGCAAGCCTTCCGAGGAAAAAGCACATTTCCGTGGCGGGGATAATGAGACTCCACACGGAGGCGGCAGTCATAACGCCCGCCGCAAAGGCACTCATAACCTTTTCTGACGAAGAAAGTCTTTCTGAAAGCAGAAAAACAGAGGCTCCGCCGATTGCGGTGCCGAAAAAGGGCAGTAAAACTCCTGGTAAAATATAAAGCACCGATATCATCTCCTCTCTTAACAGTATATCTGTCGGGGAGTGTTCGGTGCTTGTTTTTTTATATCTTTTCTGTTTTTATAACACTGAGAGTGCCGTCGGCAACTCTGAATTTTATCTCGTACCCGCCAAAGGAGATACCGTAAATTCTTTCCGTGTCGTCGATGTAGGTCGGGCGGGGGTCGTCTGCGAGTACTGCTATAAGTGCATCAAGCTTTTCGTCGGGGATGATTTCACTGAGCGCTTCGGGAAAGTCCACAGTGAGCTTTTCCCGTACTGCTTTACCCGCAAAGCCGTCGGTTGCATCGGGAATACTGTCTGCAAAGGGGAGGTAGGGCTTGATGTCGTATATGGGAGTACCGTTCATAAGGTCGGCACCGCTTACGTGAAGTACAGGGCCAAGGTCGTCGGTGTATTCGATTTTATCGAGCTTTACTGCTGAAAGTCCCATACTGTTGGGTCGGTAGGGGGAGCGGGTTGCAAACACTCCTACACGGGTATTTCCGCCAAGCATAGGCGGTCTTACTGTGGGTCGCCAATCTTCCCTTACTGCCTCGGAAAACTGCCATATGAGCCAGATGTGGGAAAATCCTTCAAGCTCACGGAAAGCCTCTGCAACTCTGTATTCCTTTTCGAGTATGATTTTTCCTTTTATCTCCTTGACGATTCCGCTCTGACGGGGGATGCCGAATTTAGTTGTGAAATCCGAATATAAATGACCGATGATTTTCATTGTGTCAGTCCTTTTTGATGTAGTTTATATAGTCCTCGTAAAGCTTAGAGGAGGATTCGTGACCCGAAAAGCAGAGAGAGTTTTTCGGGTTCATCATACCCTGATACTGATAGCAGAGAATTTTATCTGCATAGGGAGCAACGTTTTCAAGCTGCTTTTTCACTCGTTCAAAGTCAGCGGGGATGAGGGCGCTCTGATATACCATGCCCTCAAAGTCGAAAAGCTCAATGTCTGCCCATAATTCGGCTCTGCCTGCTTTGTCGTGTGCCTTTCTGAGCCTCTCGAAGATACGTGCGGTTCTGTCAACCTTTGTTTTCCTTACTCCTACCTCATCCTGATAAGCGATGAAGTCCACATCAAGCTCTGCGAGAGTGTGTACGAAGCGGCTGTTGGTGTAGGCAAGATTAGTACCGTAAGGTGCGATAAGTGTTTTCTTGTCGGGAGTGAGGGAGTGGCAGACGCCCGAGCAGAGATTAACATAATCGGTAAACTTTTTTGAGTAGTTGAGCATTATGCAGGTCTCATCGGGGAAGTACCAGCCGTAAAAGCTTTTGTGGTGACCGTAAAGGGCGGTAAGCTCCTCCATAGCCTTGAAGGAGCGGTTTATAACCTCTTTGCTTGTTATGTTGTAAGCTGCCTTTCTCCAGTTGCCGTAAAAGCCGTTGCCGAGAAACACCTTTACATTTCTTTCGTCAGCCTCGGAAAGTATTTCTTCTATAGGGTCACTGCAGATGGTTTCCGCCTTGGGATAAACCGATGATGCGAAGAAGCACTGCTCATAAAGAGCTGTAGCCATAATTACGATGTACTCCATACCGAGGTCGGCTATTTCTGCTACCTTCTGTCGCCAGTTTTCGGCGGTGAAGGTACCCAGTGCGGGGTTCCAGTATTTGCCTTCAGCAGTGTTATGATGCTGAAACTCAAAAAATGTACCGTCAATTTTTCTTTTCATAGATAAAACCTCTTTAATTTAAGCTTCCGAAGAAATCTTTTGCAAGCACATATGCCTGTTTTCCGTCCTGAGATATGTATGAGGAATGGTCTGCACTCTTGATGATTGCAATCTCGCTTCCTTCAATGCTCTCGTGAATGAGTACTGTATCGGTAAGCCACATAATATCGTACTCACCTGCGACAATGTATGCAGGACAGGTGATTTTGGAAAGAAGCTCTTTATTCATCTGCGGAAGAGTAAGCATCATATCATTGAGCTTATCGGGGTTGAAAATATCGTTTATCTTAACCGCAAGAGGGAAGTAGGGCTTGAAGGCTTTTGGTGTTGTGTTTGCACCGCATGAAATGAAGCCGCCAAGTAAATCGGGGTAGGTATAGGCAACGGTGAGTGCATTTATACCACCATCACTGTGCCCCATAAGGTATGGCTTGGTGAGCTCCATCGCTTCGATGAATTCCTTGATATCCTTTGCCATAAGGTCGTAGGATATTACGCCCGGGTCACTGCTTTGACCGTGACAGCGGCTTTCGATTACATATACCTTGTAGTCATTGGCTAGGTAGGTTGCCGCCTCTCTGAGAGATTCCTTACTGCCGCCGTTTCCGTGGACAAGTATGAGAGGATAACCCTCTTCACCGTAGACAACATAGTGCATTGTCATTTCCGAAAGCTCAATATCACCCTCGTAGGAGATTTTTTCGGTGGGCGAGGGCACATCCGAGGTGTCGAGAGTAATGAGATTATAGCTCTTTGACTGCTGACGGACTGCTATCTGCCATACTCCCGCACCGATAACTGCAGTGAGAGCGAGACAGCCCGCCGCTTTGAGCAGAGTCTTACCATTTTTCTTCATATAATCACCTTTTTCAGCCTGATTTGTATCTATTGGTATTATATACTTCATAAATGTTAAGGTCAAGTGGATAAACAGGGAGCTTTTTAATAATTGTTTATTGACTATAAGTAAATATGGTGATATTATATAAAAAGATATACAGTATTGTATATTTTTTATGAAAGGAGAATATTTATGAAGAAAATTATTGCAATTTTCCTTGCGGTCGTTCTTTTCGTGGGTATGACAGTCCCGATGACGGTAAATGCATTCTTATTCGGTGATAAGAATCAGCCTGAGCTCCGTCTTATCGTACCCGAAAACTGGGAAATGGAAATAGGCGACAGCAGAACCGTTGACTATGTATTCGACGGTACCGAAAACCGTGTTCTTGATTGGTCAGTTTCACCTGAGGAAATAGCTTCAGTTGACCAGTGGGGCAGAGTAACCGCTCTCAAGGCGGGTGAAGCGGTTGTTACCGCTCAGAACAGCGACGGTCTTACAGACAGTGTTGAGATCAGTGTTGTTCTCACATCAACAAAGACAGAAAAAGCACTCAGCAAGGTTGACTACAGCCTCGGCGCACTTGAGGAATCAGACCTTCTGCAGAAGGTTGTTACAAGATACGCTCTTGATGACACAAATGTACCTGCAGAGGTTAAGAATGCAGAAAACTATGCTGATGCTCAGAATGCAGAAACAAAGAACGGCGTAAAGTGGGAAATTACATCCTACGGCGTACTTCGTACCGATGAAAATGCAGCTAACGAGAGAGATATTGAGCAGCGCTTTATGGGCGACAGATATTTCTACAGTGCAGATACAACCGACGGAAAGGTGCTTGCTATTTTTGCTGACGGTGAAAACGGCATCTGGACTGTTATGACTGAGGGTTATACCCATATCGAAATGATTGAGCTTAACGGTACTGATAAGGCAGCACAGATGAGTGAAGAAACTCAGAAGTACGTTGCAAGACGCGGTATGGTTTCAAATGCTTACTATATCAATGGTGAATGGAAGCCCGAGGAAAGCGATAACGACGGTCTCTGGACTTCAATGTACGGCGGCGGTGAGCTTATGTGCTATGCAGTACTCCGTGATGACCCGACTGCAACTCCCGCAGAGGTTGAAGCGGCAAGACAGACAGCTACAAGCTCCGTTGAGGCAGTACTTTTCCTTACATATATCTCAATGCGTGAGGGTACTGTTGAAAGCTATTACAGAGCACAGAGAAACGGCTCGGTTGTCGACCCCGAAACAGGTAAGTACTATACAAACGAGGCTCTTCTCGCTGACGGTGACTATTCACAGAATGTGCC
>JAFZFT010000153.1 GCA_017555765.1 Clostridia bacterium | reverse complement strand
GCAAAAGCTCGTTCACTTGGCAGAATATGCTCACGGTGCAGATTACTATCCACAAGCATAATAGCCGCTTCATCACGGGTGACGGCATAAATAAAAGCAGGGACTTCTTTCATCCCTGCTTTGACTGTTGCGTGTAAGCGACGGTGTCCGCTTATCACCTCATATTCATCTGTGCTTTCAATAGGTCGGATAATTATAGGAGTAAGAATACCTTGCTCCTGAATACTGCCTATTAGAGTATTCATTTCATCATTATCCAAAACCTTGTAAGGATTTCCCTCAAAGGGATGAATTTTTGATACCGGGATGTTTGCCGGTGCTTTTAACTTATTATTAGCCATGTTATCGGCTCCTTTCTATTTTTCTGATTTTATTAATTTCTGCCTGATGCTCTTTTTGCAAGAGCTCATATAAATGCGGAGATTTATCAAGAATATCTTCCGCCTGTTTTAGTTTCTTTCTCAATGGCGTAATTTCTTGTGTAATCTCCTTACGCAGGGCTTTGTACCTCTCCTTATCTTCGGGAGTAGTTGCTCTGCGTTTTTTGTTATCTGCCTTGTTTCGTTTTTCTTCAAGCTCGGCAATTTTGAGTTTTGTTTCATCAATGGTAACTGCTAAATCGTCAGTAGTCTGAATCTGATTGTCGGTTAAGAAATGATAATCAGCCACATACTGCTTAATATCCTTTGTGGCGTGTCTCATTTCGGGAGAGATAAGCATTGCATCCGCTATTTCCTTTAATAACTGAAACACCAAGATTATTAATAGGAACATAGTGTTTACATAAATAACCTCAGGTCTTTTGCCATGCTCAATGCCGAACTCCAATTTCTTTCTCACTGATTCAAGAGGAAAGTATCTGCGCCTTGCATAAAAGAAAGCGTTCCAATCAGTAAGATGATGTCCGCTGTAATAGGTTTTGTTAAATCTTTTCTCTATGCCTTCTACTGTATACCCAAGGCTCACAACCCTTACACCTCTTTCCCAATCCTTTGCCTTGATGGTAAAACGCCTGTAATCAACCTCATATCCCATAGTGAAAAGAACTCTTCTGAATTCATCCCAGCTTGTGGCAACGGTAAGACAGATTTCAATATCCTCTCTGAGCATATCTCTGTGTGTTTGCTTGCCTTGCTTATGAAGCCAATAGGCTGCTTTTTCACCGCCGTAAAATGGCGCATTTTCAAGAACAGATTTACCTCGTTCTTTACATATTGCATCGGATATTTTTCTCAGTTCATAATGGTCGCCGATTTTGTTTCGGAATTTAAGACCGTCCTTGAATGAGGTACTGTTAATTACGAAATGGTTGTGTAGGTGATGCTGTTTATCAAGGTGAGTAGTAACTATCACCTGATATTTGTCACCCCACATTTTTCTTGCTGTTTCTATGCCTATTTCATGGCATTCTTCGGGTGTGACTTCGTTTTCCTTAAAGCTTTGATAACCGTGATAGGCTACAACAGTGCCTCTCTCACCAAACTTCTTTTTAACCGCTACCATTTGTGCATAAGCATTATGCTTTGAGCAGTTGATACCGCTGACAAAAAGCTCTTGGTCAGTTTTGTTGCTGTTCTCGGCATACTGTAAGGTAGCATACAAATCCGAGTCAAAGAATTTAGGATTCATAGTTTTATCAGGATTTTCAGCGTAAACAATAACAGACTTTAATTTGCCTTTCACAGGCCAGAATCCGGTGGTTGCCAATTTTCAATTTGCTCCTTTCTTGGCTTAATGAGTACATCGCTGATTTCAGCAAGAAGATTAAAAGCCTCTGCTTCAATATCTTTTGAAATCCCCATATCAACAAGTGCATCAAACTTTTCGCAGAAACGAAAAAAGGCATCAGGCAGAACCGCTTTCGGTTCAAAGCCCAATGCCCTTTGTTTGACATATTCACTTGTTGATAATCCGCATTTTGAAGCATTACGCTCAATCTTCTTTTTCTCTTTTTCTGTAACTCTCGCTACAATTCTGATGTCTTTGATAAGTTTTCACCTCTTTTCTTTTCAGGGGATATTAAGGGTGCTCCCTTAACGGTTGGCATTTGGCACACAAATGCCCTGCTCGCTACGGTGTAGGACAGACATCCATAGGATAGTTAAGTGTTTCGTCTGTCTTCCTTCACCGCAGATAAGGGCGCCCTTGAAATATATCCTTTTGATTTAATATCAATGAGCCAAAGTGGCTCATAAAATTTTGATTTTTCACTGTTTTGAGCTAAAAATCTATACTTTTGGCTCACATAAAGTTTTCAAGAAAAGACAGAGCTTCGGCATCGTTCTTTTCTTTCTGTTCTTCTGTCAATTCTGTATCAACTGTCTGTACTGAAGACTGAGCCGAAGAAACGAATGAAACATCCTGCAATTCTTCTCTTAAAACAGCACGGATGTCTTCAAGAGTAAAGCTTCTCGGATTGTCGATAGATTTAATCTTTTCAATAACTGCCTCAACAATAAATCTGTTACGGGATTGCTTATTGTTCTGCGCCAAAGCTTCCAAATAGTCGTTAGCACTTTTCTCATCAGGGTTATCAAGATTAAATCTTACATTAAGTCTGCGATTATTCATATCCTGCCACTTTTCATCATAGTTTCAGCAAGGTACTCATAACCCTTTGCCGCCGCACAGATGTCATCAACGAACTGAATACGGTCTGCATTGAACTTGTAGAAATTCTTTACAAGGCAACCGCCACCGCCGGTAATATACAGCATCATAGTGTTTTCATCATATCCGTGGTCACGGAGCCTGTGAAAGATTTCAGCTACATATTTCTGTACCTCTGCCTTGATAATCTTCATATCCGACTGAACAATATTTGCAGTACCCTTGCAAAGCACCTCATCAATGATATGCTCATTGATTTCTCTCTGTGTTTTTCTGAGGAAGGCTTCACGGATATCAACCGTACAGAAATGGGTGCCAAACTTTTCTGTGTACATTCTTTCCGACTGCGGTCTGCCGTTTATTACATAGAGAACATTCATAGTACCATTGCCAATGTCAGCCACAAGATTTACACCGTCCATTTTGGTTGCAAACTGCGAAACCGCCGCATACCCCTGCGGATAGATACTTGCACCTGCTATTTTGATTTTGTACTCGGTATGCTGCCAAGTGAAGGTTACTTCTTCGTTCTTTGTTAGATATGCCTTGAAGCTCTCTTTCTGACCTGCTGTCCAAGTAAGAGGCAGACCAGCCGCAATGTGAACTGTGGCTTCAGTCAGATTTTCTGCACTTAACTCCTTTGCAATAGCCACAAGTGTGAGGGCATAATAGTCCTCGTCTTTGATTTTGTCGGGAAGGAACTCCTTGTGTCCTTCACCGATAAGATAGAACTTACCACCGTAAACAAGCATATCCTTTGTGAAAAGAGGCTCTGAATCGTAAGCCGTAATGCCTGTTCTGAAGCAGTGGTTAGCAGTTTTGATGTTGCCGTAACCGTGGTCAACACCGATGATTTTGATTTCGTTAAAAGTTTTCATTTGTTTTCCTCCATTAGGTTAAAATTTTGTAAGATAATAAATTAGGGCATAAAAATAGCACCCTTTGCGGGTGCGGTGGAAAAATGGGTCTGTCGCGAATGTTGAAGATAAACACTCCTTTCATAATGATATTTTTATGTAAAGTTAGTGGGTGACAATATTTGTCACCTACTAGAATTACCTGTTGCAAAACTCCCAACGGGCCAAAATGGCCCACTGGAGAATATAAGTTAGTGAAGGACAAAAATAGCCCTTTACTAAAAAATCTAACGCAGTATTTATATACCGAAAATTAGAATTTTTGATATAAAAAAACACCTGCTACTGTTGAAGTAACAAGAGTATGTAAAATAGATTGAATTTTGTGATTGGCATGTTATAATGATTTTAAAAAAATAAATGTGACCAAAATCATACCTCAGTTGTTTTATTGGTGAAAGGAGGTTGCTGATGAATAAACGAGATCTCGAAAAAGAATTTGAAACAAAATATAACAATTACGGAAAGATGCTTTTCAGGATAGCATACTTGTATGTAGGAAATTCAGCCGATGCGGAAGATATATTGCAAGAAGTATTTATGAAATACCTTGCAGGTAAATATTGTTTTAAAAATTCAGAGCATGAAAAAGCATGGTTTATCAGAGTAACACAAAACAATGCTATTAATTTTCTGAAAAGAAAAGGCAGAAAAAACATATCTCTTGATGATATAAGCGGATTTACATACGAAAAAAATAATGATTCAACTGACATTCTGAAAAAAGTAATAGCTTTACCTGAAAAATATAAATCTACTGTGATTCTTTATTACTACGACGATTATTCAGTAGACCAAATATCTAAGATACTGAAAATCAGTAAATCTGCCGTAAAAATGAGACTTAAACGAGGCAGAGAAATATTAAAACTAGAATTGGAGGATTATGTATAATGAAAAAAGTAGATATTAAAAATGCTGTTGACCTTATTCAGCCTGACCCTTACATGGAAACAAGGCTGAAAGCCAAAAGCATACCTGTAAAAACTCGTTCAAGAATATTTGGCAAAGTTACAGCCGGTGCCATTGCTCTTTGTTTAATATTTGCTATGGTCTTTGGATTAAATCTGCCTACATCTACAACTGCTCCCACTACTGAAGGTCAGAGTCAAACCATTCAGCAGAACCAAGTGAAAATAAACCCTTTTATTATGGTAGCCAGTGCTATTGAAACAGAAACAGAGTATAAAACTCTTAATCTCAATGATGCTTTTCCTTTTGCTTATAAGATTTCCTTAATCGATGTAAGAGGTATGAATAAAAGTGACCGAGACAAAATTTATCTTAACGAAAGAGATTCGGCTATTGATTATTCAGAAGCAGTCGGCAACAGTAGAGTAACTGTTCGTGGTGCGGGAGAAAATGTAATTCTTACTGAATATTATGCCAATTATATAAAACTTGATTTGAAGAATATTGAAAATGTAAAATCAATTAATGCAAAAACCTCGACAAAATGGGGACAGATAGAATACTACGATACTAAGTTGATTGAAACAGAGATTGAAAAAGGAAATACAACCCCCATTCCCCACGGGCAAGAAATCACTATATCAGCAGAACAGTATCACAACGAATGTGAAGGTTTTAGCTGGAAAAACACAGCCGAAATGACGCAGGCAATAGATGAAAATCCTGACGCTTCTTTATCAATGTACTCAGATACTATAACTTTTACTGTTGAATATAAAGACGGTAGCAAAGAAATAGGCATAATCGATGTAGTGTTTGACGATGAAGGCAACGGTAGTTTCATTAGTAGAGAATACAGTTGCATTTCGTAATCAACTATTATTAAAACAAATTTCTCAAGCTGCTCTCCTCGCGAGGGCAGTTTTTCTTTGCACTTTTGCCTCTATCTAATATACTAAAAACTACTTGGTGGGGGCAGTTATTATAATAATGATTGCAACATATATTTCCCTGTGATATACTGAAAATAATCAATAATTATCAGGGAGAACAGTATGAAAAACAAAAAATATCTGATACCTGAAATATCTGCACTTAATATAATCTCAACTGCCCGCAAGGTTGAGGATGGTTATGACTTCTATTTTGACTCAACTACCATACCAAATGAATATCTGACAAAAGATACTCTTCAGGATGACTGCCCGATTTTCCATCAGGCTATGTGTATTCTTTACGGTGAAGATTTCCGCAATAATGAGCTAATATGCGAGGCGCTTCGTGACGTTTTTGCGTATGTTGATTTCTCGGGTATATTTAACCGTATGCCTGTGGGCAGAATACTTGAATTGCAGGAGCTCGCCAAAGAAATGTTCAAGCCGAAGGGTATAAAGATTAATTTCGGCAAAGAGGATAAGACATATATCGCCTTTGAACGCTCTGCATCTATGAGCCGTGACAACAGACTTTCATTTGTACGCTCGGATATTTATGAGGCACTTAAGGAAAGAATGATGTTGGGTATGACTATCGGCAAATGTCAGCTCAGTAAGCTTTATGCATATAACGCTCTGCTTTTCACAAGCGGTAAAAGATACGACGAAGAAGATATCCTTTCCGAAAAAAGGATTATTGTTATTGATAATCCCGAAACGGTTATTAAAGATGTTGATGTTATTACCGTAGCTGATGACGGCACAAATAACCCTGTACGTATGTACACAAGAGTACAGAAGAAAACAGATGTTAAGATAACAGAGTTTGACGGTGAAGGTCTGATTTCAGCAAGGCTTGCAAGAAAGCTCGAAGAAAATCACCACTCCTTTCAGATTCGTCTTCCGTATATAAAGGGTGTAGTTCTCGAAGTAGATTTTGCTTCTCTATTCAGTGAATTAGGTGTACCGTTTATCACTGATATTTTTGGGGTAAAGCACAAACCTGACGATGTTGATATTATCCTTACTAAAAGTATGTTCAAGGGTTTTGGTTGGATGACCGAAAATGGTCTTTCATGGGCAGAGTATATGTATCGCTGTAAAAAATACAAGCACGCCCTTTATGTTTCAGGCAAGGACAGAGAATATACACCCGACACTATTGAGCTGAACTATCAGTTTCTCAATACTCTTGCCATAATGAATGATGAATTCCGCCCTGACGAGTTACCTTTAGGTTGGAAAGAAGCTCCGGAAGCAGAAAAGCAAAATTGGATTACCAAAACAACAGAAAGTGCCTATTTCAGCTTTATCGGCAATAGAGAAACACGGAAAAACTATCTTCTCGGAAAAGGTGATATTTATTCAGATATAATCCGCAAAAATCCTCTCTTTATGGGTGAGCCTATGTTTCAGAAGGAACTTTCAGATAAAGCTGAAAGCATAGCTGACAAATACTCAATGGGAAAGCTTTTAGTGTCAGGTGATAACCGTTATCTTTCCGATGACCTTATGAAGCTTCTTGCATACATAGTTTACACCTCCGAGGGTGAAACAGATGCATATTACAAACTTGAAAAAGAACAGCTTCACGATAATTTGATGTATGCACCCTTGCCCAACTACAAAGAAAATGACACCTATACTCTTCTTCGCAGTCCCCATATAGCAAGAAATGAAGAGGTTGTTGCAGTACCGCTGAAGAATGTAGAAGTTATCCGTGAAAAGTATCTTTCACATCTTCACTATGTAATTATGGTTGACTCTCGTTCACTCATTCCCGAACGCCTTGGCGGAGCCGACTATGACGGTGATACGATAAAAACTGTTGCAGACCCTCTTGTGAATGCTTGTGTAAAAAGAAGCAGTACAATTCTTCCCGTACTCAAAATACCAACTGCTGAGCCTTTGATATCTGATGCAAATGATTGGGAAGCAAGATTTGCTACTGTTAAAGATACATTCTCTTCCCGTGTAGGTCAGATAAGTAATGCAGCCCTCAGCAGAGGTGTTATCGCTTACGATGAAAGCATTACCGACGAAGAAAGGAAAGCCTTTCTTGAAGAGGTTGAAACTCTCGCAATACTTACAGGTCTTGAAATAGATTCTGCAAAAAGCGGTATCAAGCCTGATTTATCAGCGTACCTTGAAGCAAGAAACATAAAAAGAAGCCGCTTCCTAAAATACAAGGATATTTTTGACCAAGGTGATACTGCAGAATGGTACGAGCCTACAAAAGCACAAAAGATGGCAAAATACTTTGGTTGCACTAATTGGGACAGTATTACATCAAACCTTGAAAAGCTACCGTATTATGCATACAGTATGGCTATGAAAACAGAAAAGGCAACCGACAAGCCTGCAAAAGACAGTGAGCTTTTTACCTTTGCCACTGAACCCGATTGGAAAGAAAAGCTTGACAGTAACACTCTACAAAAGGTTAAGGCTCTGATATCTGACTACGAAACTGCACTTAAAAGAATTCGTTTTCTGACTCATACCGAAAAGGATATGAAGCGGCAAAATGATGTTTACCGTATTCTTAACTAATTTCAGTAAAAAGTGGCTGTCGAGAATTCCTGAGACAATAATCAAACGTGAAAGTGCACTTGGCGTTTGTAGGGTTAAATTGATGATTGAATAAGAAAAATCCCGTTAAGTGCAGAATTGACTGCTACCTTAACGGAATTTTTTATGGTTTCAACTGACCAATTTGGTCTCTTGAAAATATTTGGTGGGGGCAGTTATTATAATATAAAAATACCACAGGTGGAAAGTAAATATTATTATTCATCCGTCACAAATGTTGATTTAACATGTTTTTTTATATACAATTATTACATAACCACTAAAAAGAATGTTATTATGAGTCGGTAAAAAAACTAGGGAGGTTATTCAATGAATAAAATCGTGAAAAAAATAATACTGTTGACAATGTTTGTTGGTTGTTGTTCAACACTTTTACTTAAATGGGTGGATTATAGTGGAGTTCAGGAATTAAACGGAACATCAATCTTGACAGGAAACGCGATACTTACAGTGTTAATATTGGGTATGTATGGCATTAGCGTACTGTTTTATGAAAAAGCCCCAAAAGTGTTCTTTAACGTAGGTCTGTCAAGTTTGTGTATGTTTTTTTCAATTATGTTTTCAAAATTTGAATACTGGGGAAGATTCACAAACAAATGCATCGGACCATATGTTGGTTTATTTGCAATTATCTTAACGATTGTTATATACGTGTGGTTGAATGTCCTGAACAAGAAAACTACTGAGTGAAATTAAAATTATTCAACTTAATATTTTAACTGATCTCTTCGTGAGGGCAGTTTTTCTTTTCACTCCGAGATTACATTCGCAATATTTATTACTTATCCGTCACAAATGTTGATTTAACACATCTTTATATATATAATTATTCTATACCCAGCGAAAAGAGTGATATTGTGATTAAAATTCTTATCATAGAAGACGATGTTACCATTGTTAAAAATTTAAGTGAGCTTCTCCGTCAGGAAGGTTTTGAAACTGTCAGTGCATTCAGCTGCAAAGATGCAGAAAATAAAATTGAAGCAAATCAATTTGATCTTGTGTTATTGGATGTGCTTTTACCCGACGGAAACGGATTTTCTCTCTGCAAAAGAATCAAGAGTATAAGCGACTGTCCCGTTATATTCCTTACTGCTTCTGCTGATGAATTCAGCGTTGTGACGGGACTTGATATTGGCGCTGATGATTATATAGAAAAGCCTTACCGCCCGAGAGAGCTTATATCCCGCATTAAATCTGTTCTTCGCAGAACAGGTAAAAGCCAAAGTGTTCT
>JAFZFT010000152.1 GCA_017555765.1 Clostridia bacterium | reverse complement strand
TTGCTGCCACGCTATTGACTATGTCGTAATTGCGGGTACACCGATGGAGACAAGCTCGGTTTTAGCCGACCTTACGGGACACGCGGCAAAAATGCCCGAGTGGGCGACGGGCTTCTGGCAGAGCAGACTCCGCTATGAAACCCAGGAAGAGCTTTTAAGTGTTGCAAGAAGATACAAGGAGCTCGGTATACCTCTTTCGGTTATAATATGCGACTATTTCCATTGGACAGAGCAGGGTGACTACAAATTTGACCCGAAATACTGGCCTGAAGTAAAGGCTATGACAGACGAGCTTCACGAAATGAATACAAAGCTTGTTGTTTCAGTATGGCCTACAATCAATGAGAAGAGCGAAAACTACTGGCATATGCTCGACAGAAATATGCTTATCCGTACTGTTCACGGCTCTGACAGAGTATTCAATTTCTACGGCTGGCAGGCAGAGATTGACGTGACCAACCCCGATACAAGAGAATATGTCTGGAGTAAGCTCAAGGAAAATTATATCGACAACGGTGTTGATGCTCTGTGGTTTGATGAGGCAGAGCCTGAGATTCATCCCGAGCAGTTTGATAATCTTATATGGCACAAGGGAAGAGCTGACAAGGTTGCGCTTCTGTACCCTTACTACTATTCCAAAATGGCTTATGACGGCTTTAAGTCAATAGGCAGAGACGATATAATCACCCTTACCCGTTGCGGATATTTCGGCAGTCAGAAATTTGCTTCACTTATATGGTCGGGTGATATTCCCGCCTCCTTTGATAGTCTCTCGCATCAGGTAAAGGCGGCACAGAATATGTCCGTGTGTGGTCTTCCCTGGTGGAATACCGATATCGGCGGATTTTACGGTAACGATATCGAAAGTGACGACTTCAGAGAGCTTATTGTACGCTGGTTCCAGTTCGGACTTTTCAGCCCCGTTATGCGTCTTCACGGCTCACGCCCGAGACACGGAGAAAGAACAAAGGGACTTCTTGAGCCAAGCGGCGACCCCAATGAGATATGGTCCTTCGGTGAAAGAAACTTTGAGATACTCAGAGATCTGATTATGCTTCGAGAAAAGCTTCGCCCCTATATACAGAAGCAGTTTGACACCGCAACCGAAAAGGGGTACCCCGTAATCAGACCTATGTTCTTCCACTATCCCGAGGATGAAATCTGCTACACTCTTGACAGTCAGTACTTCTTCGGTGAGGATATAATATTCGCTCCCGTTGTAAACAAGGGACAGACCGAAAAAGAGGTATACATTCCCGACGGTGAGTGGGTACTGACAAAGGACGGTAAGCTTTATACCAAGGGTTGGCATACAGTAAAAGCAGAGATAGACGAGTTCATCGCTTTTGTAAGAAAAGACGCTCAGGTACTGCAGAGCTTTATGAAATAAAATCAAAGAGATTTCAAGCGGTCTTTTCTTCTTATATTTCCAAAAAAGCCTCACAAGGTAATCAGCCTTGCGGGGCTTTTGTAATTCTGCAGACATTTTTCAGAAGATTCGGCTTGTTTTATTGACTTGAATTTATGTAAATGTTATAATACTATAGATTATCTATGTTTACTTAAGTTGATCTGTTCAGGAAGGAGACGTACGTTATGAAGGAACTGTACTTTTTTCAGGTGAATTACCCTTACGGCAAATCTGCCCATATACCATATACTGCAGGACAGCTTTCTGCCTATGCTTTTGACGACAAGGACGTTTCGGATAATTACGTGCTCCGTAAAATATTCTTTTTAAGAGAAGAAACAGACAAGGTTTTAGCTCAGATAAGCAATCCCTCGGTAGTTGCGTTTTCGACTTATATATGGAACTTCAACTATAACAAAACAATGGCTGCGCTTATAAAAGAAAAATATCCTGAATGTGTTATTATTTTTGGTGGACATCATGTTTCTCCGGGTGGCAGACTGCTTGAAGAGTGTCCCCACATAGATTATCTTCTTCACGGTGAGGGTGAGATAATTTTCCGCCGTCTTTTACGCTCTCTTATAGGTCTTGAAAAGGCCGGGGATATTCCCGGAATATCGATGAGAACTGCAGACGGAATAATTACAAACCCCGAAATGATTTCTTCCGAATGCGATTTCCCGTCACCGTACCTGAAGGGGTATTTTGACGATATTATCAGAGAAAACCCCGACAAGGATTTTATGGCGCTTATAGAAACCTCAAGAGGTTGTCCCAATTCCTGTGCCTATTGTGACTGGAGCAATATGAAATCCAAAATCCGCAAATTCCCGTTGGAGCGTATTTACGGTGAAATCGAATGGGTGATGAAAAACAAGGTCTACGGTCTTGGCTCTGCCGATTCTAACTTCGGTATGTTCAAGCGTGATGAGGAAATTACAGACAAGATTGTCGAGGCAAAGAAAAAGTCGGGATTCCCGATAGGCTTTCAGACCTCTTACGCCAAAAACAGTAGTCGTACCGTATTCAACATCGGTATGAAGCTTGAAAAAAGCGGTATGAACAAAGGTATTACTCTGTCATTCCAGTCGATGAGTAAGGAAGTGCTTAAAAACATCGGCAGAGAGAATATCAGCATCGAATATTATTCTGAGCTGATGAGACTTTACAATGAAGCGGGAGTAGCTACCTATACCGAGCTTATTCTCGGACTTCCGGGCGAGACGTACGAAAGCATCGTCAACGGAATTGATGAGCTTCTCAATCTCGGACAGCACAATTCAATTTATATCCACAACTGCGAATGGCTGCCATGCTCAATAATGGGGCAGAAGGATTATGTGGAGCGCTACGGTATAAAAACCTCGCACATCCCTCTCAATCAGCCGCACCGTGAGCCTGATGAATGGGACGACATCCCCGAATGGTCACAGGTGGTTACCTCTACTTACTCTATGGATGAAGAAGAGTGGAAAAAAATGAATCTTTTTTCCTATGTCGTTCAGGCGTACCATCATATGGGACTTCTGCAGTTTTTCGCTCTTTATCTGTACAGTGAAGGCATCTGCTCTTATAAGGATTTCTATACGGGACTGCTTGATTATTTCCTTGAAAATCCTGAAACGGTAGCGGGAAAGGCTTTCGGCAGGATAAGAGGCTTTCTTGATGATGTCCTTGAAGAAAAAGGAACATTAAGCTGCTGTGACGAAAGATTCGGCAAGGTGCAGTGGCCCTTCGAGGAATATGCATATCTTTGTACTGTCTATGAATCAGATACATTTTACAATGAAATTGAAGGCTTTCTCAGACGCTTCGGTATTTCTGAGGAAATCTTCGGTGAGCTGCTTTCTTTCCAGAGGAATATTGTCAAAAAGCCTGATGACGAAAATATAAAAATAGTGTCGGGATATGACTTTATTGAATATTTCAACAGCATTCTGGACGGAAAAGAAGCTTTACTGACAAAAAAGAATGTCGATGTACAGTTCAGTGTCCGTCCCTTTGAAAGCTGGGAAATGTACGCTAAAAAGGTCGTCTGGTACGGAAGAAAAGACAGCAGCTGTACTTATATCAGACAGGCTCAACTGAAAGGTCGTAAGAATAATGACTAAGAAAAAAGTATATTTTGTTCAGGTCAATGTAACATACAGTGATTATATAGCGTATCTGCCTTATGCTGCGGGTTGTATAGCCGCCTATGCATGGGAGGATAAAGAGGTAAAGGAAAACTTTGAGCTGTCAGATCTTCTTTATATGAGACTGAGGCTTGAGGAATCTCTTGAGAAAATCAAGAATCCGTCAGTTGTGGCATTTTCCTGCTATATCTGGAATATGGAATACAACCTTAAGCTTGCAGAAATGGTAAAGGAAAAATACCCTGACTGCCTTGTTGTTTTCGGCGGACACAATGTACCTGATAACACATCTCTTTTAGAGAAGCACTCATTCATCGACGTTCTTATGCATGCAGAGGGTGAAGAGCCCTTCACTGCACTTCTCAGACAGCTCAACGGCGATAAGGACTTTTCGAAGGTATATGATATTTCCTACCGTAAAAACGGAGAAATAGTCATTACTGAAAAGAAAAAGGTATATGATATAACAAATTATCCGTCACCTTATAAAGCAGGACTTTTTGACAGAATGTTTGAGGAATATCCCACGGTTAATTTCCACGCAACACTGGAAACCAACAGAGGATGTCCCTATTCCTGTGCTTTTTGTGATTGGTGCTTTACCAAGAAGATACGATTCTTCCCGATGGAAAGAATCTTTGCTGATATCGATTGGATGTCAGAGCATAAAATAAGCTACTGCTACTGCGCAGACGCAAACTTCGGTATATCTGAGCGTGATATCGAAATAGCGAACTATATACTGAAAAAGAAAACCGAAAAGGGTTATCCTCAGGTGTTCAAGCCCTGTTACGCAAAGGAAAGCGATGACACTGTTTTTGAAATAGGTAAAATCCTTAACCACAGCGGTATAGATAAGGGCGTAACTCTTGCGTACCAGTCTCTTGATGAAAAAACGCTCGAGAATATAGGCAGAAAGAACCTTACCCTTGAGCACTATTCTTCACTTACAGCTAAATATGCCGAGGAAAAGATACCCACATATACGGAGCTTATTCTCGGTATGCCCGGTGAAACCTACGACAGCTTCTGTAACGGACTCTGCCGACTTCTTGAAAACGGTCAGCATAATTCTATGACGGTTTATACCTGTCAGGTTTATTGCAATTCACCTCTCGCACAGAAGGAGTACAAGGAAAAGCACGGTATAAGATGGGAGCGTCAGCCCCTTCACGGTATACATTATCCCGCAAACTTCAACGGTGTTCAGGAGTACTATGATGTCGTTGTTGAAACTGCCGATATGAGCAAGGAAATGTGGGTTAAGGCAAATATGTTCTCTGTATGCCTTCAGAGTATGCACCATCTTGGTCTGTTGAGATGCTTTGCCCTTTATTCACGTTACGAGCTGGGTATTTCATACTATGATTTCTACAACCGTCTGCTTGAATACATTTTCAGCGACAAAGAAAAGTATATTTACAAGCTTTTTGAAGAAATCAGATGGAAAACGGAGAACACGGAGGTATCTGACTGGTGTTATCAGAAGGATATTTTCAGTAAGATCGGTTGGTATTTTGAGGAAGGTATATTCCTTGATCTTGTTTACAACCGTGAGATTTTCTGGAAGGAAATCGAGGGCTTTATAAGCTCTTTGGGCATAGAAGTGGATGTATATGAGCAGTTGCTTCACTATCAGAAGTCAATTCTCCGTCTGCCGTGCATAAAGGAGCTTAAAATAGATACACAGTACGATTTTTACAGTTATTTTGAAAACATCTATGACGACTGTTACAAGCCTCTTGAAAAGAAAAAAACAACCCTTTCCATTGAGCTTGAAAAACAGATAGATACATGGGCTGATTATGCAAGAGAGATTATCTGGTTCGGAAAAAGACGCAGTGCAACTCTCTGCACCAATTCAAGAGAAAAAGTTGAAGTAATATACTAAAAAGAAAGAAAAGGAGAATTTTTATGAAAATACTGTTGTTATATCCGCCTCAATGGACGCCGAATTCTCCTTATCTTGCTCTGCCCTTACTTTCTGCACAGCTTAAAAAGTACGGCTATGAAACAAAGATAAAGGATATCAATATTGAGTTTTTTAATTTCGTACTGACAAAAGAAAATCTGCAAAGCTGTTTTGCTAAGGCGAAGAGCTTTTATGATTCCTTCAAAAACGAGGTTTACGAAAAATATCCCGATGCGGAAAAGAACTTTCATACGTATTCCTTTGAAGAGCAGATGAAGCTTCTCAGATTTAAAATAACATCAGAGTTTGTTTTAAACCCCGCAAAAACGCAAGAAGCAATAAACGAATGCGAAAATGCCGTTTCCGTGCTTAAAAGTAAGGATAAGTTTTATGATCCCGAGCTTCTTTTCGCGGCAAAGAAAACAATTCAGGAGGCACTGAAAATTGCTTCCTTGCCCTTTGCTCCGAATGAAATGATATACGATAACTATTTTGCCAACCCCTTGCTGAAGCTTGATTGGGTCAACATTGATTTTCAGTGTAAGCACAAAGAAACAAATATGTTTTATGACTTCTTTGAAGCAAAAGCAGAAGAAATCATAAAAGAAGAAAGTGACCTTATCTGCATTTCCGTACCTGATCTGAGTCAGCTTATTCCCGCCTTTACTCTTTCAAGGATTCTGAAGGAAAAAACAGGAAAAGCTGTTGCGATAGGCGGTAACTATATAACTCAGAACAAGCAGGATTTTCTCAATCACCCCGAAATATTTTCCGAGTATTGCGATTTTCTTATGGTCGGAGACGGCGAGCGGTCAATTGTGGAGCTTGCTGAGTATACAGAAAAAAAGAGAAGCATTGAGAATGTCAGCAATCTTATGTATCTTAAGGACTCAAAGGCGGTCTGCAATCCCGCGGCAGAGGTGCTTGATTTCAGAGAGGTTGCTTATGCCGATTTCGATGATATAGATTTTTCTCAGTATTTTTCTCCCGAAACAGTTATACCGATGCAGCTTTCAAAGGGCTGTTACTGGGGAAAATGTACTTTTTGCGATTATTATTACGGTCAGCAGTGCTTTGATATAAAGAAAATCGACTCGGTTATAGATGAAATCAGGTATTTTATAGATAAATACAAGGTTAAGTATTTCCTCTTTATTGATGAGGCTATTCCGCCTAAATATTATAACGAGCTTGCAAACGCTATAATCGAAAACAAGCTTGAGATATATTTCTATTCCTTTGTACGTCTTGAAAAAGGCTTTACAAGAGAGGTTTTCGACAATCTCTACAAGGCGGGCTTCAGAATCGGTCTGTGGGGATACGAGTCATCCTCGGAAAGAATAATGCAGATGATGAACAAGGGCATTGACGTTGACGAAAGACTCAGAATTCTCCGTGATGCAAAAGAAGCGGGCATATGGAATAACGGACTTTTTATAATGGGCTATCCCACTGAAACAAGAGAAGAAATAGAAAAGACAATCTCTGTCGTTTACGAAAACAGGGATATAATACATAGCTGTACACCGTCGAATTTCTCTTTGAAGAAAAATGCAATTCTGATGAATTTCATAGGTAAAAACGGACTTTTGGGCTATGAAACCAACGGCGAATTTTACGTTGTGCTCAAGGATGAAATCGAGGGCGTTCCCCAATGGGAAAGACGTGAAATACGTCGCAGATTCCACAGTGATTTTATTGAGGCAAACAGACACTGTCTGTGGCCGATAAATTATTCGGATACAGACCATATTCTGCTGTATCTTTCGAAATATACTTGTGAATATGTAAGCGGTTACCGTTCGGAAAATGACATTTGTCTTCAGTTCAGATAACAGGAGGTAATACTATGAAAAATGTTTATATGGTTCAGGCATCCAATACCTATACAGGCAATTCCTTTAAGGCTGCTTATCTTCCTTATGCTGCCGGCCTTCTGATTGCCTATGCCTTTACAGACGAGACAGTAAAAAGTGAATATGAATTCAAGCGCTTTGTCTTTACCCGTGAGAGTACGGATAAGGTTGTGGAAGATATTGAAAATCCTGCAGTTGTCGGCTTTTCAAACTATATATGGAATACACAGTATAACCTTACCCTTGCAAAGAAAATAAAAGCAAAATATCCGGAATGTGTTATTATTTTCGGCGGTCATAATATTCCGCCTGATAATTCCTTCCTTGAGAAATACGACTTTATTGATTTTCTTATCCACGGTGAAGGTGAAGAGGCTTTCAAGGGACTTCTTCTTGAGCTTTGCAAGAGTGAAAAGGATTTCTCTTCAATAAACAATGTTTCTTACCGCTCAGAAGACGGTACTTTTGTTAAAAATCCCACAGTTGTACTTACGGGTACGGATTATCCGTCACCTTATCTTACCGGACTTTTTGATTATATCTTTGAAGAAAATCCGGATATGCAGCTTGATGCTATTATTGAAACAAGCAGAGGCTGCCCGAGAGATTGTGCGTACTGCGATTGGGGCTGCAACAGTCAGCGCATAAAGCTTTTCCCGATAGAAAGGGTGTTTGCTGAAATCGATTGGTTTGCCGCACACAAGGTTAAGTTTATCTGGGGTGCAGACGCAAACTTCGGCGCTTATGAGCGTGATATGGACATCGTTGATTATTTCGTCAAGGTACGTGAGGAAACAGGCTACCCCGAAAGAATCAGAACAAATTACGCAATGAACAAGCACGAAGAAGTGTTCAGAATAAATCAGAAGTTCGAAAAGTACGGCTTAAGTAAGGAGGGCGCAACACTTTCCTTCCAGAGTCTTAATCCGGAAACACTTGAGTATATCGGCAGAAGAAATATGAGTCTTGATAAATTCAGCAAGCTTATTTCTATGTATAAAAAAGCCGGTGTAACCACTTATTCAGAGCTTATTGTCGGTCTTCCCGGCGAAACCTACGAAAGCTTCTGTAAGGGTATAGGTGCTCTTCTTGCCGCAGGTCAGCACAGAATGATTACTGTTTATAACTGTGAAATTCTGCCCAATGCACCCATGGCTCAGCCTGAGTATATGGAAAAGCACGGTATCAGAACGGCAACTATAGAATATCTTACTGCGCATACAGAGGCTGACAGTGAGATAAAAGAAACAACAAAATATGTTATCGGTACAAATACCCTTCCCACTGAGGATTGGATTGCCTGTAACATATTTACCTGCTTTGAGGAGTCATACCATCATTACGGAATACTCAAGTATATTGCTATTTATCTTTATAAGGAATTCGGTATACCCTATGAGAAGTTCTATAATGATATAATCGACTTTGCCAAGGCTAATAAGGACTCAATAGCCTACTCCGCATATGAGAAGCTTTATTCCTTCTTCAAGGCAATTTCTCTCGAAAAGCCCATAAAGCTTTACGCAAACGATATTTACGGTGATATTACCTGGATTCCCAAGAACGTGGCGCATCTCGATACTATTTACCGTATTGACGATTTTTATAAAGAAATTGAACCCTTGCTTCTCGGTTACGGAATTGAAGGGGATAAGTTTGAAGAGCTTATAAAGTACGAAAGAACAGCACTGAAATATCCGGGCAGAAACAATTTCTCAGTTGATTTCAGCTATAACTGGCACGAGTATTTTACAACTATTCTTGAGGACGGATATGTGACTCTTGTGCAGAAGAATAACCGTGTAAGCGTACACAATGAAATTCTTGCTGACAACTGGAAGGACTATGCAATTCAGTCCACATGGTTCGGTAAGAACGGTTCAACCTTCAATCAGGGTATGACAGTTGAGGAAATATAAAGGGGAAGAACAATTTGGTTAAGTATGATACCGTCGTTATAGGTGCAGGCAACGGCGGACTTGCCTGTGCGAATGTTTTGGCTAAAAACGGTCAGAAGGTTCTTGTGCTGGAGCAGTCCCACCGTCCCGGCGGATTTGCAGGAAGCTTCAGGCGCGGCAGATTTGAGTTTGAGGTTTCTCTGCATGAGCTTTGCGGCTTCGGTCGCTACGATAAGCCCTTCGGCAGTGTACGAAGCTTTTTCGATTATCTGGGAATTTCAGATAAAATTGCCTGGGCGGATGTGCCTGAAGCCTTCAGGATGATAAATTTCAATCCCGGAAAAGAGCTTGACGTTACAATGCCCTTCGGCATTGATGAGTTCTGCCGTAAGGCTGAAGAATATGCTCCCGGCTCCGAAAAAGGAATGAGAAAGCTTTTTGCCTTGGGTGAAGAGTGCAGACTTACTGTGGAAAAAATAGGAAAGCCTGTTCCGATGGTTGCGAAATTATATGCGCTTATGAAAAAAGGCGGCTTTATTCATACGGCAGCGTACAGTGTTGACGAAGTGCTTTCAAAAATTGATATGCCCGAAAAGGCAAAGGATATCTTTAAGGCTTATTGGATATATCTTGATATAGACACAGAAACAGTCAGCTTTTTTCATTATATGTCAATGCTCAATTCATATATTGAGCTTAAATCGGCTATACCCGTATGCAGAAGTCAGGAGCTGATAAACTGTCTCGTGGAGTGTCTTGAGTCAAATTCGGGTGAGCTCTGGCTGAACAGTAAGGTTATCGGAATAGATGTTGCAGACGGTATATGTAAGAAGGTAATTCTCGAGGACGGAACGGAAATTGAAGCTGACAACATAGTGTGTAACTGTTCTCCTCATCTTGTATACGGAAATCTGATTGATAAAAAGTCAGTTCCCGAACTTGAAGTCAAAAAAGCAAATGCGAGAAAATTCAACGGACGCGGCTTTGTTGTATTTCTCGGTCTTAATAAATCGGCAAAAGAGCTTGGACTTGACAGCTATTCTTATTTTATTTATCCGGATATGGATACAAAGAAGCAGCACAGCCTTATGTCCCGACCGGAAACAAACGATGTTCAGGCGGCTATCTGCCTCAATGCGGCAAATCCTGAAGCATCCCCCGAGGGTACCTGTATTCTTTCTATGACAACACTTTTCAACTCCGACTACTGGAGTGAAGTGACCGCTGAAGAGTATTTCAGTAAAAAAGAAGAGTTTGCGTCACATATGATTGACGTTTTTGAAAAAGCGACAAATATCAGAGTCAGAGATTATATAGAGGAGCTTGAGATTGCTTCTCCTGAAACCTTTGCCCGTTTTACCGGTACTCCTCAGGGTACTATTTACGGTTACCATTCACAGGATTGGGACGGCGCACTGCAAAGAGCAATGTCATTGGCTGAAGAAACAGAAAAGGGTATAAAAAATCTGTATTTTGCAAGCGGATGGGGAGAAAAGCTTCTCGGGTACAGCTCTGCACTTACCGCAGGAAGAGACTGTGCTTTCAGAGTATTAAGAAAAGAAAAAAAGTAAGGGGGGATTATTAATGGGAAGATTAATAATAAGATCGTTTTCTGAAGATATCAAAAACTTCAGAAATATGATACCTTACCGTAAAAAGAAAATCGAAGAAGCATCAGCGACCGCTTTGCCCCGAAACTACGGAGTGAACGAGCTTTCCGCAAAGCTTCATCCCGATAAGCAGAGGGTAAGAATTTCTTCTGTTGAGGCTCTTGACGGCAGAACAAAAATCATCACTTTTTCCTCTGCGGATAAGACCTCACTTGCACCCTTCAGGGCGGGGCAGGGGATTAATATAAAGGTCGGTACTGAAACGGAATTTTTCCCTGTTGTATCTGTCCCCGATGATAAGGATTACTCTATAATTGTTTCAGCTGCTTGTGAAGATGCCGTATCAGAGCTTCTCTTAAACGCAGACGAGAAAACAGAGCTTGAAATTTCAGGACCAACCGGACTGTTTTATTATTCACAGCTCAGAGACGGCAATTCTGTCGTACTTATATGTGATTTTTCAGGTGTGGCATCTGCTATTTCAATATGCAGATATCTCAGCGGCAGAGCGGATACAAGCGTCAGGGTTATTTTTGTCGGCGAAGAGGAAAATCCGGGAGTCTGCGGATTATTTGAAAATTTGTCGGAAAATATATGCTTTTTCCGTGAGAAAGATACAGACGGAATCTATGAAAGAGCTTCAGAAAATATGAACACACCTTCTGCGCTTTTTGTAAGCGGAAAAGATGCCTTCTGCGGAAAAACTGCGGCTTTATTTGACGACTCTGATTTTATCAGGGGCAGAATAAGAATGTATATTTCAGACCCCGAAACAAAAAATGCATCGGCAGAAAAGTATAGCTGTCAGGTGCTTTACAGAAATGAAAGCTTCAGCTTTGAGTGCTTCGCAAACGAGACACTTTTAGCTGCTTTTGAAAGAAATAATATACCTACACAGGCGAAATGCAAGGTGGGTGAATGCGGATACTGCAGATGTAAGCTGGTTGAGGGTGACGTTGAAAGCGTACTTTGCAACGGTATTGACAGTATGCGCAGTGCAGATAAAAAATACGGATTTATACATCCGTGCAGGTCTTTTCCTAAGACAGATATTAAGGTTAAGCTTTAAAGGTGAGTGTAAAAATGTACGGATTTACAGGCGTGAGTATAATGCTCGGAGCTGTCAGTGAAACAGATTCTCTGAGAGAAACTGTCAGAACTGTACTTGAATTGTGTGATCACAAGGATTTAACTGAAATAATAATAGGCTATCCCGACCGTATTACGGATGAATCTCTTGCAGTAGTAAAGGAACTGTCGGAGATGGAGAGTGATGTTCCCGTTGTTACCTTCAGGCAGATAAGGCCCTTTATGTCGGGTATAAATGATATGATCGATGTTGCAAGGGGCTCACACTGTATGCTTCTTGCGTCGGATATGGCTCTGGATTTGTCAGTAATTCCCGATATGATTGAAAAAACAAAGGCCGCTCCTGATGTGATTCATTCAGTGTCACGTTGGAAAAAGGGGTGCAAATTCTACGGCTACGGAAATGTAAAGAGAGTGATTAATTTCTGCGCGCAGAAATTTCTTGCGGTGCTTTATATGAAAAACCTTACAGATTTCACCATCCCCGTTCAGATTGCACCTGCAGAGCTTTATAAATCCATAAAATTTGAGGAAGTAGGCTTTCCGTTTTTGCTTGAAATGGTACTCAAGCCTGTAAGATTAGGCTATAAGTTTACGGAAACACCGACTAACTGTTATTCAAGAAAAGAAGGTAAATCCAGCAATTCCTTTATGCAGACGGCAGATTACCTCAGAATTGCTCTTCATATAAGGTTTATGAAGAAGAAAGATATACTTTTAGATAAAAAGGACTGAAACCATGAAAACACTTTTTATTATACCGCCTCAGTGGTATCCCATGAACCCATATCTCTCGGCGGCTCAGCTTATCGGACAGTTTAAGGCAAAGGGTCTTGAGGCAGAGGCGAAGGATCTCAATATTGAGTTTTTCAACGACATATTAAAAAAGGAAAAGGTACTCGAAGCGGCAGAGCAGGCAAAGGCTTTCTTTGAAGAATTCAGACCCGAAGCTGAAAAGAACGGCTGTTGCGAGGAAAAGTTCCATACATATTCACGTGAGCTTCAGACAAAGCTTCTGAGGTTTGTTGCCTATACAGACTTTCTTAAAAGCGGACTCGATGCCGATGAGATTGCAGATAAGGTAGAAGAGGCTGTTTCGGTTATGAAGGATGCAGAAAAATTCTATAATCCCGAAATGCTTTTTGAGGCGAAGGATGTTCTGAAGGATGCGCTTAAGATTATTTCTCTGCCCTTTATGCCAAGCAGAATAATGCTTGATAATTTCATCGCCAATCCGGTTTATACCTACAATTATGATGATATCAGGCTTCAGGTTGATGATGCCGGACTTAATATGTTTGCTGATTACTTTGATAAGAAGATTGAGATTGAAGATTACAGCGGATATTCAATCATCGGAATAAGTATTTTTGACTTAAGTCAGGTTATACCCGGCCTTACTCTTGCAAAATATCTCAAAGAGCGTACCGATGCCCATATTACTTTAGGCGGCAACTATATTTATAAAATACGTGATTCACTTAAGAAGATTCCGGAATTCTTTGATATTTTCTGTGACTCTGTTCAGCTTGGTGACGGTGAAATTGCCGCTGTAAGGCTGGCGGAGATTATCAGAGACGGTGGCTCCTTTGAGGATGCATATTCTTTGATATATAAAAATGCTGACGGAGAAGTCAGAGAAACACCTACTGCACCGCTTCTTGATATGGATGCACTTGCACCGCCTTGCTTTGACGGGTACGATTTCGGGAAGTATTTTTCCGCTGAGACCGTTTTACCTGTCCAGCTGTCAAAAAGCTGTTATTGGGCTAAATGTACCTTCTGCGATTTCTATACAGGTCAGCAGTGCTTTGATATAAAATCCGTAGGTCATGCAGTTGATGAAATAGAGGCTCTGGTCAACAAGTACGGTCTGAAGCATTTTATCTTTGTTGACGAAGCAGTACCGCCGAAGTACTACGATAAGCTTGCAACCGAAATAATCAGAAGAGGTCTCAAAATATATTTCTATTCATTTGCGCGTATGGAAAAGGGCTTCACCAAGGAGGTCCTGCAGAATCTTTACAACGCAGGTGCAAGGATGTTCTCATGGGGATATGAGGCTGAATCCGAAAGGGTTATGACGCTTCTTAATAAGGGTATTGACTGCTCTTACCGTAAAACACTTCTTCAGTACGCAATGGACGTGGGACTCTGGAATCAGTGTACCTTCCTTCTGGGCTATCCCGGTGAAACACCTGAGGAAACAGAAGCAACAAAGAAGGTTATCTGGAACAGGGAGCTTATCCACAGCTGTACTCCCTCTAATTTCGCACTCAAAAAGAATGCTCTTTTAATCAATGAAACCGATGATGCGGGTATCAGAAATATTGCAGATAACGGTGAGTTTCATATTTCGTGTACTTACGTTGTTGACGGCAAGGCAACACAGAACATAAAAAAAGACCGTATGGACTTCCAGGTGGATTTCCTCAAAAAGACAGCGGACTCTCTCTGGTCATTGGATTTCACCGATACAGACCACATTCTGCTTTATACTTCAAGGTACGGAGCAAAATGGGTCAGAGAATACAGACTTAATTATAAAAAGCACAACTTTTAATTTCTTCAGGAGGTAACAGTATGAAATTTTTAAAAACAGCACTTTGCTGTATTATGGCAGTGATTATGATGCTTTCTTGCTGCAGCATGGCATTCGCCTATGAGGATGAAGGATACCCGATGGTGTACCTTGCCGGCTTCGGTGATACAAACATCTACTATGAGGATGACCCGGAGCAGAAGTCTCTTTTCTTCCCTCTTGACACAGAAAGACTTATCGGCAACCTGGGAAATATCGATGACTATATCATAGAGTCAGTTAAAAATAACGAGCCTGATTTGCTTTACAGCTGTGTTTATAACTACGTGTGGGACAGCTTCGGTATGCTCAGAATGGAACCCGACGGCACTCCCATTGACGGTGTTGTATCCGCACCTATCGAGCTCAATTACACAGGCAATAACAGATATGTTTTCAGCTATGACTGGCGTCTTGATCCCTTCGTGATTGCAGAGCAGCTTCATGAGTATATCGCTGATGTAAAGGAAGCAACAAATTCCGATAAGGTTGAGCTTGTTGCGTCAAGCTTCAGTGCAAATACCGCTCTTGCTTACCTCAAGCTTTACGAGGACAGCCTCGGTGACCTTGACTCAATTGTTTTCTGCGTACCTTCCATAGGCGGTATAAATATGGTAAGTGAGCTTTTTGCAGGCGAGCTTAATATCGGTCACACATCTCTTAAGAATTTCATCGCAGGTACAGAGGGACTTACCTTTGTGGGCGAGTTTATGGACCTTCTTGACGAAATGGGTCTTCTCGAGGTGCTTGTTGAGGCTATGCTTGTACCCACTCTTGAGGATGCTCTTATGAGAGCCTTCAATGACCTCTGCCGTGATTTTGTATCCACAATTCCCGCTATCTGGGCGTGTGTTACAGACGAGTACTTCGAAAAGTGTATGATTCACATTTACGGTGAGGATTATGCAAGTGCCGATCAGCCTTATGCAGAGCATATCGCAAGAGTTACGGACTTCCATTACAACATCAAGCTCAAGTCAGACGAGATTATTGCCGCAACCAAGGAAAACAATCCCGATGTGCATATGGCAGTTGTCTGCAAATACGGTACTCCCGCAATTCCCGTAAGTAAGGATGAAACAGTACTCACCGATGGTGTTGTAGCTGTTGAGCTTTCCTCCTTCGGAGCAACCTGCGCTCCTTACGGCGAAAGCTTCCCCGCTGACTATCAGCAGTCAGAGCATCAGGAAATCAATATGATTTCTCCCGACAGACAGATTGATGCATCAACCTGCCTTTTTCCCTATAACACATGGTTTATCAAGGGCTTATTCCACTCCGAGCAGCCTGAGGATTATCACTTCAAGGTGCTTACCGCAATCGCTTACGGTGACCTTGATATCACATCCGACCCCGAATTCCCTCAGTATCTCATTGTTGACAGTGAGGACGATCAGAGAATCAATCCCTATACCGAGGAAGTAGAAAAGGAGCCCGGCTTCCTTTACAAAATATGGACTTTCTTCAAGAAGCTCATTCTTCTTCCCAAGACTATTTACAATAAGCTTTTCAATAAATAAAGCTTTCTTATACGAAATCAGGAGCCTTTCAGGATGCACCCGGAAGGCTCTTCTTTTTTGCTGAAAGTACCCGTTTTGAGTTGTATTAACCGCATCTGTGTGCTATACTGTAAAAAAAGATATATTCCTATTGAGAAAATGTGAAAATGCAGAAAGAACGAAGGAGAAAAACTATGCTCTGTAAACAACATTACGAAAAAATGATTGCCAAGCTTTCCCGCTTCGAGGAAACTCTCAATCCCTATCTTTTTACAAGGGTTGAGTCCATTCCCGTGAAGGCTTATGTGGCAGATAAGCAGTATCACACTATTCCTGAAAACGTACCCTATGAGGAAATCTCACAGGGGTGGAAATGGGGCGGTGAGGGAGCCTACTGCTGGCTTAAGGGTGAGTACACAGTACCCGAGGCTCTTTCGGGCAGAGATATTTTCGTTATGCCGAAAATGGGCGGCTACGAGGCTATGCTTTGGGTCAACGGCGTACCCTTCGGTACCTTCAACACAAAAATAGTATATACCTCTCACGGCAACCACTACTGCGACCTTCTTAAGAAAAATGCCGTAGCGGGGGAGAGCATCGACATCGCTATTGAATACTATGCGGGTCACGATTACCACGGCTGTGATCCCTTCTCAAGAGACCTCAAGCAGGTCAACACCTACGATTTCACCTTCGACAGTCTCGATATCTGCCTTAAGAATGATGATATCGTGAAATTCTATTTCGACCTTAAGACAGTTGTTCAGCTTGCAACAGAGCTTCCTGATACAAGCTATATGAAGGCTCAGGCAATCAATGCTCTCACCGAGGCTCATAAGGTGCTTTACTATTCTCCCGAGGATGTTACCGAGGAGGAGTTTTTCTCTGCTATTGCAAAGGCTCAGCCTTACCTTACAAGGGTACTTTCACTCAAAAACGGTGATGCGGCTCCCTTTGCGGGACTCATCGGTCACTCACATATGGATACCGCATGGCTGTGGCACGTTGGCGAAACAGTGAAGAAGTGCGCAAGAACCTACGCCAATCAGATAAGCCTTATGGAGCAGTATCCCGAGCACCGCTTTGTACAGAGCTCCTCCTGTCACAGTGATATGGTAAGAAAATACTACCCCGCAGTTTTTGAACGCATAAAGGAAAAGGTCAGCGAGGGAAGGTACGAGCCAAATGGCGCAGTGTGGGTTGAATGCGACTGTAACATCACCTCAGGTGAGTCAATGATAAGACAGTTCCTCTGGGGACAGAGATTCACCGATAAGTACTTTTCCTACCGCTCCGATGCCTTCTGGCTTCCTGATACCTTCGGCTATTCGGCATCAATTCCGCAGATTATGAAGGGCTGCGGAGTGGACTACTTCCTTACAACAAAAATCAACTGGAACGATACAAATGCGTTTCCGTACAACACCTTCCTCTGGGAGGGTATAGACGGCACAAGAGTATTCTCTCACTTCAACACCACTCACTCCTGGCCCGATGTAAAGGAGCTTCGTGAGTGCCTTACTGACGGTGACCGCCGTAAGGATCAGCCTACCGTTACAGACAAGCGCCTTATGGCGTACGGCTATGGTGACGGCGGTGGAGGACCGCAGTTTGAGATGATTGAAGCTGCCCGCCGCGTTGAGGACTTATACGATGTGCCCAAGACGAAGCACACAACAGTAAGCGCCTTTATGAAGGAGCTTGAAGCAACTGCTGTGAATCCAAATATATACCGCGGTGAGCTTTACCTCGAGCTTCACAGAGGTACTCTTACAAATCAGCACGAAATCAAATATAACAACAGAAAGGCAGAGCTTGCCCTTCGTGACCTTGAATTTCTCAGCGTATGCGACGCTATGAAAAAGGGTACTGCCTGCAGTACCGTGGAAACAAACAAGCTTTACGAAACACTGCTTCTCAATCAGTTCCACGACATTCTTCCCGGCACCTGCATAAACAGAGCCCACGAGGAATGCAAGGCTCAGATGAGAGATGTAATAAAGACAGCTAAGGCGCAGATAAAGTCCCTTACCGACAGTGAGGGAGAGGGCATTTCCGTAACCAACAGCCTTTCCTTTGAAAGAAGCGATGTTATCTTTGCAGAGGATAAGGGCGAGACCCTCGCAGATGTGCTTCAGCAGACCTATGAGGATATCGACGGCAGAAAGGTACGTCTTATCGGCGGTGTTACCGTTCCGGCTCTTTCATCGGTACACCTTGCCTACGGCAAGGGCAGAAAGGCAGAGGTAAATCCCTTCGCCTACGATGGGGACACCCTTACAACTCCCTTTGCGAGGGTTACCTTCGATAAGGACGGATATATTTCCTCCTTCCTTGACACAGTTGCAGACAGAGAGCTTGTAAAGGGCAAGCCCTTCAATACCCTCCTTATGGCTGAGGATGTACCTATGAGCTGGGATAACTGGGATGTTGACGCTGACCTTGAAATGAAATTTGCACCTTGCGGAGAGCTTCTCGAAAGAGAGGTTGTCTCCGACGGTGATGTTGCCTTTATCATCCGCAGTAAGTACCGCATCAGCAGAAAATCAACCCTCACTCAGGATATGATTTTCTTCGCTTCTTCTCCTGAGGTGCGCTTCGACACCCGTATGGACTGGCAGGATGATCACCGCTTCCTCAAGACTGTTTTCGACACAGATGTACGTGAGGAGTTTGCAAGACACGAGATTCAGTTCGGCTACTGCAAGAGACCCACAACGAGAAATAACTCCCTCGAGCAGGCAAAGTTCGAGGTTGTCAATCACAAGTACACCGACCTTTCCGAGCCTAATTACGGTGTAACGATTATGAATGACTGCAAGTACGGCATTTCTGTTAACGGCTCACAAATAGGTCTTTCCCTTCACAAGGGCGGTAACCATCCCGACGTAAAGGGTGACAAGGGTCTTCACAGTGCGGTATATTCCTTTATGCCTCATAACTGCTCCTTCGGTGCAGATGCGGTTATAAGACCCGCCTATATGCTCAACCTTCCTCACATCGTATCCGAGGGCGGCTTTGATCTCGATACTCTTGTCAGCCCAGATAAGGCAAACATCATCGTTGAAGCTATCAAGCCCTGCGAGGATGAGCAGAGAGCCTTCATTGTCCGCATCTACGAGGCAGAGGGTACAAAAACAAACTGCACCGTAGCCTTCAGCGAAAGGGTAAAGAAACTCGAATATGTAAATATGCTCGAGGAAAATCCCGAAGCAGCCGCAGAAGGCAATGTAATTAAAACACAGTTCAGACCCTTTGAAATAAAAACAGTCAAGGCTTACTATTGATACAGTTGAGGTACATATATGAAAAAGGTTATCGTGGTTTCAAAAACCCATCTTGATTTAGGCTTTACAGACTATGCCGAAAGCATCCGCCGCAAGTATATTGACACCTTCATTCCCGAGGCGATCGACCTTGCTCAGAAGGTTAATACCGACGGTAAAAAGTATTTTGTATGGACAACGGGCTCCTGGATTATCAAGGAAGCCCTTCAGGATGAGCATTGCAGAGAGAAGCTTCTGAAGGCTCTTAAAGAGGGTAATATCGTACCTCACGCAATGCCCTTCACCACTCACACCGAGCTTCTCGACACCGACACGCTCGACTTCGGACTTTCCGTGACCCTCGCTCTCGATGAAATAAGAGGCAGAAAAACCGTTGCCGCAAAAATGACCGATGTCCCGGGTCACACAAAGGGTCTTGTACCCTTACTCGCAAAGCACGGCATAAAGCTTTTACACATCGGAGTCAACGGAGCCTCGGCTCTTGTTGACGTACCGCCCTGCTTTTTATGGAAAAACGGAGACAGTGAGGTTGTTGTAATCTATTCAGGTGCCTACGGAGGAGCCTTCAAAAGCGACCTTACCGAGGAAATACTCTATTTCGACCACACCCTCGACAATCACGGCGCACCCTCACCGGAAAAGGTACTCGCACACTTTGACGAGATTCAGAAGCAGTACCCTGATTATGAAATCACCGCGGGTACAATAGACGAATTTGCAGATGCTATATGGGAAGTACGAGACAGACTTCCCATATTTGAGGGAGAAATGGGCGACACCTGGATTCACGGTGCTGCAACCGACCCCTATAAGAGCGGATGCCTTCGCACACTTATGAGTCTTAAGTCTGAATGGCTTACCGAGGGCAGCCTTACCCGTGACAGCGAGGAGTATAAGGCTTTCAGCGATGCACTTTTATGTATTGCTGAGCATACCTGCGGTATGGATTCAAAGACCTACTTTTCCGATTACGGACATTACCTTAAAAAAGACTTCATCAAGGCAAGAAGAAAGGATAAGGTAAGCTTCAGACACCTTTTCTCCGATATGCCCCAGAGCATACTTCCTCTTGTAAGCCTTTTTGACGGCAGAAGAAAAAGAGGCTATTACAGTGTGATTGAAAAAAGCTGGGCAGAGCAGAGAGAGTATATAACCAAGGCACTTTCTACTCTTTCAGCCGAGCATAAAAAGGAAGCTGGGGAGAAAATCGCCCTTCTCATCCCCGAAAAGGCAGAGGATTTTGAAGCAAACGGCAAAACCACTGCCGAATGGGGAGAATGGAAGCTTGAAATCAACAGTAAGGGCGGCATAGGCGCACTTTCCTTCGGTGACGAAAGCATAATAAGAAGCAACGACGAGGCTCTTATCACATACCGCTCCTTCAGTAACAAGGATTACGACTACTGGCTCAATCACTATTCCCGTGACCTTCACGAAACGGCAGTGTGGGCACTCGGAGACTTCGCAAGACCCAACCTTAAGATTTTTGAGGGCAAGTACCCCGCAGGTCGCTTCGATTATAAGGTCGGCAAGATATATGGTGCCGAAAATCAGGTTAAGGTTAATCTTGAGTGTGACAAAAAGCTCTGTGATGAGCTTGGTGCACCGAGACTCATCCAGGCTATATACACCCTTACCGAAAAGGGACTGACTATGAATGTCAGCTGGTACCAAAAGGATGCAAACCGCCTTACCGAGGCAATATATCTCAATCTCTTCCCCGATGCTGACTCTGTAATGCTCACAAAGCTCGGCTGTGAGATAAGTCCCGATGAGGTGGCGGAAAAGGGCGGCAAAAATCTTCATGCCGTACAGAATGTAGCCTTCGGCTCTTACCATATCGTAAATCACCATTCGCCCCTTGTTTCCTTCGGCAGAGGAAAAATCCTCGAGTTTGATAATAAAAACGAAAGTGTGAGAAAGGACGGCGTCAGCTTTGTACTGCAGAATAATGTCTGGGGGACAAACTTCCCTCTTTGGTATGAGGATAATGCCTCCTTCACCTTCACTGTTGAGAAAAAATAAAATTCTGTATTGTAAAAACAGAATTCAGGATGTATAATGTTCTTATGGAGAAAATCTAAAGAAAAGAGGAGACAAATATGAGTGCATTTTTTCAGAAAATAGTCGCATGGTTCACCTGCTTTATCAGCCTTATCACAGGCGGTATAGGCTTTAACGACGGCCCCTTTGCGGCACCCGATGATAATTACCCCATAGGTGAAGCGGCTCAGGTTCAAGAAGGTAATATCTTCTGGCCCGAGGAAAAAATCTTCCCCGCCTTCAGTGAGCCTGAGGGTGACCTTATCGCATTCCCCACAGACATTCTTCCCGAAAGGGAGATGACTGCTCTTGCTTGCCTTCAGGGCTTTGCAAATGCAATTGAAACAAGAGTAGTTATCCTTGACAGTGATGTTTCAAAGTGGCTTAACACCTACGGATACTCATACATCACTGCAAACAGAGAAAACGTCTTTGATTATATAAAGGAGCTTTGTGACGGCTCGGTTGCGGGTGTAATTCTCTATTCCGACGAGCTCAGCGCTGAGTATGTAAACCTTGCTTCCTCAATAGGCAATCAGATGAATGCAATACCTCTTACCGCAGAGAGTTATGAAAGATGGCTCGAAGCGGGTATTGACCTTCCCGTTATAGAGGATATCAGAGGACTTCCCTACGACAGTGCCTACGAGATTTACGAATACTTCTACAGAAACTACTGGCAGAGCAGTAACCACAAGATTCTTGTCGTACAGCGTCCCGATCTTGCAATTCAGATGCGCGACCTTGCTTCCGCTACGGGCGGTGCGGTTGTGTACCTTTCCTGTTCAGGCGGTAACGAAACACGTCTTTTCAAGAAGTACCTTGACTCAATGACTCCCGGCGAATCAATTCTCACCGGTTGGTACGCAGGTCAGGAAAGAGAGCTTATGACAGTTGCGGCACAGAAGGGTCTTTCATGTGTGCCCTCGGACTTCTTCAGCAATCCCACTGTTTTTGCACAGAACAAGGCTATCGAGGTGCCCGCAGTACCCGACACACCCGAGCTTGAAAACAAGATTTACATCGCTTACTACCTCAGCGACGGAGATAACATCCAGTACGATATGCACGCAATGAGAGAGTATTGGGATAACAATGCATCCAACAGAGGCAAGGTGCCTGTAAACTGGACTATCAGCCCTGCACTTGTTGATGTTGCTCCCGAAATGATGAATTACTATTACTCTCAGGCAACGGATATGGAATGCTTCGTA
>JAFZFT010000024.1 GCA_017555765.1 Clostridia bacterium | reverse complement strand
TGTGATATATAATTGATAAAGATTTGCACTTTTAAAATGCAGAATGCAAAATGCAAAATGCAGAATTATGGTCGCAACAGACCGTGCGCTAAGCATTAAGATACTACCTGCGTAAGATAGGTTTTATGAAACAGTAAAAGATTTAATAAATCTGCCGTTTAAATATATGTTTGATAAATCAAAACAGTTCGGCGGGGAGAGCTTTATTTCTTTATCACTGTAAAAGCGGATTATTCGGAACGGAGTGACCCGCCATTTTGCATTCTGCATTCTGCATTTTGCATTTTAACGGAGTGACCCGACATTTTGCATTCTGCATTTTGCATTTTGCATTTAATCAAAGGATAAATCCTTCACAACCGATTGCAAAACGAAAAAAGGAGGAAAATACTATGCTTGCAAAAATTCTCGTTGACAATATCGGAAATAATGAATGTAAGGGCGAATGGGGTCTTGCAGTTTACATAAGCCACAAGGATAAAATCATCCTTCTTGATACGGGTGCATCCTCAAGATTCAGAGACAATGCACTTAAAATGGGTATTGACCTCGAAAAGGTTGATTTCGGCGTACTTTCCCACGCTCACTATGACCACGCCGACGGTCTGCCCTGCTTTTTCAAGATAAACGCCAAGGCAGATTTTTATCTCAGTGAAGAATGCAAGGAAAACTGCTACGGAAAGCGTTGGATTTTCGGAAAGTACATCGGTATAAAAAGAGGTGTTATGAAGGAATTCTCCTCTCGCATAAAATATGTCAGTGAAAAGACCGAGCTTTATAAGGATGCATATATTCTCCCCCACGGAGAGGGTGACTTTTCTCACATCGGTAAAAAGGCGGGGCTTTTCGTAAAAGAAAACAGAAAGACTGTACCCGACTCCTTCCGTCACGAGCAGAGCCTTATTCTCCGTACCGAAAAGGGGCTTGTAATACTCAACAGCTGCTCACACATCGGTGTTGAAAATATAATAAACGAAGTACGTGAAGCCTTCCCCGACGAGAAAATAGCCGCTTACATCGGCGGACTTCACCTTTACCGCTCAGACGAAAGTGATGTACTCTCCCTTGCCGACACAATGAAAAAGCTCGGCATAGAAAAAATATACACCGGTCACTGCACCGGTGAAAAGGCATTTGATATTCTTAAAAATGAGCTTGGAGATAAGCTCGTGCAGCTTAAGGTGGGGCTGGAGATTGAGGCGTAAGACAATGCGCAATTCGCGATTCGCAGAACCTCTCCGTCACCCTTCGGGTGCCACCTTTTCCTCCGGAAACTGGCACCCTTTTGTCTGCTCCGCAGACATTTCCCCTAACAGGGGAATTACCTTTCAGGAGAGGCAAGGAATAAGGTTTGCACCTTCGGTGCTTTTGTAACGCAATCGCGGGATACAGCTCAGTATGAGTAAGCTCGTACCCGCCAAGTAAAGCGTTCTGAAACATCAAACAAAAAAGTCGTCTGAAAAAATCAGACGACTTTTATTTCTATTCTTTTGCTCGCCGCAAAGGCGTTACTTTCTTGAAAGAAAGTAACCAAAGAACTTTTCTTATTTGGCGGGTAGCGCCTTGCTGTTACTTGTAGTGTCCCCCGCGATTGCGAATCGCGCATTGCGAATCGCGAATTAAACTTTCACGCATCCCTCCACCCCGAAGGAAGAGAGCACTCTCACACACTCAGCAACAGGCAGTCCCATAACCGAAAAGTAGTCCCCTTTTATGCCCTTAACGAGAGCAGCACCGAAGCCCTGGATGCCGTAAGAGCCTGCTTTATCATCACTTTCACCGGTTGCGACATAGCTTTCAACAGTGTCCTCACTCAGAGGATAAAACTCAACCTCGGTCACATTACAGAAGGTTTCCTTCCTGCCCTTTTCCGCTATACATACGGCGGTGATTACCTGATGTGCTCTGCCCGAAAGCATACGTATCATTCTTTTTGCATCCTCACGGTCGGAGGGCTTACCTAAAATCACATCATCGAGTACGACAACAGTATCACAGCCCAAAACTACCGAGTCCTCTCTGCTTTCAAGCACGGAGAGGGCTTTTCTTTCAGCAAGAAGGCACACTGCCTCCTCGGTACCGATGCCCTCGGGAAGGGTTTCATCCGCATCGGAGGGTATTATCTCAAAGCTGAAGCCCGCATTCATAAGAAGCTCACGTCTTCTGGGTGAAGCCGAAGCAACAATAAATTTTTTCATTATAAAAGTCCCTCTTTCAGCATTTTATCGAGCTTGAGAATAAGTGTAACTGTTTTTGCGTCGGAGATTTCTCCGTCTATGACCATTTTAGCCGCCTTTTCAAGAGGGATTTTTTCAACGGAAATGAACTCTCCCTCATCAAGATGCTGAATCACGGAGTGAAGTCCCGTTGCGGCAAAAAGATATATAATCTCACTGCAATATGCCACTGTGGGATAAATCGTACCCATATCAATGACTCTGTCAGCTCTTAAGCCACACTCCTCTTCAAGCTCACGAAGTCCCGCCTCAAGAGGAATTTCACCCTTTTCAAGCTTACCCGCAGGAAGCTCGAGAAGCTCTCTTTTGAAGGGGTAACGGTACTGTCTTACAAAGAAAAGCTCTTTGTTTTCATCAAGGGCGGCAACACATACTCCGCCACTGTGCTCCACAACCTCACGAAAGGATTTTGTACCGTCCTGAAGCTCTACATCGTCAACATGTACTCTTATGATTTTGCCGTCGAAAATATTTTTTTCGTTAAGTGTTATTTCTTTCATCTGTATCTCTCTTTCCAAAGGTATATTACGCACAGCCGTCCAATATAAATCCAATAGGACGGTGATAAAATGTACAGTATTATAAAGCCTGTCAGTACGGATTATAACACAAACATCCGTATTTTAGAAGACCTTACGAAAGAATTTCCTTTTCTTAATACAGAAATTCAGGGGCGGTCGGCTCTCGGAAGGGGTATTTTCTCCTTCAGCATCGGTAATATGAAGAAATCCTCACTGCTTGCAGGCGGCTTTCACGGTACGGACTCTATGAGCAGTCTGCTTCTTATGCTTTTCACGGAAAGGCTCTGCCGCTGTGTGAAATACGGCACACAGATGTGCGGCGCGGATATAAAAAGAGCCCTTTCTCAGGTGGGAATAACTGTTATCCCATGCGTTAATCCCGACGGAAGGGAGATTGCGGTAAAGGGCTTCGAATCGGCTAAAAATCTGCGCACATATCTTTCCGACATCTCCCCCGAAGGGTACGAAAACTGGAGAGCAAACGCCTTCGGAGTGGACATTGACCGAAACTTCAGCAGAGGCTGGTCGGAGCGCCGTCAGCAGGAGTATGAGACCTATACTGCGGCACCTTCTGCTTCGGGCTACTGCGGTGAGCGTGCCGAAAGCGAGGCGGAAACAAAGGCTCTCACCCGCCTTTGCCGAATAAGGAGCTTTACACGGTGTATGTCCCTTTCAGCGGGGAAAAATGAGCTTTGCCGTCATTCGGGCGACGGTACTCCCGCAGTGGGCACAATGATGGGAAAGATGCTTGCGGATTCAGCCGCTTGTATATTCAGGGACGAGGCAGATAATGCGAGCTTCTGCCGATGGTTTGGCGAGGAGTTTTCCAAGCCCGCCTTTTCACTCGGTACTTCCCCTCGCTCTCCCGCTGAGCTTTACGGTACATATGAGCGGATGGAGGAGGCGCTTGTGCTGTTTTTGCTGATGTGAGGATTACAGCAAGAGATTTGCCCTCTCCGTCCTTCGGACACCTCTCCCAATGGGAGAGGCAAGTGGCGGCGCTTTCCTCGGCGGGTAGTGTCTCTCCTATTTATCCCGCGTTGGCGCGTTTGCGGACACAGCGCGCTGTGTCCCTACTAATCCCTTGTCCCTAATCCCTAGTCCCTGAGCAAAAAAAGACTCCCCTCGGGAGTCTTTTTGCTCATATTCTGCTATAGTTATCTACCCATGCCTTGACCTTGTCCGCATCGTATTCCTTGGGCATATCGTTTATTGCTGCGGGAAGACGGACTACCGACTTGAAGTTTCTGATGATGTCGGGAGTAAGCTTAAGTACGGGGCCGATCTTTGAAAGGATGTGGAAAATCTGCTTGGTGGGAATGTTTATATCACCGTTACCGCAAGCGAGAAGCTCTGCTGAAAGAATATCCGCTTCAAGGAAATAGTCGACAAGTGAGCCGTCAACAAAGGTAAAGAAATCCTTGAGCTTTGCAACGATAACAAGGTCCTTTGCAAGAGTGGTGAAGTACTTGTACTGGTACTTCCAGAGAGACTTTTTGTCGGTCTTTCCCTCTGCTTCGATAACCGCATCCGCAAGAAGCTTACCCGCATTCATACTAAGTACGATGCCGCTTCCGTTAAGAGGTATTGTCATCGCCGCACTGTCACCGACAGCCGCATAGCCGTCTGCAACTATCATCGGAAGCATCTTTGCAATGGGGATATCTCTTACACATCCGCCACGTACTATCTCCTCGGTGATGAAGGGGTAATCCCTTCTGTAGCTTTCGAGAGCGGCATTGATTTCAGCCTCTGTAAGCTCACCCGCCGCACCGAATTTACCAATAAGGATATCTGTATAATCCTCCTCGAAGATTGTCCAGCCGAGACCAGGTCTGTTCATATGGAAAAGGTCCATAACATAAGGTACATCACAGTGAATCTCCTCACTGTTTTTATAGTAGGCTCTGTATACGTGGAAGATATCCTTTTGTTCGATTTCTCTCTGAATCTCACAGAAGGCGGGAAGATTGCGTCTTACGGTTGAATACATACCTGCCGCATCGATAACAAGGTCGGCGTATACTCTTTCCTCTGTACCGCCCTTTGTGATTTTAAGACCGGTGATTTTTCTGTTATCGAAAAGTACGCCACTGATTTCTGCGCCGAAGACATATTTCACGCCCGCTTCATCGCAAAGGGAAAAGATATAGCCGTAAAGCACCTTTCTATCCATAACCCTTGCATCTTCCTTGTATGCAACCTCGATTTTTACGTTGCCCTTGGGATTTCTGAAGGCCTGATATGCACCGGGGCGGTACATACTTTCATCGGGTCGGGGAATATCCGCACCGTCAAAAGCAGTCATATCAAGGTAATCGTGCCAGTCGTGACCGAGGTCAGCTCTCTGCTGCTTTTCGTAAACGGTTACATCGTATCCCGCTCTTGCAAGGTGGTATGCTGCGATAAGTCCGCCGTGACCTGCGCCTGCAACAATAATTTTCTTCATTGCTTTTCTCCTTTGAATCAGTTGAATTTATATACTATATCCTTTTCTGCGGTGAAGGTTGTTACACCATCTGCGAAGGAGGTCTCAATTTCTTTGCCATCTTCGTCATATACAAGAAGAATTTTTCCGTCGTACTTAAGACTGCACTTGCCGCCGCTGAGAGCCTTTACTGTACCCTCCTTGAGCTTGCCGTTATCCCACTTCATTGAAAGCTCCATATTACCTCTTGCACGAAGACCTGAAATCTCGCCATGCTTCCAGCTGTCGGGAAGTGCGGGAAGGATAGCTATATAGTCCTTGTGGCTCTGAAGAAGCATTTCGCAGACGCCCGCAACATATCCGAAGTTGCCGTCAATCTGGAAGGGAGGATGTGTGCCGAAAAGGTTTTTGAGAATTGTCTTTTTGATGATGTTTGTAATGATTTCGTCGCATTCGTTACCCTTACCGAGTCTTGCATAGGAAAGAAGTCTTACTGCAAGTCCCCAGCCGGTACTCTTCTTGCCTCTATCCTCGAGTGAGGTAAGAGCCGCATTGTAATGCTCCTTGTTATCGGTGTCAATCTGTCTGAACGGATAAAGAGTGAGAAGATGTGAAAGGTGGCGGTGCTTCATCTGCACGCCCTTACTGTACTTACCTCTGAAGCGGAAGGTGTCCTCCTCATACCATTCCTTTATCTGTCCCCACTTGCCGATGTTTACAGGGTTGAGTCTTGTAATCTGCTTTTTAACGGTTTCACAAAGCTCTGCATTCACGCAATCACCGAAGCCGTTTTCTTTAAGTGCATCGCAGGCCTTCAGATAGTCCTCGTAAAGGTTATATACGATGGACTGGTCATAGGTATTACCCGCACTTACGGGGCCGTGCTCGGGTGAATAGCCCGGTGAAGCCACGAGTCTGCCGCTCTTTGAATCCTCGCAGAGAAGCTGAGTCCACATAAGCACACACTCTTCCATTGCGGGGAAGATATTGTCCTTGAGCATATCGGCATCAAGGGTGTAAAGGTAATAGTCAAACATATTCTGGGTTGCCCATGCACCGTTTGTGGGTGCCCATCCCCAGCGCCACTCACTGCCGGGACCTACGAAGCCGAGGGGGGTTACCATTGTGTGTATCATCCAGCCCGTTGCCTTTTCAGGGTCACCGTCACCGATGCCGAGGCTCTTGTGAGCGATGATTCTGCCCGGCTTTCTCAGGCTGTTTACAAAGTCAATGAAGGGTACTGCCATTTCGGCAAGGTTTGCCGTATATGCCGCCCAGTAATTCATCTGTACGTTGATATTGAAGTGGTAGTCACAGCACCAGGGCGGATTATTTTTCGCATTCCATATACCCTGCAAGTTTGCGGGGAGACTGCCGTCACGGGAGGATGCAATGAGAAGATATCTGCCGTACTGGAAAAGAAGAGTGAGAAGGTTTCTCTTGTACTCCTCCTTCTTGCAGAAGCGATTCAGCATATAGTCGGTGGGGTAAATATTCTCCTGCTCGCCGAGATTGAAGCTCACTCTGCCGAAAAGAGGCTTATAGTCTTCAAGATGTCTCTTGTAAAGCTCCTTGAAGGTATATTCACTTGCCTTCTCTACTGTTTTGATTGCAGTTTCAAGGGGATTGCTTCCGTTACAGTAGTCGGGGAAGCGGTTTATGTAGTCTGTTGCAAGGCTCATAATGAAAACGGCACTCTTTGCACCGCGTACTGAAATTCTGCCGTCCTCGGTTGCCTCTGTTTCGCCGCCGTCGGTAATAACCTTAAGGCAGCAGCCGTACTTCATATTATTTTTATCCTTACCCTCATCTGCATTGATACCGTCGTTTGCAGTTACTGTACCCTCAAGGAAAATCATATTGTCCTTTGCCTTGCAGATACCCTTCTGCTCGGAAACGATGTAAGCATCAAAGGTAAGAAGAGCAGGCTCTCTTTCCTCATCCTTTGTTGAGGTTTCCACCTTGCCGACAAGTACGTTATCGGGATATGAAACAAAGTAATGTCTTGTATAGGAGTCCTTGTCTATCTTATAGGTTACCATTGCTGAAGCCGTATCAAGGTCAAGGTCGCGCAGATACTTTTCCGCATCATCCTTGTGAGCAAACTGTATGTAAAGGTTGCCGAAGCTCTGGTAGGCACCGAAGCCTGTCATATCACCCTGAAGTCTTGTCATTTCAGAAGTTGCGGCCGCTGTATCACCCTTATCGAGAAGAGCCTGGATTTCTCTCAAGGCCTTTCCCTTATCTCCCTCGGCAATGCCGCCGTTGAAGCCGTCAACAGCTCGTCCGCCTGACCAGAGAGTCTTTTCGTTGAAATGTATAAGCTCACACTGCTTACCGCCGAAAACCTTGGCACCTATTCTGCCGTTACCTAAAGGCAGAGCCTCGTTTTCCCAGCCGAGATAGCTCATATGAGCGGGATCCTTGTAGCATAAAAACATAGTAAATTACCTCCGTTATTAAATGCAGAATGCAAAATGCAAAATGCAGAATTGTGGTCGCACCTGACCGTGCATATTATTTTAGATTGTACCTGCGTAAGACAGGTTTTATAAAACAATGAGAGAGTTGATAATAAAAATAAAACTTGAGGTTTCATCTTTAAGTTCGGCGGGCAGAGCTTTATTTCCTCATCACTGTAAAAGCGGATTATTCGGAACGGAGTGACCCGCCATTTTGCATTCTGCATTCTGCATTTTGCATTTTTATCCCTATTCCCTCACATTATAGCCTCTCTCAGGACTAAAAGTCAACCGAAGCGGAGATTTTTATATACGATATAAAAAAAGTGGAAAATGTGAACAAAAAAATTGATTTTTTCAAATATATATGGTATTATACATTATGTATATTTATGTTCAGACGGCGAAAGGATTTTTTTATGCAGACAAATTACCTTGTTACGGTGCTTACCACTCAGTTTTATGACGGTGAAAAGGATGTAACCGAAATGACAACTCACGGAAATCTCGAGTTTTCCGATGAGGGCTATACACTCAGCTACACCGAGCACAGTCAGGAGGAGGGTGAAATTCTCACCGTTATAAGCGTTGACAGAAAAAATGTTATCTCCGTCAGACGTGAAGCTTCAATAAACTCACGCTACACCATTGAGGAGGGTGTCAGACACCTTTCGCACCACGTGGCAGACTTCGGCTCATTTTCCGTGGGTATCAGCGCAAAAAGTGTTGAGTCGGATATGACCGAGGCGGGCGGCAGACTTGATTTCCGCTACTTTACGGACATATCGGGTCAGGCAGCCGGTGAGGTGGAATTTAAAATCAAGGTTGTAAAGAAAAAGTAAGGCTCTGCTCTGAGTAGTCAGTAGCCGGCAGTCAGGGGGAACATCTTCGGCACTTGTTGAGTATCCCCGGACTTCACTTATCAGATATACAGAAAAGAGGATAAAAAATGTCAGTAACAGTAAACAAGGCACAGAACCAGATAAGACAGATAATCAGTACCGCTATAGAAAAGGCAAAGGCTCAGGGTCTTCTCCCCGAGGCTGACTCAGCAGAGTTTTCAGTTGAGGTACCCGCAGACAGACAGAACGGCGATTATTCAACAAATGCCGCTATGGTAAACGCAAGAGCCTTCCGTCTCCCTCCGAGAAAGATTGCAGAGGCAATTGTGGAAAATACCGACCTTGAGGGTACTTACTTCGAAAAGGTTGAGATTGCAGGACCCGGCTTCATTAACTTCTTCCTTTGCGATATCTACTACGCAGACGTACTCTTCGAAATCAGAGATGCAGGTGAAAGCTACGGCAGATGCGATTACGGCAAGGGCAAGAAAATCAACGTTGAATTCGTTTCAGCTAACCCCACAGGCCCTATGCATATGGGTAACGCAAGAGGCGGTGCTCTCGGTGACTGTCTTGCTGCAGTACTCGACTATGCGGGCTACGAGGTTTCAAGAGAATTTTATGTAAACGATGCAGGTAATCAGATTGATAAATTCGCACTTTCACTCGATATAAGATATCAGCAGCTTCTCGGTGTTGATATCGAGCTTCCCGAGGACAGCTACCACGGTGAGGACATCAAGGAAAGAGCCGCAGAATTCATCGAGGAGTACGGCAACAGCTATCTTGAAAAGAGCGAGGCTGAAAGAAGAAAGGCTCTCGTTGAATTCGCACTTCCCAGAAACCTTGACAATATGAGAAAGGCTATGGCAAAGTACCGCATTGACTATGATTTATGGTTCAGTGAGCTTACACTCCACAACGGCGGTGAGCTTCAGGAGACTATCGACATTCTCACTAAGGGCGGTCACACCTATGAAAAGGATGGCGCTCTCTGGTACAAGAATAAGGACATCCAGACTGAGATGCTTCTCGCACAGGGCAAGACTCAGGACTATATCGACAAGCTCGAATTAAAGGACGATGTTCTTATCAGAGCAAACGGCAACCCCACCTATTTTGCCGCTGATATTGCCTACCACAGAAACAAGCTCGAAAAGAGAGGCTTCGACAAGGCTATCGACGTATGGGGTGCAGACCACCACGGTCACGTTGCAAGAATGAAGGGTGCTATGAAGGCTGTAGGAATCGACCCCGACAGACTCGATATCCTTCTTATGCAGTTTGTTCGTCTCGTACGTGATGGCGAGGTTGTAAGAATGAGTAAGAGAACAGGTAAGGCTATCACCCTTGTTGACCTTCTCAATGAAGTACCCATCGACGCAGTACGCTTCCTCTTCAATATGAGAGAGCCCGGCTCACTTATGGACTTCGACCTCGACCTTGCTGTTGAGCAGAGCTCACAGAATCCCGTTTACTACTGCCAGTACGCTCACGCAAGAATCTGCAGTATCATTGCAAAGCTTGAAGCTGAAGGCAAAACTGCACGTGACTGTACTGCAGAGGAGCTTATGCTTCTTACCGCTACAGAAGAAAGAGAGCTTATCCGCTTCCTTTCAACTCTCGGCGATGTTATCATCAATGCCGCAAAGAATTACGACCCCGCAAAGGTTACACATTACGCTATTGACCTTGCTACCTGCTTCCACAAGTTCTATAACAACTGCCGTGTAGGTGTTGAGGACGAAAGCCTCATGCAGGCAAGAATCTTCCTTTGCCTTCGTGTAAGAGACACAATGAAGAGTATTCTCAATATGCTCAGAGTTGACGCTCCCGAAAGAATGTAATATATTTCCCGCAAAAAGGCAAATACTAATTAAGTAAAATTAAACTTCGTATTCTATAATTATAAAAAAGAAGAAAGATAGGAGAAATATTATGAACAAAGAAAAAATTCTTGTCGTTGACGACGACACCAGCATATGCGAGCTTCTCAGAGTTTACCTTGAGAAAGAGGACTATCAGGTAGTTATTGCCAACGACGGTATGAGCGCTGTTTCCACCTTCAGAGAGGAAAGCCCCAGCCTTGTGCTTCTTGACATTATGCTCCCCAAGCTTGACGGCTGGCAGGTATGCAGAGAAATCAGAAAGTTTTCCGAAACTCCCATCATTATGCTCACCGCAAAGGGTGAGGTTTTCGACAGAGTACTCGGTCTTGAGCTTGGCGCTGACGACTACGTTGTAAAGCCCTTCGAGACAAAGGAAATTGTTGCAAGAATCAAGGCGGTTCTTCGCCGCAGCTCATCTTCCGCAACAGATACCCTTAAGGAAGTACATTACGACAAGCTTTCAATCAACCTTACAAATTACGAGCTTAAGGTTAACGGTGTTCAGGTTGATACACCGCCCAAAGAGATGGAGCTTATCTTCCACCTTGCAAAGAATGCAAACAGAGTTTTCACAAGAGACCAGCTTCTTGATGAGGTATGGGGCTATGACTACTACGGCGACAGCAGAACCGTTGACGTTCATGTTAAGCGTCTTCGTGAAAAGCTCACAGGCGTATCCGACAAGTGGGAGCTTCGCACCGTATGGGGCGTAGGCTACAAATTCGAAACAAAGGAATAATAGTTTCTCACAAGTCGGACTACGGTTCGGCTTGTGTTACTGAGAGGTCAGGAAAATGAAAAAAATAACCCGTAAAAGAAAAAAGGGCAACCTTTTCAGAAGGTACTTCGGTGTTTCCGCCCTTATCGTACTCGTGGGCTTTATATTTCTAGGCTTTACCATGCTTTTATTCAACGCCGCACAGTGGTGGCAGGATAAAACCGAATCCCTTTCAAGAAATGCTCATAACATCTCTGCAAACTACGCTGAGCTTCAGCAATCGGAGCTTTCAAGCGAGGAAAAGGACGAGCTGCTTCTGAGTGCATTGGAATCCACCTATAAGGCTACTCTCTCTGAGTACTTTATCTCTGACATCAAGGGTGCGGTTATCTACTGCGCTGATGAAAACGACAGCGGCAGTACCTTATGCGGCAGTCACAGCAATATGAAAATTTCAAGCGCCAATATAGAAAAGGCTGTAAACGGCGGATATACCGAATATACTACCAGTGATGAGTTCGGTATGGGCAAATTCGTTGTTGCCGTACCTGTACTTGCCGGCAACGAAACAATCGGAGTTGTTTTTGCCGTTGAGGATGCGGTTCAGGGCTTCCTCCCCTATGTTTCAGGTATTGCTCAGACTCTTTTCTATGCAATATGCTTTTCACTTGTAATTATTTTCGTGCTTATATTCTTCATCACACGAGGCATAACCAAGCCTCTTGAGGAAATGCAGGAGGTTACCGAGCATTACTCAAAGGGTGAATTCCAGCACAAGGCAAACGAAAGCTACAAAAAGCGTGACTTTGCTGACTTCGCAAAGGCTCTGAACAAGATGGGCAGTGAGCTTGCAGTAACAGAGGAATCAAGAAAAAGCTTCGTTGCCAATGTCTCCCACGAGCTGAAAACACCTATGACATCTATCGTAGGCTTCGTTGACGGTATACTCGACGGTACAATCCCTCACGAGGAAGAGAAAAAGTACCTCTCAATCGTTTCAAATGAGGCAAAGAGACTTTCCCGTATGGTTGTTTCAATGCTCAACCTTTCAAAAATCGAAGCGGGTGAGGTAAAGCTCTCCCCCACCGAGTACGATGTATCGGCACAGATTTTTGAGACTCTTCTTTCCTTTGAAAAGAGAATCGATGAAAAGCGCATAAACATCGAGGGCTTCGAGGAAATGGTCGGCGGAGTTAAGCTGCGCGGTGACAAGGACCTTATTCAGCAGGTTATTTACAACCTTCTCGACAATGCGGTCAAATTCACTCCCGACGACGGTACTATCCGTGTTTTCGCAGAAAGAACCAACAAACTTACCCGTGTGACAATCCGTAATACCGGTGCAGGTGTAAAGGCTGAGGAAATTTCAAGAATCTTCGAGCGTTTCTATAAGGTAGACAAGTCAAGAAGCTTCGATACCAAGGGCGTAGGTCTCGGTCTTTATATTGTAAAGACAATCGTGAATATGCACGACGGCGACATCACCGCAAGCAGTAAAAGCGGAGAATACACCGAATTTGTATTTGAAATTCCCTTCGAATATAACGAAAATTAAGTTAATTTTTAGCTAAACCCAATATACTCTCATTATCCTCCCCACAAAGGGACAGCAAAGGAGAAAAAACAATGAACGATAACAATTTCAATGAAGGCAACGGCGGTTTCACTCCCCCCGCCGGCAACAGTACTCCCGGGACTCCCGCACAGAGACCCACAGCACCTTATCAGCCTCAGGCACCCGTACAGCCTCAACAGCCTTCGCAGAATAGCTACAGACCCGCACAGAACGGTCAGAGCCCTTACAATCCTTACGGAGCTAATCAGCAGATGAACAACAACGGAGGATACCCCAATCAGAATCCCTATCAGGCTCCCAACCGTCCTACCTATCAGCAGTATCCCTATAACAACGGACAGTACACTCAGATTCAGAAGCCTCAGGGCGGAAATGGTAAGAATCTTGCGGTTATCCTTGTTGCTGTCTGTGCTGTTATTGCGGTTATTTGTATCGCAATCGGTATGATAAACTTCGACGGCGGCGAGGTCGTAGCCGAAAGCACTACCGCCGGCACCACAAATACAACACAGTCTGCGAACAATGTAGCCGAAGAAAATACTGAACCCGATACAACTGTAAACGACAGTATGAACGTTTCCACAACCACTCCCTCTCAGGATGTTGCAAACTCCGTTTATGTTGCACAGAAGGTACGACCCAGCGTTGTAGGTATTATGACATACTACAGAGGTCAGCTCACAGGTGAAGGCTCAGGCGTACTTATGAGCGAAAAAGACGGCTGGACATACATTGTAACCTGCGCTCACGTTATTGACGAAGCAGGCGTAGAATACGGTGTTCTTTTCCTCGACGGCACTACTCTTGAGGCAGAGCTTGTAGCTTACGACACAAGAACAGATATCGGTGTTGTAAGAGTACACAAGACAGGTCTTCCCCTTGCAGAATTCGGTGACTCATCGAGCCTTCTTGTGGGTGAGCCCATTTACGCAGTCGGTAATCCCGGCGGCTCGGAGTACTTCGGCTCAATCACCGACGGTATCATCGCTTCAATCGACCGCTCTGTTACATCAACCTACACAATGACCTGCATTCAGCACAATGCAGCTATCAATCCCGGTAACTCAGGCGGTGCTCTCGTTAATACCTCAGGCCAGGTAATCGGCATCAACTCATCAAAGATTGCAAGTACGGAATTTGAGGGTATGGGCTTCGCAGTGCCTACCTCAATAGCAGGACCCATTGTTGATGCTCTTATCAATTACGGATATGTACCCAACAGACCCAAGCTCGGCATCGAGTATGCACCTGTAAGCTCATATCAGCTTTACAGCATCATCGTTTCCGTAAAGGGACTTCCCCAGGGCTCACTTGTAATTGCATCAATAGCTGAGGACAGCAGTCTCGTAGGTACAGAAGCTCAGGCCGGCGACCTTATCATCGGTGTAAACGGCAAGGATATGACTGACAGCAGTGTTCTTCTTGACCTTATCGAAAAGGGCTCAGTCGGTGACTCAATCACTCTTAACCTTGCAAGAATAAGCAGCCGTAACTATTCGGTTGAAACCTTTGATGTGGAAATCACTCTTATTGAGGATAAGGGTAACTGATTAAAATAATACCAAGCCGTTGCAGAGGTAAGCTTGCAACGGCTTTTGTTTTGCTTTTTTTCGTACTGTCCTACCGCAGATGTGGCGGCGGAGTGTGCTTTTATTCTTGCCGCTCCCGTGGGAGATGTCAGCACAGCTGACAGAGGGCATTTTAATGCAGCGCAGCCCCACACCTAATCCCTATTCCCTAACCTCACCCACGCCACATGGGGCGTACCCTACTTAAAGGGGCAGCTGCTCAAGACTTCGGAATTCGTATCCTTCTGCTCTTGCTCTGTCGATTATCTCACCAAGTGCATCGGCATTATCGTGGGATACACTGTGAAGGAGTATTATTGCTCCGTCGTGAAAGCGTGAGGTAACTGTGTCGACCGCATATGCCTTGCCCTTTATGCTTTCTGTATTCCAATCGTCATAGGCTACAGACCAGAAAACACTTACATAGCCGAGAGAAGCTACAAGATCAAGGGCACTTTCGGTGTACTCACCTGCAGGGAAGCGGAAATATTTTGCACAGTAGCCGAAATTTTCTCTTAAATAGTTTTCCGTCTCCTCGATTTCCTCTGCCATCTGCGATCGGCTTATATTGGCAAAGCTCGGATGGGTAGCAGAGTGATTGCCTACGATGTGTCCCTCGTTTATCATACGTGCAATAAGCTCAGGCTCAGATTTTATATGGTCAAGAGTACAGAAAAAAGCGGCGGGCACCTGCTTTTCCTTCAGGATATCAAGAATATCCGCTGTGAGGTTATCGTACTCATAGCCGCAGTCAAAGGTAAGGTACATAACCTTTTCCTCACTGATACGGTCAAGGGTTGATGCGTAGAATTCATCAAAGGTATCCTGAAATTTTTCGACAGTGTGGTGCGCCTTTCCGCCCGATGCGGGACCATGGGAGTGGGAAAGCTTCTTTTCCGAAAGTCCCTCTCTTTTTTCTGAGGCGGTGTAGTCCGTTTTTGAAAGTGCTCTGAGTCCCGTGGGAGTATCTCCGCCCTCTTCACCTCTGACTACCATACTCTCAAGGCTTATGGGGTACTGAACAGTACGGTTGTCGGTGTTTATCCGGGTTGATGAATTTATCTGCGGTGTAAGCTCACTCGGTACGGGAGCTTCACTGTGTAAAGTTGTATCTTCCTTGGCAGTAATATTATTTTTGTCGGCAGTACCCATTTTATCCCCGCAGGCGGTAAGACTCACGAGAATACAAAGTACTGATATTATGCTGATTATTCTTTTCATTATGTTGCCTCCTTTTATGTAGCTCGGTGAAAAATTCACCGAAAGAGGCTTACTTGAACATATAACGCATATCGTCCATTATACCTTCAACGGTCTTCATAGCCTTGCTTGCCTTCTTTTTCATTGAACGCATACCGTTTGACTTCTGCGAGCCGATTATCGCAGCTGTGCCACCTACGATAAGACCCGCACCGATGCCTGTTGCAATGCTTTTCATACTCATAATATTTCCTCCCTTGAGTTATTGCCGAATTTAATACAGCAGTCTTAGTTTTTTACTCTTCAGAGAGGATAACCGAGGAATTTTTTGCTTTTAGTGTTTCTTTTTTTATTTTTTAATGGTATAATCAGTTTATTCATTAACAGCAATTCAGGAGAAAGCCTATGTCCCGTCTTAATATAGTACTCGTTGAGCCGCAGATTCCTCAGAATACAGGTAACATCGCAAGAACCTGTGCCGCTACGGGTGCATCACTTCATCTTATAAAGCCTATGGGCTTTACCGTTGACGATAAAAAGCTTAAAAGAGCAGGTCTCGATTATTGGTATCTTCTTGATATTACCTATTATGACGGACTCGAGGACTTCTATTCGAAGCATCCTGACGGTAATTTTTTCTATCTTACAACAAAGGGTACTCACATTTATTCCGATGTGGAGTTCCCCGATAATACCTATCTGTTTTTCGGCAGAGAGGATGCAGGTCTTCCCGAGGAGCTTTTAAAGGCTAATCCGGACACATCACTGAGAATACCTATGATAGGTGAGGCAAGAAGCCTCAACCTTTCCAACACAGTTGCTCTTACAGTATATGAGGTACTGCGTCAATGGGGCTTCCCCGATATGCTCTGCGAGGGTAAGCTGACAAAATTTGACTGGTAAACGAGGAAAAGTACTATGAAAAAGAAATACTCAGCCGAAGAAAACATCATAAGATACAAAGCAAACATAAAGGTGGCAACAATCCTTTACACTCTTGCGGGAGTGCTGTGCTCTCTATATATTCTTCGCTACTTTATATCTGAAAATTTTGCCGTCTTTTTCAGGTTGGCATTTCCCGATATGTTTTTAAAGCTCGGTGATTCGGGCGAAATATCCTTCACGCTCGGTGCCGTGCTTGCATTTATAAGCCTTGTCATTTACTTTCTTCCCGGTGTATTTCTCTCGAAAAAGCACAGTCTTTTCCCTCTTGTAATTTTTATTTACGTTGCGGATACCGCCTGTCTTCTCTTCTGCGATTTACTGCTGTGGAGTAAGCCTGATATCCCGGATCTTCTCATCGATGTCTTCTGTCATCTTTGGGCGCTACTTTTCCTTATTGTAGGCTTGAAGTCGGCAAGGAAGCTGAAGGAGAGCCAAAGGCCAAGGGCCGAGGGCCGACACGCACCTGACGAAGCATTACAGTGAGCTTACTCCCGCGCGTATTTAGTTATACTGTCAGGAAATGGCTCAGTGTACCGTCAAATAAAATAAAGCATAAAACCGTTGTAAGTTTAACCTTACAACGGTTTCTTTATTTGTTTCAGTCCTTACAGAGCTTTCATTCTGCTTATTACAGATTTTCCGCCTCTCGGCCCTCGCTCACAGCTAGCTCTCCCTCATCGGAGATGTCACACACATAGCATTCTCCCTTTTTGAGAGTACCCTCAAGGAGCATCTGTGAAAGGGTATCCTCTATGCGACTTCGTATCTCACGACGCAAGGGTCTTGCACCGTAAACAGGGTCAAAGCCCTTGTCGGATATGAAATCTACCAGCTTATCGGTGAATTCAACAGAGATATCCATTTTTGTAAGCTTATTTTTCAGCTCAGTAAGAAGCTTTTCGGCTATCTGCCTGATTTCCGCCTTTTTCAGCTGACTAAAGATAATGATTTCATCAATTCTGTTGAGAAACTCGGGTCGGAAGGTCTTTTTAAGCTCGTCTCTTACGGAGGCTTCAATTCTCGACTGCTTACCCTCCTCACTGTCGGTAAAGCCTATGGCCCTGCCCTCACCCGCTATGAGCTTTGCTCCTAAATTGGAGGTCATAATGATAACCGTATTTTTAAAATCAACTCTTCTGCCCTGACCGTCGGTGAGAATACCGTCATCGAGAATCTGCAGAAGCATATTGAAAACATCAGGGTGTGCCTTTTCGATTTCGTCAAAAAGAATCACACTGTAGGGCTTTCTGCGTACCTTTTCCGTAAGCTGACCGCCCTCCTCGTGACCTACATATCCGGGAGGCGCACCGACAAGGCGGGATGCATTGTGCTTTTCCATAAATTCGCTCATATCAAAGCGGATAACCGCATTCTCGTCACCGAAAACCGTAGCACCGAGAGCCTTGCAAAGCTCTGTTTTACCTACACCCGTAGGGCCGAGGAAGATAAACGAGCCCATAGGTCTTTTCGGGTCACGAAGTCCGCTTCTCGAGCGTCGGATAGCCTTTGCAACGGCGGTTACCGCTCTGTCCTGACCAATGATTCTTCCGTGTAGGATTTTTTCCATATCGAGAAGCCTCTGCCCCTCCTCCTTGGAGATTTCTGCAAGAGGTATACCCGTCCAGCCTGAGATTATTTCCTCAACCTCAGCGGCGGTTACCTCCTCATTCGCACCTGAGGATGCTTCCTTCCAGTCAGAGCGTGAAACGGCAATACGGCTCATCAGCTCCTTTTCCTTATCACGCAGAAGTGCAGCTCCTTCAAAGTCCTGAGCATTGACTGCCGCCGCCTTTTCAGAGGTGATTTCCTTAAGCTGAAGCTCAAGCTCTCTGATTTCAGGAGGTACGGTATATGAGCGAAGACGCACCTTTGAGGCGGCCTCATCGATAAGATCTATAGCCTTGTCGGGCAGGAAGCGGTCGCTGATGTACCTTGAGGAAAGCATAACCGCACTCTTTATTGCATCGTCGGTGATTTTCACCTTATGGTGAGCTTCGTATCTGTCTCTGAGTCCGAAGAGGATTTCAATCGCCTCTTCAGCGGTAGGCTCTCCCACCTTCACCGGCTGAAAGCGTCTTTCAAGAGCCGAGTCCTTTTCTATATATTTACGGTATTCCCCGAGGGTGGTAGCGCCTATAAGCTGAAGCTCACCTCTCGCAAGTGACGGCTTGAGTATATTCGCCGCATCAACGGCACCTTCAGCCGAGCCTGTACCGATAAGGTTGTGTACCTCATCTATAAAGAGGATTATATCCTTGTTGCGGACAACCTCCTCGATGCATGCCTTGATTCTTTCCTCGAAGTCACCTCTGTACTTTGTACCCGCAACCATGCCCGTAAGGTCAAGGCGCACTACTCTTTTACCGCGAAGCAGCTCGGGCACCTCATTCTGTGCTATTTTCACCGCAAGTCCCTCTGCTATAGCGGTCTTACCTACACCCGGCTCACCGATAAGGCAGGGATTATTCTTACTGCGCCTTAAAAGAATCTGTATAACTCTGTCGATTTCGTTCTGTCTTCCGATAACAGGGTCAATCTCACCTGAGAGTGCCTTTGCGGTCAGGTCGTGTCCGTACTTATCAAGATTTACAGTACTGCTTTTCTGATTTTTGCCCTTCTTCGCAACACCCTGATGGGAGGTACCGTTTCTTGCGCCCGAGCTGAGCTCATCATAAAGCATAGCGGGAGAAACTCCCAGACCGTTTATAAGTGCAACGCCACAGCAATCCTCCTCCTGAAGCATTGCCTTGAGTATATGCTCTGTGCCTACATATCCCGAGCTTTCGTTCCTTGCAACCGAAAGAGACATCTCAATTATATGCTTTGCTCTCGGTGTGAAATCCTCGGGAGTGAGTACGGTGGGAATGCCTATTCCGATATTCTGCCTTATGGCTTTTTCCGCGGAGTGATAGCTTATACCCCTTGCGAGAAGAAGAGAGGTTGCAACTCCGTTATCCTCACGGACAAGACCCGCAAGGATATGCTCACTGCCGATATATGTGTGTCCGAAATTTTCGGCAATTTCCACTGCCGAATTCAATGCTCTGTTTGCTTTTTCTGTAAAGCCTGTGAATTTGTACATTGTGGTTACCTCCTTATTGAATGCAAAATGCAAAATGCAGAATGCAGAATGGCGGGTCACTCCGTTCCGAAATAATCCGCTTTAACGAAGATATGAAAACAACCTTCTACCCGCCAAGCTTAAAAATTAAACCTTAAGGTTTAGTTTTTATCAACACTCGTACAGTTTTATTAAAGTTTACTTACGCAGGTACACTCTGACAGTTATATAAATGGTCGGTTGCGACCATAATTCTGCATTCTGCACTCTGCATTCTGCATTAAAAAAGCGGACATCTGACGATGCCCGCTTTTTGTTATCCTAACAGCTCTCTTACCTTCTGCGCTCTTAATATGTCTCTCTGATTTTCTGTAAGCTTTTCGCCCTGAGATACGTTGAGCGTTGCGGGCTGAAGCTCTATAACCGCACCGATAAGCTTGTCTGAGGGTACGTCAATAATACCCTCGCATGCGCCGACGGTTACATAGGAAACAAGATTTGTGAGCTCTCTTGAGCTGAGCTTGTACGCAGAGCGCAGTACACCCCACGAACGGTAGATTTTATCTATGAAATCCTCATCCTTTACAAGAAGGGCGCGGGCCTGCTTTTCCTGAGCTACAATCTGCATAGCTATGGATGAAAGATTCTGAAGAGCAGCCTCCTCGCTGATGCCGAGGGTTACTTGATTGCTGAGCTGATAAATGTTGCCGGCTCCCTCACTGCCGTCTGTGAATGAGCCTCTGAGGGTGAGTCCGAGCTTTGCAACAGTGGTTGAAAGGCGGCGCATTGCACCCTTACCTGTAAGTGCGGGAAGGTGGAGCATTACAGATGCACGCATACCCGTACCGAGATTGGTGGGACACTGTGTAAGATAGCCGAGATGCTCTCTGAAGGCATAGTTTATCTTCTTTTCAATAACACTGTCTATTTTATCCGCCTTTTCCCATGCTTCGGTGAGTGCGAGGCCGGGAAGGACAACCTGAATACGGATATGATCCTCCTCGCAGAGCATTATGCTAACTTCCTCATTCTCGGAAAGTACGAGAGCTCTGCCCTGGGTTTCATAAGCAAAACCGGGGCTGATAAGATGCTTTTCCGCAAGGGACACTGCCTCATAAGGCTCAAGCTCACTCATTTTTCTGTAGGTAAGCTTCTCATCGGTATAATCCGAAAGGGCTTCTCTTACGATTTCGCATACCTTTTCTCTGTCACCCGCATCGAGTCTTGCGGGGAAGGGATAATCCTCTGAGTTTCTTGCAAGGCGTACTCTTGTGCTGAGCACTATGCCGCTTTCGTTTCCTGTAGTGTTATACCATGCCATTTCAGTTTTCTCCCTTCATTTTCTTTATCTCGTCACGGATTATTGCCGCCCTTTCGAAATTCTGCTCAGATACGGCTTTTTCCATTTCTTTATTGAGGTCTGCTATTTTCTCTTCCATGGTTTTTTCCTTTACCTCAGGCTTCTTTGTGTTTTTTACAGGCACCTTGCCTGCGTGACCTGCCTTACCGTGTATTCTCTGCACCGAGGGGAGCAGCTTACGGTAGAATTTCTCGTAGCAGTCGGCACAGCCTACACTGCCGCTTTTGATAATATCGTCAAAGCAACAGCCGCATTTTTCACAGCGGTCAAGTCTGCTTTCACCCAATGCAAAGGCACTGTCTCCGAAAAAGCCCGAAAAGATGTCGGGAAGGTTCAAAGAAAAATCGTCAAAGAAATTTCCTACACCGAGAGTGCTTGCACAGCTCTGGCAAAGATGGCTTTCAGTAGCCTCTCCGTTTATTACTCGCTTTATATGGGTTGTTGCTTCTTTTTTCTTACAGTTCTGACAAATCATAGTTTTACCTCCTGTAAATCCGCAATCGGTATTTTGGGCGGTCTTACACCGTACCGAGCGGAAGTTATTCGTATATTTTTATTAGTCCATCGCTAAGGTTAAAAGCATTTTTTTGAAAATCGACGCTCTTACGATATCCTCAAAGGGTGAGGGAAGCACTCTGAAATTGCTTTCGGATGCCGCCGCAAGTATCAGTGCCGCCTGAGCCTCGTTTATAAGGGAATGCTGAAGAAGATTTGCAAGATGGCTTCTTACCGCACTCTCACTCATCTCATCCCCTACAGAGTTTATGACCTTCATAAGAAGGGTATCCTTATCGTAGTTGATTCTGACTATTCTTATACAGCCTCCGCCGCCTCGTCTGCTTTCGACCATATAGCCTCTCTCGGGAGTAAATCTCGACGAAAGCACATAGTTAATCTGACTTGGTACACAGCCGAGGTTCTGTGCAAGTATGTTGCGCTGAATTTCAATCTCCGAGCTTTCTCCCAGCATTTCGGTTATCATCTGTGCTATTGCATTGGATAAATTCAACGGGTCACTTCCTCTCTTTTTGACTTTGACTTTCTTTGACCTTGATTAAATTATAGCTCAAATACGTACTTTTTCAAAGGTCAAAAAAGGTCAAATTTATTAAGTTAACCGCCGATTTTCAAATTTAGCTTTGATTATCTTCGATTTTCTTTATTTTTTGAGCTTCTGCATTCACTGAAAAACGGTCTGTATGTTCAATAGTTTTTGACCTTTCCTCAAAGGTCAGAATTTCGGCTTCAGGCTTATAATTAAGTATATTTTCATTGTAAGAATCCCTAGGTAATGACATTTCAGTACTCCCCTTATGTGCAGATTGAGCCTTTATTCTTCTCAGAAGGTACGGGATAAAGACCTCACGTAAACCGCTCTTTATAAAGTTTAGTCCCGCAACGGATTTTCTATTCATCTTTTTTGTAACACACTCCCCACTTTCACGTATAATGATGATGTAAGACGAAGGGAGGTAGAACAATGGCTTGTAACAATGGTTTATTCGGCGGCAACTGCTGCTCATGGATTGTTATTCTTTTAATCTTATCCATGTGCTGTGGCGGTGAAGGCGGTCTTTTCGGCGGCAACAACAACGGCTGCGGTTGCGGTTGTCATGACAACTGCGGTTGCTGACGTCAAGCAGAAAAGGGGCTGTGAGTTTTCACAGCCCCTTTTTTAGTAGTAAGCAGAACGCGGTAGTGGTACTCCGAGAGGGTAAAAAAGAGCAAAACACCACAAGGGTTCGATGCCCTTGCGGTGTTTACTGTTTTTATGAATCGTTTTAATAAATTACTTTATAAACCTGTCAGGATTTACCTTGCATTGTTGTTCTTGCTCGGTTATACTCACACTGTAACAGTGTGGGAGAATCGGGCAAGATGCTCTTTTCTTTACCCCGAAGGTGTACAGTGGTACTCCGAGAGGGTAAAAAAAGAGCAAAACAATGCAAAACACCACAAGGGTTCGATGCCCTTGCGGTGTTTACTGTTTTTATAAATCGTTTTAATAAATTACTTTATAAACCTGTCAGGATTTACCTTGCATTGTTGTTCTTGCTCGGTTATACTCACACTACAGGAGCTACATCAGGCTCG
>JAFZFT010000151.1 GCA_017555765.1 Clostridia bacterium | reverse complement strand
GTTATGAGGAAAACAAGCATTGCCGAGGCGGTCGCGACCGTTGTGAGTGTTATATTCTTTGCACTGATGATAGCTTACGGGGCCTCGGAAAAGAAGCTTTCTATAATGAATGTAGGCTTTATAGGCTTTTCTGTAGTGGTAATATTATGGCTGTTTACAAACGAAATCGGCTTATTCTGGAACGGCCTTACAATGCTTTTATTAGGCGGAGGCTTCCTTTCTATGAACTTATATATGACAAGAAGACTTTATGCTGAAGGCGGTAACAAAATTGTTATTGACAACGACGGAAAATAGTGGTAATATTATATCAAGTTAATACCCGAAGGGGAGTAGCTCGCAGTTGCAAATCAACAACCGCCTATTGGCTGGTTTGCAAGCCTATTATGGTAGCAAGACCTTTAGCAGAGAAATCTGTTAAAGGTCTTTTTTTAATAAATAAACAAAAATTGGCAAAAATAATATAAAACGAAAGGAAAAAACTATGAAGCATTATTTACACCCGATCGATGAAGTTTTTGAGCATGTATCTTCATCTCCTGCAGGTCTTACCTCTGCCGAGGCGGAAAAAAGACTTGAGGCTAACGGAAAAAACAAGCTCGCAGAAGCTAAAAAGAAAAGTCTCACAGCAAGGTTTTTAGATCAGCTCAAGGACCCGATGATTATTATTCTCATTATTGCTGCGGCTATTTCGGCAGTAACGGAATACATTGAGGCTTCAGCGGCGGGGCACAGCTTCTTCCCCACTGACACGATTATTATCCTCGCGGTTGTTATCATCAATGCCGTACTCGGTGTTATGCAGGAAAGTAAGGCTGAAAAGGCGGTTGAGGCTCTGCAGAAAATGTCAGCGGCAACAACAAAGACTCTCCGTGACGGACAGATTGTCACTGTCAAGAGTGAAGACCTTGTGGTCGGTGATGTTATTCTTCTCGATGCAGGTGACGCTATTCCCGCTGATTGCCGTATCTTTGAGTGCGCAAGCATGAAAATAGAAGAAGCGGCGCTTACAGGTGAATCCGTACCCGTAACAAAGCTTGTGAATGCTCTTATGGGCAAGAAGGATGACAGTGAGGTTGCTCTCGGTGACCGTAAGAATATGGCTTACATGGGCTCAACTCTTGTTTACGGACGCGGTAAGGCTGTTGTTGTAGCAACGGGTATGGATACCGAAATGGGTAAGATTGCAAATGCTATCTCTCTTGCTGAAGAGGGCAAGACTCCTCTTGAAATCAAGCTTGAGCAGCTTTCAAGGGTACTCACAAAGCTTGTTCTCGGTGTTTGTGTTGTTATCTTCGGATATAACATAGCTATGCACTTCATCACAGGAGCTGAAGGTCAGCTTTATGAAGTGGCGCTTGATTCCTTCATTACCGCTATTGCTCTTGCGGTTGCGGCTATTCCCGAGGGTCTTGTTGCGGTTATGACAATCGTACTTTCGATCGGCGTTACAAATATGTCCAAGAAGAATGCTATTATCCGTAAGATGAATGCGGTTGAAACTCTCGGTTGTACTCAGATTATCTGCTCGGATAAGACCGGTACTCTTACACAGAATGTTATGACCGTTGTTGACCGCTACGCACCTGACGAAAAGCTTCTTGCTACCGCTATGGCTCTTTGTACCAACGCTGAGGTTTCCGAGGACGGTAAGAGTACGGGTGAGCCTGACGAGGTTGCTCTTATCAACTATGCGAAGACTCTTGAGCTTCCCAAGGCAGTACTCTCTGAGAAGTACCCCAGAATCGGCGAGGTACCCTTCGACTCAGGCAGAAAGATGATGTCAACAGTACACAGTGAGGGTAACTCCTTCGTACAGTTTACCAAGGGCGCTCCCGACGAAATTCTCAAGAAGTGTACTCACGCTGACATTAACGGAGAAGTCTTCGAGATGAATGACGAAATCCGCGGTAAGATTATGGAAGAGAATACCCGTATGGGTAACAAGGCTCTTCGTGTGTTTGCGGTTGCGTATAAGAAGTACGCCGAAGCACCCGCTGTTTTCGATTCTGAATCACTCGAATATGATATGACCTTCATCGGTCTTACAGGTATGATTGACCCGATTCGTCCCGAGGTTAAGGATGCTATCGTTGAGTGCCGCAGTGCGGGTATCACTCCGATTATGATTACGGGTGACCATATCAATACTGCAAAGGCTATTGCAAGAGACCTTGGTATTCTCACCGACGACAGCCAGGCTATGATGGGTGCCGATATTGACAAGTACTCTGACGAGGAATTCGAAAAGGTAGTTGAAAATACCTTTGTATATGCACGAGTACAGCCTGAGCACAAGACAAGAATTGTCAACGCCTGGAAAAAGAAGGGCTACGTTACCGCTATGACCGGTGACGGTGTAAACGATGCACCCTCAATCAAGAGTGCTGACATCGGCGTTGGTATGGGTATCACGGGTACAGACGTTACAAAGAATGTTGCCGATATGGTACTCACTGACGATAACTTTGCAACAATCGTTGCCGCAGTAGGCGAGGGCAGAAGAATTTACGACAATATCCGTAAGGCTATTCAGTTCCTTCTCGGCTCAAACCTTTCAGAGGTTGTTTCAATCTTCTTTGCAACGATTATGGGCTTCACTATTCTTGAAGCTCCCCACCTTCTTTTCATCAACCTTGTAACAGACAGTATTCCCGCTCTTGCTCTCGGACTTGAAAGACCTGAGGCGGACATTATGAGAAGAAAGCCCAGAAGTAAGAATGACGGTGTATTCGCAGGTGGTCTCGGCTTTGACTGTGCATATCAGGGCGTACTTGTAAGTATTCTTACTGTTACCGCCTTCTATATCGGTGAGTGGCTCGAATGCCTTGAAACAGGTATGACCTTCGCATGGACAAACATCCACGACAGCACAGAGGGTATGACAATGGCATTCTTCACAATGGCTATGTGTGAAATCTTCCACTCCTTCAACATGCGCTCACAGAGAGGCTCTGCAATCGGTATGGTGCTTAAGGGTAGTCACAACGTAGCTCTTTACGGTGCTATGGTAGGCTCCTTCCTTCTCACAACTGCAGTTGTTGAGGTTGACTTCCTTTCAAATCTCTTCGGCTTTGCACATCTTGACCTTAAGGCATATCTCATTTCACTCGGTCTTGCATTCCTTGTAATCCCCGTTGTTGAAATTGTCAAGGCAGTGCAGAGAGCAATGGCTAAGAAAAAGTAAGCGTGATATAATCAGAACGCCCCGATTTCGGGGCGTTCTTCCTTTATGTGGGTTGTGGAGTGGTCAGTAGCCGGTAGCGGGTAGTCAGTGATGACTTGCGGCGTTCTTGGTTAATAAAACCTACAGCTTACCTTTCTCTTTTTCGTATCTTTCGATGCTCTCTCGCAGAAAAATCATAGCCTGACGGCTGATGCTTCTCATTTCAAGTGCAGATAATAGCTTAAGCTTACGGAAAAGCTCGTCGTTTGTTCTTACAGATATGTATTTTTGATTCATAAAATCACCTCTTTACATTTATATGCTAACACAAATATTAGCAAAAGTCAATAGCAGATGTGTTAGCGAGTATAATTCTGATAAGAGGTGGTATAAATGTTAAAAAGGATGATTGATGAAAGAAATGACCACGATGAAAGTCAGAGGGATTTGGCAAAGGCTATCGGCTATCATCATGTTCAGATTGCAAGATATGAAAAAGGTATAAATTCTCCTCCGATAGACTATATTATTAAATTTTGCGAGCACTACGGTGTTTCTGCAGACTATATTCTGGGATTACCTAAAAATATGAACTGGCCAAGATAAAATTCGGACTGCTATACGAAAGTGTAGCAGTCCGTTGTTTATTATATAATTCTCATCTTACTTGCTATCTGGTTACCGTCTACAAGTATGTACATACAGCTTGATGCGTTGCAGCCCGCTTCAATTCTTCTGGAGTTGATAAAGGCTACAAGGTTGTGAGGCATTTCCATAAGAGCTGTGTATTCGTCGTACACTCTGCCGTTAATAACAAGCTCATTGGTTTTGCCTACTCTGCGGTATACTATGTGACAGCCTGCTTCATCTGCCTCGAGAAATACTCTTGCTTTGGCATCAAGGTCAGCCATTCTGAGTACGTTTGAGTTGGGAATGCTGTATTCGTTGCCTTCCATTTCGGCTTCCTGCATAGGTGTTGCGGGTGTCTCTGCGGGAAGCTTTTTCATTTTGAAATAGATGCTTATGCAGTTTCCGATACTGAAAAGTACCCATGCGTGGAAGACTATGTCGAGTATATATTCAGAGGATAAGCCTGTGTTTAAAAGAAGAAATGCAGTGTCTGCCGCAAAAAGCACCATGGCGAAAATTACCCAGCCTATCTTTTTCTTCTTGCCGAAAAGCCAGCAAAGAAGATAAAGGACCACTATAACAGCTGCGATTGCTACGGTAAAGGCAAGGAAGCCTGTGCCGAAAAGCTCTTCGTCGCCAAAGTAATATTCCTGCGGATAAAGACCGCAGCAGTACATACCCATATCAATGGAAAAATAGGGGATATAAGCTGAGAAGAGGAAATAGCTGTTGGCGTTTATAAGAAGTAAGACAGAGTTGATAACGGTGAAGATTACAACCAACAGTATATTCTGAACACTGTTTTTGTATTTTGCTTCAAGCATCTCCATAGGTGAAGAGGGTTTTGTCTGTGAGGCGTTTTTGTTGAATAAAGACATTTTGATACATCCTTTCATTAAGTCTTTCTCATAATTATACATAAAATGTAAAAGTATGTCAACTGATGTGCTTGAGTAGTTTGTTTTGTTATACTCAATCATTGAGTGATTGTCAATACTCAAAATAAGAGTATTGTATTATTTCGGTGAGGTGATAATATGGACTATCTTGATAAGCTGATTGCTTTAAGAATTGATAACGACCTTTCGCAGAAGGAGGTTGGAAAAATTATAGATAAATCTCAGCAGGGTTATGACCATATCGAAAAAAAGACGTGCAAAGCTGGCTATAGAGGATTTTAAAAAGCTTTGTGAATTTTACAAGGTAAGCGCAGATGAATTACTTGAAACGGAATAATAAAACGCTCCCGGATTTTTGGGAGCGTTTTTAACATCAATCAAACAGCGGTGTTGAAAAATATCTCTCTGCAGTGTCGGGGAGGATTGTAACTACGGTCTTACCCTTGCCGAGCTTCTTTGCAAGCTTGAGTGCCGCTGCAACGTTTGTACCGCTGCTGATGCCGCACATAATGCCTTCCTTGATTGCGAGCTGCTTTGAGGCTTCGAGAGCTTCTTCGTCAGTGATTATACAGATGCTGTCGTAAATCTCTGTGTTGAGTATGTCGGGGATGAAGCCGTCACCGATGCCCATCTGTATGTGAGTACCGATTTCGCCACCTGAAAGGATGGCTGCCTTTTCGGGCTCGATTGCCCAGATTTCGATGTCGGGATTATACCTTCTGAGGGTTTCACCGATACCTGTGATGGTGCCGCCGGTGCCTATACCTGAGCAGAAGCCGTGAATGGGGCACTTGGCATCATATATGATTTCCATACCTGTTGATGAGCGCTGAATTGCGGGATTAGCGGGGTTTTCAAACTGCTGAGGTACGAAAACGTTGGGGTCTTCAGCCTTCATTCTGAGCGCAAGTGAAAGGCATTCCTTGATGCATTCGCCGATATCACCCGCATCGTGGATGAGTATAACCTCTGCACCGTAATGCTCAACGAGCTTACGTCTTTCCTCACTTACGGAGTCGGGCATAATGATTTTAACCTTGTAGCCCTTTACCGCACCGATAAGTGCGATGCCGATACCCTGATTGCCGCTTGTGGGTTCAACGATTATACTGTTTTCGTTGAGAAGTCCCTGTTTTTCTGCCTCGCGTATCATATTATATGCTGTTCTTGTCTTTATTGAGCCGCCTACATTGAGACCCTCAAACTTTACAAGGATTTCGGCATCCTCGGGGTCTGTCATTCTGTTAAGACGGATGAGCGGTGTGTTGCCGACCGCTTCAAGAATATTATTACAAATCATTTATCATACCTGCCTGAAAACAAATTCGATGTATTATATCATACTGCGTCGGTTATTGCAACTGCAAAAGGAAGATTTTTTCTTAGAGCGCAATAAGTACGAAAAAACACCCGCGATATTGAACCACGGGTGCTTTTAAGCTGAATCAGCTATTTTTCTGCTTTGTCTGATTTCTGTCGGCTTCTTTTACGCGCCTTAAGTATGAAGGGAAGGGAAACAACAAGACAGATGACTATCGGAAGCATATAAAGATATGTAAGAGGGTTAGCAAGGTCACCCTTTGCTCCGATGAGACTCCAGCTTACATTGAGAGCAAGCAGGCCGAGGTTCGAGGCGATAAAGTACTTGCCGAAGGGTATATTCATCGCTCCGAAGATAACGCTCGAAAGGTCGGAGGGGATAATTCCGCTCACCTTCAGCACGAAAACAACTACCCACGTGTTTTCCTCGGTGAAGTCCTCGAGCTTTTTTACTGCCTTGAACTTGTTTTCAAGAGTACTGAGCATTTCCTTGCCCGTGAATCTTCCGAGAAAGTAGGGGAGGATAAGACTCAGTGCGCTTGCGATGAGGTTTACAGCAATTGCAAGCGGTGCGTTGCCCAGGACTACTCCTGCCACGAAGTACAGAATAATGGGCGGAAAAACAAGTGCGAAGGATTTTATCAGAGTGAAAGCGATGATGAGTGCCGATACGGTCAGTGTGCCGCCGTGAATATGGCTTGTGATTGCATCGATGTTTCTGACTGAAATGTTGTTGGCGATTATGAAGACAACGCACGCAATGAGCATAGCAACCATAAAGGCGAAGGAAGCAAGCTGCAGAATTTTTATAAGTCTGTCATACTTTTGCTCCGGCGCTTTCATTCTTCACAACCTTTCTGCGAAGCTATGGGAGTAGCCTCAAGTCTGTAGATGGGCTGACCAAGGTCTGAGAATCTCTTTTCGTACTCTGTTACGATGTTGCCCTCAAAGTCGCTGTTGTGAAGGTCGAGGCTGACGTTTCTGATTCTGTAGTCCGCTGCCGAGTACTCTTCGATGGAAAACTCGAAGAAGTGCATATTGTCTGTCTTCTGATGAATTTCGCCGCCCTCTTTGAGAAGCTTGCGATAAATATCAAGGAAGTATCTGTGGGTAAGGCGGTGTCTTGCGTACTTTGCCTTGGGGAAGGGGCAGGAGAAGTTGAGGTAAATAAGCTCAACGCTGTTTTTAGGTATGTAGGAGGGGAGATACTCCGCGCCGAGAGCCATAAAGCGTACGTTGGGGAGGTTTTCCTGCTTTGCTTTTTCGCAAGCGGCAACGATAACATTTTTTACCTTTTCAACTGCGATATAGTTTATGTCGGGATTGCGCTTTGCAAGCTCGGTGATAAACTGTCCCTTGCCGCAGCCGATTTCAAGGTGAAGGGGATTACTGTTGCCGAAAATCTCTTCTGTTGAGATGAGACATTCTATTTCGTCTGCCTTGCTGAAGTCTCTGTTTTCGTTTTCTGTGGGAATAAGATACTCCTCACAACCGCCGAGTCTTTCATTAAGGTATTTCTTTTTTCTCATTCGCATAGGTGTATACCTCTTAGTCGATATTTGTTACACATTCGAAGGCGCTTGCAGTTGCATCTGCGATTCTGCCTACCTTGAGGCTGTCACCCACATTGTACGCATTGAAGCCTTCCTTTTTAAGCTCCTCGTAAAGGTTGTTGTCGCTCTTTGAACCGAGAGAAAGTACAACACTGTCAGCGGGGATTTCCTGACGTACGCCCTTCTTGTTCTCGGTTACGATATAGCAGTCCTTGACCTCGAGAAGCTTCTGTGAGGTGTAATATTCGGTACCCTTCTTATCAAGACGGGGCTTGATGTCGTCAAGGTGCTGCATCCATCCGCCGGGGAAGAGAGAATCAGCCATTTCAACGATGCAGACACTGTTACCCTGCTCAGTGAGAAGCTCTGCAGTTTCAAGACCGGTCATACCGCTGCCGATAACTGCAACCTTCTGCTCGGAAAGCTTCACTGTGCCGTCGAGAATTTCTGTGGTGGTGTATACATTGGCTCTGTCGTAGCCTCGGATGAATTTCGGTTTCATTGCATATGCACCCGTTGCACAAATTACTGCATAGGGCATCATTTCTGAAAGAAGCTCCTTTGTTGCTTCTGTACCAAGCTTTATTTCAACGCCTGCTTTTTTACAAGCGGTGTGGAGGTCCTCGATGCACCAGTAAAGCTTGTCCTTGTGGGGAGGCTTTACTGCAAGGTCAACCTGACCGCCGAGCTTGTCACTCTTTTCAAATACTGTTACCTTAAAGCCGCGCTTTGCCATAAGCTCTGCGGCAGTAAGGCCTGCGGGGCCTGAGCCGATAACTGCTACGATTCTGCCATTGCCGTTTTCATTGAGCTTGTAGCTTTCTCTTCCCACGAAGGGATTAACTGCACAGTGACCGTGTCCGCCGGTGTAAGCGTTATTCTGCATACTTTCGATACAGTAAAGGCAACAGATACATCTCTTTACATCCTCGCTT
>JAFZFT010000150.1 GCA_017555765.1 Clostridia bacterium | reverse complement strand
TGTCAGCACAGACATTATGTAAGAGCTGATGCTATTGAACAGATAGTCACAATGGAGCTGAAAAAGCTTGCAGGTTATCTTAAGAATAATGAGGATGAGCTTGTAGAGGTGCTTACTATGAAAACCGAGGCTGATATGCAGAGTGAGAAAAAGCGTATCAATGCTGAGCTTGAGAGATGCACATCAAGGCAGAACAGAGTAAACACTCTGTATGAAAAGCTTTATGAGGATAATGCTCTCGGCAAGGTAACGGATGAATGGTTCTTGCATATGTCACAGAAATACGGCACTGAAAGGGAAGAGCTTAAAACCAGAATCGTAAAGCTGCATGAGGAGCTTGAAGCATTAGGCGAGAAGAAAAACGAAAGAGTTGTTTTTGTGGAGTCAATAAGACGCTTTATACGAATGGAGGCAATAACCGCACCGCTTCTTCACGAGCTCATTGACCGAATTGAGGTTCATGAAACAGAGGGTACGGGCAAGAATAAAACTCAAAGAATCGTTATTCATTACCGATTTGTAGGAAACATTGATATTCCTTCAGAAGAGGAAAACCTCAAGTTGGATATGAGGCAAGGTATGGCCGTTGAATATCTCACGGCATAACAAAAAAGAGCAGGTTAAAACCTGCTCGATACATAAACTGAATACTATGAAGAAACACAAAAAAATAGAGTGTTCATCACTTAAATCCGTAATGAACACTCTAAATGGTGGGCAGGGATGGATTCGAACCATCGAAGTCACTGACGGCAGATTTACAGTCTGCTCCCTTTGGCCACTCGGGAACCTACCCACATTCTGGAGCTGGTGGACGGACTCGAACCCCCGACCTGCTGATTACAAATCAGCTGCTCTACCAACTGAGCTACACCAGCACATTTTCTGTGCTTGCGAGGTTGTCCTCGCGGAATGCTTGACTATAATATCACAAGGTTTCACATAAGTCAATACTTTTTTGCAAAAAAAATGAATTTTTTTCAAAAATATTTTTTGATGATAAAAAAGAAAAATGCCGCCGTACCGTGGAAGGGTATAGCGGCAGGGTATTTAAATCAGAAAAGCTTAACATTATCAAAGGAGGGAGTAAGCTTGCCGTCCTCGATTGCGTGGACGATTTCTACAACCTTTTTGTTGTAGGGGGTGGGTACGCAGTACTTCTTGCCGTACTCAACAACGATGCCGTTGATGAAGTCAACCTCGGTCTTCTTGCCGTGCTCGATGTCCTGGAGCATGCTTGCCTTGAGAAGGCGGTGCTTCTTGATGCCGAGAGGAATGAGCATAAATGAAATCTTCTTTTTGATAGCGGTCTTGAAGCCGAAGAGGGCGGTAATATTCTTGCCCTGTACGGGAGCGATGGTGATGCCTGCCTTTTCAGCAACATCGATACATTCCTGAATAATCATCTGTACCATAGGACGTGAGGATTTGGTTTCTGCTGCTTCACCGAAGGTACCGCCGGTTACGGTTGACATACCGCTGAAGGCTGCATTGATGAGAAGCTTTGACCAGCGTACGCCGATGAAGTTGTCCTCAACCTCGACGGGACACATAAGCTCAAGAAGTCTCTTTACCTCGTCGAAATGAGCGTTTGTCTTGCCTGTGAAGGAGCCGAGTCCGAAGGAGAGTGAGTCGGGCTCACTTGTAAGCTCAACCACACCGGGCTCAAGAAGGGTAGCACCCCATGCAACAGTACAGCCGAGTGTTCTGTCTTCGCCCACAACCTCTGCAACTGAAAGCTCGGGAATACCGTTCTGAAGAGTACAAACAACGCAGTCGTCGTTCATAAATTCGCTGATGCCCTTGAGAACCTCAACGTTATAAAGCTGCTTTGTAAGAAGGAAGATGATGTCGTACTTTTCTGACATCTGGTCGGGAGTAATTGCCTTTACGGGTACTGTCATATCAACTGTGCCGACAATTTTTGCACCGTTTTTGTTGAGAGCCTCAACGTGTGCCTTGTTTCTGTTTATGAGATCGATTTCTCCGCCGTTTTTTGTGATATATGCGCCGAGCACCGTACCGAGGGAGCCTGCGCCGTAAATACATGCTTTCATAATATTCAACATCCTTTCATAAGTTGGTACTATTGTAGCACATAGGTAGTGGGATTGCAAGGGGGATTTGAGGGAATAGGGATTTGAGGGAATAGGGATTAGGGAATAGGGAATAGGGAACCCTCTCCGTCCTTCGGACACCTCTCCCTGAGGGAGAGGCGAGATATATACTTTTCATTTAAACAGATGTAGCTTGGCTCTCCTTTTGGGAGAGCTGGCACAACCAAAGGTTGTGACTGAGAGGGTAACTACTTTTCGATTTTATCTATGCTTTACTCCTTACTACTAATCCCTAATCACTATTCCCTAGTCCCTAATTCCTAAAAATACTATTGACATCCCAACTTTTATTAGTATAATATTTCCGTATTAGTAAAAAGGTGGTGAGAATATGAAAAAAAGACGCTCGATGCTTGAGGGTAGCCCCATTAAAAGTATTATACTTTTTGCATTGCCCATTATGGCTTCATCGATGCTTCAGTATAACTACTCACTTGTAGATAATATCATTGTCGGAAGGTACGTCAGTGACCACGCTCTTGCGGCGGTCGGCTCGGTAGGTGCAATCGGCTCATTCTTAGTCGGTACAGCTCTGGGTCTTACAAGCGGATTTTCCATACCCGTTGCTCACGCCTACGGTGCGAGAGACAGAAAAAAGGTATCTCACTACGGTGGTAACAGTATCGCTCTTGCCTTCTGCATCGGTATAGTGATTTCAATAATAGCTCATATTCTTTCCGAGCCTCTGCTCCGCCTTATCGGTACTCCCGAGGAGATTATTCATCTTTCGTCGGCATATGTCAATATTCTGTACTACGGTATACCCTTCCAGATGCTTTCTAATAATTTTACGGCTATTTCCCGAAGCGTTGGTGAAAGCAAGAAGCCTCTTTATTTCTTCACGGTGACCGTTGTCATCAACTTCCTTCTCGATATGCTTTTCGTAAAGGAATTCGGCTGGGGAGTAGAGGGTGCCGCGGCGGCAACTCTTATTTCACATATGTGTGCGGCGCTTTTCAACGGTATATATGTAATAAAATTCAACAAAGAGGCGAATATCAGCCTTCGTGACATACGGCTTAATAAAAGCACCTCCTGGCATCAGATTAAGCTCGGTATTCCCGTATCCCTTCAGTTTACAATCACATCCATCGGCTCAATGAGTCTGCAGAGCGTTGTAAACTCCTTCGGTACAAATGTAATTGCGGGCTTCACCGCCGCCGGAAGGGTAGAGGGTCTGACCAATATACCTATGTCGGGACTCGGTGTTGCAACGCAGACCTTTGTGGGACAGAATTACGGTGCGGAAAATTACGACCGTATTATAAAATCCGTCAAGAAGATATTTATCCTCGACCTTGCTGTTTCCGTACTTATGAGTATAACCCTTTACGCAATCGGTGAGCCGATGGTAGGGCTTTTCATGACAGATATCAATCCGGAGATTATGGCGGCGGCGAAGCGGTACATTCTCGCAATCGCACAGTGCTACAGTATGGTTGCCGTACTTTTCGTAATGCGCAACACACTTCAGGGACTTGGCTTTACCTATGCAAACTCTGTTGCGGGTATCGGTGAGCTTTTCGGCAGACTTTCCGTAGCCTTCATATTCACTCCCTTGCTCGGATTTGATGCGGTCTGCTATGCGGGCCCTGCGGCATGGCTTCTTGCGGATATACCCCTTATCATCATATACCTTACAAAGCACGCAAAATTCCGCAGACTTGCAAAGGAAAAAGCACAAGGCCTTCAGCATGAACAGACTGTTAAATAAATGTTGACAAAGCAGATGTTTTGTTATATTATACAGAAAAGATTAAAAACTATAAATATACGGAGGTAATCAAAATGGGTGAGAACAAATTCACATCATTCGTAGAAACTTATTCAGAGGATATTAAGGCTTTCATCGAGGCTCTCAAGGCTTTTGTTGAAGCTCTCATCGCAAAGTTCACAGCTGCTCCCGAAGAGGATGCAGAATAATTGCAAAAAAAAATAAAATCAGGTTGTCAGCGGACAGCCTGATTTTTTTATCTGTAAAAAGTTTTATAAAAGGTAAAAACACCCGGGGAGAAACCGAGTGCTTTTAAAAAGGAGAAAATATGAAGAAAACATTATAGAGGAGTAAGTTAATTTAAGTCGAGCTCCGTGGAGCTCTGTGTCACTCTCTCGAGTGCATATGTATAATACAACAAAAAAACGAGAAAATCAATAGTTTTTCACACATTTTTTTGCTTTCTACCTTTTGGTTAATATATAAAAACTTGAAGCTTAATTTTTGTACACTTTGCACAACGAAATATATATTGTTTTTAGGCGTCCGTTTACAGAAACTTCATAAACAGCCCCTTTTTGGCACTTTTTTCCCTTTTTTATTTCCAAAAGGGAGATAAAATAAAAAAATATTAAGATTTGTTTGACATCAGCCTTTTTAAGTGTTAAAATCTTTAATGTTATTTTATAAAGTACATTTGACAGAGGTAAAAAAATATGGCAGATAAAAAGAAAGCGTTACTTATCGTGAATCCCTGCTCAGGTAAGGACAAGACCAGAGCTGAGGCTATGGATATCGTTGATAAGTTCTCACATGAAGATTATGAGATTTCAGTACACCCCACAAAGTGTCAGGGTGACGCAACAAACATCGTAAAGGAAGAGCTTGCAGATAACGAACTCGTCATTTGCTGCGGCGGTGACGGAACTCTCAACGAAACCATCAACGGTGTTATCGGTATGCCCAGACGTGTACCCGTAGGTTATCTTCCTTCAGGTACAACAAACGACCTTGCAGCTTCACTCAATCTTCCCGTAAAGCTTCACGATGCGGCTGAGATTATCAAGGACGGTCATACCAACGATTACGATATCGGTCTTTTCAACAACAGATGCTTCTGCTATGTTGCATCCTTCGGTGCATTTGCAAGAAGCTCATACTCCACACCCCAGAAGCTCAAGAATACCTTCGGTTATGCGGCGTACCTTGCTGCGGCTGTACCTCAGGTATTTGAAATTCATGCCACAAGGATGAGAATCGAGTACGACGGCGGCGTTATCGAGGATGATTTCATGTTCGGTGCTGTTTCAAACTCACTTTCCGTCGGCGGCTTCTTCAAGCTTCCCAAGGATAAGGTTAAGTTCAACGACGGCCTTTTCGAGGTGCTCCTCGTAAAGAAGATGCCGATGACATCACTCTTCTCAGTACTCAGCAAGGTAAGAAAGCAGAAGTACGACGGCAAGCAGATTATCCTTCTCCAGACAAGAAAGCTCAAGATTCACGCTCCCGACGAGGAGGTTGCCTGGACTCTTGACGGTGAGTACGGCGGCAAGCATCACGATGTTATGGTTAACATACTTGAGAAGGCGGTTGAGATTTACTCACCCGAAAACGATCAGTTCCTTCCCAGACCCCAGCCCGAGACTGCAAAGGCAGAAGACTAAGCAAGAAGCTCCCTGAAGGGGAGCTTTTTTAATGCGCAATTCGCAATGCGCGATTCGCAATCGCGGCAGACGAGGGCGGAATAGGGGAGAAACTACCCGCCGAGGGGGGCGAAAGTCGGGAGGTTACCCCCACGGCAGGGCGGTACGGAAAAATGGACAGTAGCTTACATCACACAAGAAAACAGTTGAAAATCCTTTTGAAATAGATTATAATATTATTGAAGGAGCGTGATGCACTATGAATACTATGCAGTGCGAAAACTGTTCATACTACTGCTACGATGAGGAGTACGACGAATATTACTGCTCAGTTAACCTCGACGAGGATGAAATGGAAAAATATATGTCAGGCAGTATGGATTCCTGCCACTACTACAGTCCTTATGACGAATACAAAATTGTAAGAAAGCAGAACTGATGTTCTGTACCCTATATTAATTGAAAAGGAGATTAAAATGCCCACCTTTGAACAGATAAGATCAGACGAAAAAATCAAGGTATATATCAAAAAGGCTGATGAGTCACTTGCGGCTCTCGGCTATACTGAGCACAGCTTTCCTCACGTACTGCGCGTTTCCGATATAGCGGGTAATATTCTCGAGGATTTAGGCTATCCCGACCGTGAAATCGAGCTTGCCAGAATTGCGGGATACATACACGATATCGGCAATATGGTGAACCGCATCGGTCACTCCCAATCGGGAGCGGTAATGGCCTTTGAGATTCTCCGTGAGATGGGTATGAAAACCGACGAGCTTTGTGACATCGTTGCGGCTATCGGTAACCACGACGAGGGTACGGGAGTAGCAATCTCACCCGTTGCGGCGGCTCTTATCATTGCGGATAAATCCGACGTGCGCCGTAGCAGAGTCAGAAATATTGACAAGACTACCTTCGACATCCACGACAGAGTTAACTATTCGGTTGAAAAATCTACGCTTAAGATAAACAAGGAAAACAAGACAGTTACTCTTCGCCTTACCGTTGATACTGAGTACGGCTCGGTGATGGACTACTTTGAGATTTTCCTCGGACGAATGATTATGTGCCGCAAGGCAGCCGAAAAGCTGGGTCTTACCTTCAGACTTGTAATAAACGACCAGGCGGTTGTGTAAAAAAAGGACGCGGAAGCGTCCTTTTTTAATGCAGAATGCAGAGTGCAGAATGCAGAATTGCGACCGACAGTTCGGAATTTGTGAGATGTTACCCGCCCCGTGGAGTGTTTGCAACTAAACGGCAGGAGCAAGCCCCTGCCCTACCAATCCCTAATCCCTAATCCATCCGTATTATTTTCAGAAAATCATTCCTCCCTATTTACTTTTAAAAATCTCTGTGATAAAATACAAGGGATAGATAAAAAGTCATCGGCGGGATGAAAATATTGTGATTTTAGTCCTGCGTTGCGGGGCTTTTTTTCTGCGGAAAAACAAAAAACAGGAGGAACATTGATGAAACTTTATTACGACATCAAAGACAAACCCAAATTCCCGCAGCTCGTTGTGTACGCTATTCAGCAGCTTCTTGCTATTATGGCGGCTACTCTTGTAGTACCTATCATTATCGGCAACGGTATGCAGCCCTCAGCCGCACTTTTCGGTGCAGGTATCGGTACTCTCGTTTACGTACTTTTCACTAAAGCGAAGAGCCCTGTTTTCCTCGGCTCGTCCTTTGCCTTCCTCGGCTCAATGGCAGCAGCATTTGCAGGTGCCGTATCAACAGCCGCAGGTTATGCGGGTCTTATTATCGGTACTGCTTTTGCAGGCTTTGTTTACGTTGTTATCGCTCTTATTGTTAAGCTTGTAGGCGTTAATTGGATTGATAAGCTTATGCCCAAGCAGGTTATCGGCCCCACGGTTGCTCTTATCGGTCTTTCTCTTGCAGGTAATGCAGTCGGCGACCTTCAGGCAGGTAAGTACCTTGTAGACGGCGTTTCAGCCGCTAACCCCCACATCGCAATCATCTGCGGTCTTGTAACTCTTTTCGTTACAATGATCTGCTCAACCTACGGTAAGAAGGGCATTAAGCTTATCCCCTTTATTATCGGTATCCTTTCAGGCTATGCAGTTGCCGCTATCTTCACTGTTATCGGCATCAAGACAGGTAACGATACACTCAGAGTTATCGACTTTGCAGTGTTTGCAGATCTTAAGATTTTCACCGTACCTGATTTCACCTTCATCACCGCTGCAAAGGGTGTTAAGGAGCTCGACGCAAGCTATATCGCAACAATCGCAGTTGCATATCTTCCCGTTGCATTTGTTGTATTTGCTGAGCATATTGCTGACCATAAGAACATTTCATCAATCATCGAAAAGGATCTTCTCAAGGAGCCCGGTCTCCACAGAACACTTCTCGGTGATGGTGTAGGCTCAATCGTAGACTCAATCTTCGGCGGCTGCCCCAACACCACCTACGGTGAATCAGTAGCTTGTGTTGCTATCACAAGAAACGCTTCAGTTTATACAATCATCGCAGCAGCTATCGGTGCAATGCTTATCGCATTCTTTGATCCCTTCGTTGCGTTCGTTGACTCAATTCCCTCATGCGTAATGGGTGGCGTTTGTATGGCTCTTTACGGCTTCATCGCTGTATCAGGTCTCAAGATGATCAAGGACGTTAACCTTGAGGAAAACAGAAACCTCTTCACAGTTTCAGTTATTCTCATCGCAGGTATCGGCGGCCTCAGCCTTACCTTCGGCAAGATCACAATCACATCAATCGCTTGTGCTCTTATCCTCGGTATCATCACAAACATTGTCCTTTCAAAGGAAAAGGTAGCAGAATAATACTTGCTTTTATATCGTACCTTTGCCCCGCCTCAACGGCGGGGCATTTTCAGTCTGTCGATAAAGTCACAAGAACAACGATGCAGAAAAAATATTGTAAGTAAGTTCTTGAAATATTTGTAGAAAACAATTTGAAAATCCGTCGGGACATCGAATCCCGACGGATTTTGCATCGTTTCGACCTTTTTTCACCCGCTCGCGGTACAATCGTACAGCTTCGGGGTGAAGAAAAAGTCTTCTTGTAACTTTCTCCCCAGCCTGTACGGCTTTTCCTTGAGACGGCATTTTTCTTTCAGCGGCTACATATTTATTTAAAAAGGTATTGACAACCGCTCTTTATTGTGTTAATATGTTACCACGCTAAAGCGATGAAACGATCGCAATACACAAACGAAAGGTAGATTATTATGAAAAAACTTTT
>JAFZFT010000149.1 GCA_017555765.1 Clostridia bacterium | reverse complement strand
GCGGGGAAGTTCTTTCTCCATTCTTCCTTGTCGGTAAAGTAGCCTGTTGTTGAGAAGGGTACGATACCTGCGTCAAGCCAAACGTCACCAACGTCGGTGATACGCTTTACATTCTTGCCGCACTTGGGACACTTGATTTCAACCTCGTCAATCCAGGGTCTGTGAAGCTCGGGAAGAGCGTCAACCTTAGCGGGATCAACAGCGAGGCTCTTGAGCTCGTCGAGTGAGCCTACAACGTGTACGTTGCCGCAATCCTCACATACATAGAAGGGGAGGGGCATACCGTAGTAGCGCTTACGTGAAATATTCCAGTTACCCATATTGTTGAGCCAGTCAATCATTCTCTTACCGTTTGATTCGGGCTCCCACTTAACGCTCATAGCGTTCTTGATAAGTCTGGGCTTGAGCTCCTCTGTCTTGATGAACCAAGAGGGTACAAGACGGTAGATAAGCTCTTCCTTACATCTCCAGCATACGGGGTAGCTGTGCTCGTGGGGCTTGATGAGGTAAAGCTTGTCTCTCTTTTTAAGCTCCTCGAATACCTCGTCAGCGATTGTCTTTGAGTTCTTGCCGGTGAAGAAGCCGAAGCCCTTGAGGAAGATACCCATATCGTCAACGGGCATAATCTCGGGAAGGCCGAGTCTCTTACCGAGCTCGTTATCCTCTGCACCGCAGCCGGGAGCGATGTGAACAACGCCTGTACCTTCTTCAGCGTCAACATCTTCCCAAGCAACAATCTTGTGCTCGAAGCCCTGCTGTGCTTCTAATTCGGGGAAGCAGGTGTCGTACTTCTTGCCGACAAGCTCCTCACCCTTGAACATACGAAGAACCTCAAGCTTATCGTCGCCAAGGTACTTGATAGCATTCTTAGCAAGGATAAGAGTCTTTTCGTCGCTCTTAACCTTAACCTCAACGTAGTCGATTTCAGGGTTAACTGCAAGAGCTACGTTTGAAGAAAGAGTCCAGGGGGTAGTTGTCCATACGATAATCTTACTGTCAGTACCTTCAACGGGAAGCTTGAAGAAAACTGAATTGTGAGTAATAGTCTTGTAAGAGCCTGTCATTTCGTGCTCTGAAAGAGAGGTACCGCAACGGGGGCACCAGGGCATGGGCTTGTACTCTCTCTTGATCCAGCCGTTGTTGTCGCAGGTCTTGAGGAAGTGCCAGATTGAGGTGATGTTAAGGTCGGTATTGGTGAAGTAGGAGTTGTACCACTGCATCCACTGACCGAGTCTCTTTGACTGCTCGGTGATAACACCTGAGTACTGCTTAACTCTTTCAACGCACTTTGTTGTGAACTTGTCGATACCGAAATCCTCAATATCCTTCTTTGATTCGAAGCCGAGCTCCTTTTCAACGCCGACCTCAACCCAGAGACCCTGGCTGTCGAAGCCGTTCTGACAGCGACAGTCGTAGCCGTTCATATACTTGTATCTGATAAATGTATCCTTAAGGGTACGGCCCCAGGCGTGGTGGATACCCATAGGATTGTTCGCAGTAATAGGTCCGTCGATAAAGCGGAAGCGTTCCTTACCTGCATTCTTTTCTTTGCGGAGCTCGTAGCAGTTATTTTCTTCCCAGAACTTGAGAACCTCATGTTCCATGGAAATAAAACTGTTGCTCTTTTCCATTTCAGCCATTGTAATTCCTCCAATGATTTTATTCTTAAGCATGGAAAATTAAAGACAATTTTCCAATTTACATATACTGCTACAGTATACTATATAATAAAAAAATTTGCAAGGATTTGAGAAAATTTCTTTGCAGTTTTTTCGTTGCAGAAGAGAGTAATTATGAATTCCTTTTCCGTAAATAAGGGGGTTGTTCAAAGTTATTTCACAAATTTATGAATTTACTATTGACAAATTGAAGTTTTTCCTATAAAATATGAGTATCCCATTATGTGGGAAATAATTAAGGAGGTACAGTACAATGGCAGAATGGCTTAACGCACTTGTTGAAAGCGGCGAAGGCACAAACGGTGACTTCCTCAGAGCTTTCCTTGCAAACTTTGCTAAGGCAATCATCGCTCTTCTCGATGCTCTCGGAGAGTGGCCCATCGACGTTAAATAATTTAATTTAACTCGACTGTGTTTATCAGTTTTTACAAACTGAAATCTAATAAGGAGGAACTCAGACAATGGCAGATATTCTTGCATTCGTAAAGGCAGCTATCGCAGCTCTTCTTAAGCTTCTTGGTATCGAAGTAAACGAAGATGCAACTAACGAATTCGTTGACAACGTTCAGTCAGGCGTTAACGATGTTATCGACTACGGCAACAGCCTTGTTGACTAATTCCTAGTCAAAAAACATAATTATAGTATAGTATAGTATAATTAAAAGCCACCCTTTACGGGTGGTTTTTTCTTGTCCTTTTTTAGATATATTTTTCTTCATCCCCTTGACAATTTATTAATAGTTTGTTAAAATATACTCGTTACGGAGAAATCCGCAAGATATCGGTACGACCGAAATATTATAGGAGGTAAAATAAAATGGAAGATATCAAAGCACTCATCATGGCATGGGTTGACGTTATGATCGATTTCCTCAGACTCGTTGGTCTCAACGACGTAGCTGACGAAATTGCTAGCAAGATCGTTATGCCTCTCTAATTAAATGAAAAAAGACGCTATGCTGAAAAGCATAGCGTTTTTTGTTACCCTCTCAGTCACAACCTGACGGTTGCGACAGCTCTCCCTGAGGGAGAGGTGGCAAAATCATAGATTTTGACGGAGGGAGTAACCATCTGCTTTTTCAATCATTATGTATCAGTGATATATCAGCCGTGACGGAAGGCGTAGTAATCATTCATTTAATAAAGAAATTCGTTTTTTCACAACCTTATCTATTTCCATACACACGCTTTCAAAATTAGTATTGATATCATAATTGGAAAAACGGATTACCTCAAGATTGAATTCTTTGAGTATAGCTGTTCTCTCGTTATCATAAGCTAATCCTTGTTCTGTATAATGTTGGGAACCGTCAATTTCAATGATGAGTCTGGCTTTATGGCAATAAAAGTCTGCAATAAAAGATTTTATGGTTTTTTGTCTTTGAAATCTTATCGGATATGATTTCAGATAACGATGCCAAAGCATATTTTCTTGAGGTGTCATATTTTTTCTTAATTCTTTCGCTCGGGAAATAAGTTCTTGATTATATGGTAAAGACATAATAAGCATCCTTTCAAAAAGAAATGTTTAATACATAAGCGGTGTTTATACTCCCTCAGTCTTTGACTTCGTCAAATCCAGCTCCCTCAGGGATGGAGCATAAATAACCTTCCTCCCTGAGGAAGGTGTCACGGCGTAGCCGTGACAGAAGGAGTTACCTCCCTCCGAGAGGGAGGTGGCAAAATCATAGATTTTGACGGAGGGAGTTTCTCCTAAAAGGCATTCTCTGTTTTTTACGCAGATTGTAATGAAATAAGAGCCGTTACTGCTGTAATTGTAATTTTTTAATCTGTGTTGCTTATGCTCATAAATCTTTTTCATTGTTATCACCAGATAAATTATAATATATTTATTTGTAAAAATCAAACCTATGTAGCGGTCGACGAGATTCCCCTGTTAGGTAATTCCCTCTGTTAGAGGGAGTGTCACGAAGTGACGAGGGTGTGCCAGTTTGCGGAGCAAAAAATGTCACAAAGTGACAAAGGGGTAATGGCGAAGCCGTAACCACGGCGACCGACCTGCCCACCAGACCTACAAGGATAACCCTTATATAAAAATCAACTCACGCCGACCTCAAAATCAACCTTGCATAAAAAAGGAGCTGAATCTCTTCAGCTCCTTCTCATTTTCACTCTGTAATTATAATAACCCTCTCGTTGGTAAGACCCATAGGCCATGTTTCCAATACCTCGTTGCCCGCAATTGCGGTTACCTTTTTGCCTAAAAGGTCTGCTGCCTGAGGATTATAAACATACTGCTCATTCTGAACAACCTTTATATTCTTGGAAAAGCTGAAAATGTACTCCTGCTCGTTATCCGTAACGATGAGAAGTGAATCTCCGTTTACCTCTTTGACAGTACCGACAAGCATCAACTCTTTTGTTGCGTCGTAGGTGATTTCCGCCTTCTGACCGCTTGGTCTTGCATCGGTGGGAGTTTCAGACTTGCCACAGCAGGCAAAGCTGACACACATAAGTACTGCGAGTAAAATTACAACTGCTCTTTTCATAGTATATCTCCTTTTCTGACGGTCTTCCGTCTTCTTTATTATACTTATATAATCGTTATAGTCAAGAGGGCAGAGTCTTTTTGCTGAACTGAGGGGTGCTTATACGCGTAGGGGAGACCCCATGTGGTCTCCCCGTTATAATTTGATATGTGGTTTGGTCGGTACGCCACACGGGGCGTACTCTACGCGTTTGATTTTAAGGCTTCCTTTATAGGATTGTTTAATATATATTGCCGTTTTTCTTCTAAATCCTTCTCGTTACGAATAATATGGTCGTTATAACTGCGTTGCCAGAATTTCTTTTCAAACGCCTCAAACTTTTGTGCTCTTACACCTTTGATATATTCGTTTGTGGTCATTGTTTTAAACCATTCCATTATTACAGGCAAACTCGTTTCGGTTTGATCATTTATGAAAACAATGAGATGTATGTGGTCTTTCATTATTGCATAACAATCAATTTTGGTATTTACAAATTTATCTTCAATTTTTAATATCCATTTTTCTATCATTTCCTTTGCTTCAGGGTTTTCAAGTAATAGAGAGCCTCTGTTATTAACACATACTGTTACAAAGTAAGCTCCGGTTTTCGAATAATCATAATCTTTTAATCGCAGTCTTTTTCTCTCGTGTTCTAACACATTTTCACATCCAGACAAAGATATAATTGAAATCTAAACGCGTAGGGGAGACCCCATGTGGTCTCCCCGTTATAATTTGATATGTGCTTTGGT
>JAFZFT010000148.1 GCA_017555765.1 Clostridia bacterium | reverse complement strand
GATGATGATGAGACACTACAAGGGCTTCCTTGACTAATATTAAAGGAGTGATAACCATGAAGTTAATTCTTTTAGGTGCACCCGGCGCAGGTAAAGGCACACAGGCAGAATATATCTGCGATAAGCTTTCAATCCCTGCCATATCAACAGGTAACATTATCCGTGCAGCTCTCAAGGCTGGCACAGAAATGGGTCTTAAAGCCAAGGAATTCATTGACAAAGGTCAGCTTGTTCCCGATGAAGTCGTAATCGGCATTATTAAGGAAAGACTCGCTGAGGATGACTGCCAGAACGGCTTTATCCTCGACGGCTTCCCCAGAACTATTCCCCAGGCTGAGGCTCTTGACACAATGGGCATCGAAATCGACAAAGTAATCGATATCGAAGTTCCCGACGAAAAGATTGTTGAGAGAATGTCAGGCAGAAGAGTATGTCCCGCTTGCGGTAACTCATACCACCTGCTTTACAAGAAGCCTGAAAAGGATGGCATCTGCAACGCTTGCGGCGCAGAGCTCATCATCAGAGCTGACGATCATCCTGATACGGTAAAGGACAGACTTGATGTATATCACAGTCAGACTGAGCCTCTCAAGGATTTCTACGCAAAGAAAAACAAATTATTCATAGTTGAAGGACAGGAAGAAGTTAAAGATACTTCAGCTCTTGTTCAGAAGGCTTTGGAGGAATAAGCATGATCGTGCTGAAGACGACTCGCGAGCTCGCTCTTATGAGAGAAGCTTGCAGAATATCGGCAGAAGCGCTTAAGGTGGCCGGTGAGGCTGTCAGACCGGGTGTAACAACCTGGGAAATTGACAAGATTGCCCATGACTATATAATCAGTCAGGGAGCTGAACCAAACTTCCTGAATTTATACGGTTTTCCGGCTACTGCGTGCATTTCCATAAATGATGAGGTCATTCATGGCATTCCCAGTAAAAAACGCATTCTTAAATCAGGCGATATCGTTTCAATAGATTTAGGTGCACGAATCAACGGCTATAACGGCGACAATGCTGCTACTTTTGCTTGCGGTGACGTAAGTGACGAGGCAAAGCGGCTGATGGATACCACACGAGAGAGTCTCTATGAGGCAATCAAGTACGCGGTACCCGGCGGCAGAATGGGCGATATAGCATCCGCGGTTCAGCGTTACTGTGAAAGTAAAGGCTACGGCGTTGTTCGTGAATTCACGGGCCACGGCATAGGTAAGCAAGTACATGAAGACCCCAGTGTACCGAACTACGGTACAGCCGGCCGAGGCGTACGCCTGTTACCGGGCATGACAATCGCTATTGAGCCGATGATAAACCAAGGCACTGCAAAAATCAAACAGCTCCCCGACGGCTGGACAATAAAAACCGCTGACGGAAAGCTATCAGCCCACTTTGAGCATACGGTGGCTATCACAAAAGACGGCCCCGTGATACTCACTAAGATATAAGGTGACGTATGGAACTTAAGATAGGGCAGGTTGTAAAATCAACAGCGGGTCACGATAAAGGTGATCTGATGGTGATAGCAGGCTTTGAAAAAAATAAGGTTTTGGTGTGTGACGGCAAGCACAGAAAGCTGGAGAAACCCAAGTGCAAAAATCCGAAACACCTTCAGGAAACAGAAATGTTCCTTGAACCGGACTCAATGGCAACAAACAAAATGCTAAGAAAAACACTTAACAAAATGTCAAACCCAGGGGGTTAAAGTTATGTCAAAACAGGATATGATCGAAATCGAAGGTACAGTTGTTGAGGCTCTGCCTAACGCAACTTTCCAGGTCGAACTCGAAAACGGTCACAAGATTTTAGCACACATTTCGGGAAAGCTCAGAATGAACTACATTCGTATTCTTCCCGGTGACAAGGTCACAGTCGAGATGTCTCCATACGACTTGACCCGTGGACGTATAACATGGAGATCTAAGTAACATAAAGGAGGTAATTCCTAATGAAAGTCAGACCTTCTGTAAAGAAAATATGTGAAAAATGCAAGGTAATCAAGCGTAAAGGCAAGATAATGGTTATCTGCGAGAATCCCAAGCACAAGCAGCGTCAAGGCTAATTGACGTAATCAATTTAGGAGGTGCAACTAAATGGCTCGTATTTCAGGTGTTGACCTTCCCAGAGACAAGAGAGTTGAAGTCGCTCTTACTTACATCTTTGGTATTGGTCACAAGACTGCAAAGGATATCATTGCAGCAACAGGTATCAACCCCGACACAAGAGTTAAAGATCTCACAGAAGACGAAATTTCAAAGCTTACTGTGTACATCAACAACAACTTAACTGTAGAGGGTGACCTCAGAAGAGAAACAGCTTTTGATATCAAAAGACTTATTGAAATTGGTTGCTATCGTGGCGTACGTCACAGAAAGGGTCTCCCCGTAAGAGGTCAGCGTTCAAAGACAAACGCTCGTACACGTAAGGGTCCCAAGAAAACCATCGCTAATAAGAAGAAATAATAGGAGGATAAAATTATGGCTGCTAAGGTTGCTAAGAAAGCTACCAACATTCGCCGTCGCCGTGAACGTAAGAACATTGATCGCGGTGCGGCCCATATCCAATCCACCTTCAACAACACAATCGTTACCATCACTGATTTACAGGGTAACGCCGTGTCATGGGCAAGTGCCGGTGAAATGGGCTTCAGAGGCTCAAGAAAATCCACT
>JAFZFT010000023.1 GCA_017555765.1 Clostridia bacterium | reverse complement strand
TTCCTCAATATCGACACCTACGGTGTTGGTGGTGTATGCTTATGGATACTCGGACTCGGTGCTGTGTTCATCGGCGTGGGCTTTATATTTATGGTGCTTGATAAGGTGCTCTCAAAGGTAAAAACAAAACAAACAGAAACAATCTCCCGTTCTTTTTGAGCGGGAGATGATTTTTAGTTAAGCTTACTTTGAAGCTTCTTCAATAGCAACTGCACATGCAACAGTCAAGAAAGCCTGGGGTTGTTACCTGCGCCCCTTTTATTTTTTTAACCCTAATAACTGTCTGAAAAACTCAATCAGATTATTAAGGAAGCTCTTCAAGAAAGTAAATACATTATCTTTTTCTGCGGGTGTGTTTACTTCTGCTTTTAAAGTTTCATTACAGTTGTCACACTGATTATCATCATCTGCATCATTGTGACCGTAGGAATTTTCTATATCTTCCTCAACAGCACCGCAAGCGCAAATTCTGACCTTTCTGCCGTTTGTATCGCAAGTAACCTCCGATACAACGATCCAATTTGAGAAGCTGTGTCCTTTTGCAGGAATCATATGCTGTGAAGCAAGCTCTGCACCGCAAGCTTCACAAACCTTACCCGCAGAAAGACCTTCATCAGTACATGTTGCTTCAACAGAGGGAATCACAAGCACCTTATGACCGACAGCGGCAATTTCCTCTGTATATGTGTCGCCACATTCACAAGTATAGATTGTGTAACCGTTTTCAGTGCAAGTAGGATCTGTCACTGACTTATCATAAGTGTGAGCAGTAAGCTTGGCGATTACTTCAGTGTAAGTGTCTCCACATTCACAAGTGTAAGTTGTTTCACCTTCTGCAAGATGTGTTGCGGGCGTCGTGATTTCTGATGTGTATTCGTGATTAAGCTTATCTGTATAATCAGCAACATAACTGTCGCCGCAAGAGCATGTATAAGTTGTGTAGCCCTGCGCAGTACAAGTTGGAGAAGTCACAACTTCTTCGTAAGTGTGATCAGCGAGTTTTGCAGTCACTTCTATGTAAGTATCTCCACATTCACATGTATAGGTTGTTTCGCCGTCTTCAGTGTGTGTTGCTTCCTTTGTTATTTCTGATGTGTATTCGTGCTTGTGTATAAAATCTTCCTGTAGAAAAAGAGGAACATCACGAAGCTCAGGATACAGATAATCTTCTCTTCCGCTCATAGTCCATACGGTATCAAAATCCCAACCTTCAAACATTCTTTTATCTTCAAAGTGAAGTATATTTCTGCCTCCTGCAACTATATCAGAATAATATGAATTTATTATTTCTGTTCCGTAAGTTGCTGCCTGTCCTAAAATTCCACCTGCATATTCTTTAGCTGAAACAAAGCCTACAGAGTAGGAGTTGTTTATGCTACGACCATTGTAACCTACTAACCCACCAGCTTGGTCTTCGGCTGAAATATCACCAGTGTTATAAGAATCATATATCTCTCCACTACTGGATAACACTCCGCATATTCCTCCGCAAGATCTAGATGCAGTAATATTACCAGTATTTATACATCTGTTTATATCAGGATTTGCATTTTGAGTAGAAAGTCCAACATAACCACAAATTCCACCGGCATACAATCCTTCCGACACAACAGTAGCTACATTTACGCAGTTGTTTATAAGTGCATCAGCTTTAGTGCTATCGTCATGGTTAGTGTTGCTGATTATGGATACTTTTTTTGCCTGACCGCATATACCGCCAACATAAGCAGAACCTTTTATTGAGCCATGTGTTAAACAATTTTCTATTGTATGAACACTATCATATAATCCACATATTCCACCAACATAATTTTTCCCTATTATATCAGCATTAACTAGTGTAACATTTCTTATCTGAGCACTAGTTGCTTTACCGAACAAACCTACATAATCCTTATTCGGCATATTGCATTTCAGGTTCTCGATTTTATAACCATTTCCATCAAAAACTCCGGAAAATGATGCTATCGGTTGCCAGCCTTCTCCTGAATTATAAAACAAGCCCCCTTCTTCATAATCAGAATCCGTGAAAATAATATCATTCATCAAAATGTATTTTGAAGATTTGTTTCTTACCGCATTCAAATCTTCTTTTGTATAAATTCCTATATAGCCCTCAGGAACTTTTGAAAGCTGTTGTTGTGTTTTTGTTGTTTCTGCAAAACTTACAAATGAAAAACAACTAAAGCTCATAATAAAAACTAATAATAAAGATATAGTCTTTTTCATACTAAACTCTCCTTTTGTTTAATCTTTAAAATATGGTGAAATTTTGTTCTTAGCTTTATTTTTTTGGCAAATCGTGCAAAATTTGGCTAATGGGCTTTCTTTATCGGGATATTCCGCAGCTTCGGTGTATGTATCGAAGCTGATTTTATAAGAATCACTCATATCAGAAATCTTACAACGACCGTCAGAATATTTCAAATCATGAAACTTTTTAGAATTTGTATTCAGCAAAAATCTTTTATTTTCCATTACTTTCACCTCCCAGACACAGTTCTTTAGGAACTTTTCTTCCTAAATTATACACCTTTAATACCTACTTGTCAATGATAACAGGAAGTATAATTCCTATATAGACACAATCAGGAGGAAGAATAATGCTTGTTTTTGATCTTAAAGTAATCGGCAACAAATTGTACGAAATCAGAACGAAGAAGCTTATGAGCAGAGCCGAGGTTGCTGAAAAAGCAAATTTATCTGATCGTACTTATGCCGACATTGAACGCGGCTCCGTTAATATGAGGATTGAAACTATTCTTAAAATATGCGATGCTCTGAGCATTACTCCAAATGATATTTTTGTTTCACAAGAAGATAAAATTATCACAGAAGAAACAATAATTGAGAGCATAAAAAAATGTCAACCCAAAGAAAAAGAAACAGCATTAAATCTTCTTGAAGTATATCTCCAATCCTTAATATAATAATAAAAAAGATAGACACATCATCTGGGAAAGCTCAAAAATGATGTGTCCTTTTTATTTGTTCAAAAAAGAAAGACTCTGCGAAATCTCCAAAGAGAAATCGCAGAGTTTTTCACAAAGCACAAACATTATAATCAAAACTAACTAAAGGCCAATCCTCTCGTTAATTCTGTTTATTGAAATTATTTACTTGCTTCTTCAATAGCAACTGCACATGCAACAGTCAAGAAAGCCTGGGGTTGTTACCTAAATTCATCAGCTGTTTTTCGGGGTGTTTTTGGTGGGTTTTATGCCCTAAAAGCCCCATAAATGGTACCTGTTGTTGCTTGGTGTGTTTTTGTGTTGTAAAGTTTTGTAAAGTTTCGGGGTGTGAGTAAATTTGTAAAGCTTTACTTATCCTAACCTCAAAACATCTTGAAATCAACTATGTAAAAATATATTATTCAGTGATTATGCTTATACTTTCCCCAACATCCTCAACCTCAATAAAGCAGGGATGCTCATAACCTTTTTTATTAGGTGAATGATAAGTAAGGTACAGCTTATCTTTACCGTTGAATATCATACCGTGACCGCCGTCATTGTCAATGAGAGGTGGAAGATGCTCAAAATTCATGCCAAGCTCGCCACCGATAAATCTTACAAGACACTCTGCATAATTACCCTTTATAAAGGTTGACCAGAGCATAAGGAGCGTACCGTCTGTTGTTCTGTACATAAAAGGTCCGTCGGTGATGCGGTGCTCGTTTGCATCCTTGCTCTCGTCAGCCCAATAAGGCTCGGAGGCTTTGAACATAGTAACAGCTTCACCTGCCATTTCTGTGAGCTCATCGTTAAGAGGTGCATAGCATATAGTGCCGTCAATAATCTGTGTATGCTCGTGGCAGAAAACTATATAAGGCTTACCCTCACGGTTTATGTAAAGCGTACCGTCAAGACACTCCCACTTCTGGGGTGTAACAACACCCTTACTGTGAGGCACAAAGGGTCCGAGTGGGCTGTCGGCTTTGAGTATGAATGTACCCCTCATATTATTGCTTTCTTTTGTGAAGGTAGCAAACATATAATACGCACCCTTGTATTTATGCACTTCGGGAGCCCAATTTGCATCGTGGTTGAGATTATATGTTACAGAATTGAAGCACTCTTTCGGCTCACTCCAATTTTCAAGGTCGGTTGATATATACACATCAAAACCGCCTGTCTTTTTACCGAAGTTCTTTGCTCTTGTGCCGTACATATAATACTTTCCGTTTTCGTAAAGTACAAATGGGTCACGGATGTTTATTTCACTGCTTTTCATAATTAACCAATCTCCATCTTAAAGCAAATGGGTAAATCATTATCGAAGTCGCCTTTAAGCTTGATAGTAAGTGCTTTTTCATCTCTCGTAAAGTCAATTTTTTCACTACTGCCTAAAAGTTCAATGCTTTCAATAAGATAATCGTGAGGATTATGCTTGCGAAGAGTCTTGATTTTAACTGTTTTTGACGGACGCATTTGGAAAACATAAAGGAAGCCGTCTTTGTAAGTGAATCTGAAATCCTTATTGGTAAATTTCTTTTCGTCATTGTCCTTGAAGAAGCCGTCTTCTGCATTGACCTTACCTTCACCGAACTGCTTCCAGAAGGTTGTGCCGTAGATACCTTCGCCGTTTGTTTCAAGCCATTTGCCCATTGTGAGAAGAACCTCAGTTTCTTCGTCGGTGATAGTACCGTCAGCCTTCGGACCGATATTTATAAGGAGATTGCCGTTCTTTGATACTATATCAACAAGGTCGCAGATAACCTGTCTTGCACTTTTGTATTCGTTATCTGCTCTGTAGCCCCAGGACTGCTTACCGATAGCAGTATCCGTCTGCCAATAAATCGGAGAAATACCTGAAAGAGCACCACGCTCAACATCAAAGGTAGCAACAGTTGGCGGAAAAGCCTCGTGCTTATAGTTGATAGTTACTTCCTTGCCCCATTCTTCGGCTCTGTTGTAATAGTAAGCGGCTAACTTTTTAAGATAAGGCTTGAAGCTGTGGTTATGAATCCACCAGTCAAAATAAAGTACAGAGGGCTGATATTTATCAACTAATTCACAGGTGCGTACAAGCCAGTCTTCAAGCCACTCCTGACTTGCACCGAGAGAATAGGTATCGGCAGTGTACTTATGTAAATCGTGGGAATGAAATTCCTTGCAATAAACTGCAGGGCCGTAAAAATCACTGTAGGCTTCATCATTGACGTCACTGTCAAAGGTTCTGCCCATATTCATAAAGAAGTAATGCTCGGCTCTGTGAGTTGAAGCACAAAGAGTAAGACCCTGCTTTTCACATTCATCCTTGAGCTCACCAACAACATCACGGTGAGGACCCATTTCTTTTGCATTCCAACGGTTAAACTCTGTGTCGTACATTGCAAATCCGTCGTGATGTTCCGCAACAGGCATAACATATTTCATACCCGCTTTTTTGAAAAGTCTTACCCATTCTTTTGCATCAAACTTTTCTGCCTTGAACATCGGAATAAAATCCTTGTAGCCGAAATCCTTATGCTCACCGTAAGTTTTTCTGTGATGCTCAAATTCACGTACATTTTTATCGTACATACCTCTTGAGTACCACTCGTTGCCAAAGGCAGGTACGGAATAAACACCCCAATGGATGAACACGCCTAATTTATCGTGCATATACCAATCGGGTACTTTGTGGTGAGAAAGGGAAGACCAATCGGCCTTGTATCTGCCTTTTTCGTTCACTTCATCAATCTGCTTTAAATATTCTTTTGTTGTCATCTTTTTACACCCCAAAGACATTCATTGTTGTTACCAATAGCGGAGAAGACTATCTTTTCTGCTCTTTCCTTGCTTTCGTCAGCCTGTTTGCAGAATACGCCCTCATAAGTTACACCGTCAATTACAAAGGTTATGTATGCTGTGCCGTCTTTAACTTCCCATGTACCGTTTACAGACTTTTCCGATACAGCAGTATTCTGCTTTGTGCTTTCGTAAGCCTTAAGATTTGAAATTGTACCGTCAGCATTAAGAGTAATATTCTGTGTAGGAGCAATAATACCGTTTACATCTGCCCAATCACTGCAACCGTTACTGATTGTACCGTGGTTGATAAATTCGTATTCGCCAACGAGGTCAGCCTTGCTGAAGCCGTTGTAGTCTATAG
>JAFZFT010000147.1 GCA_017555765.1 Clostridia bacterium | reverse complement strand
GGCGGTATCTTTATCCCGAATATGTATCGGAGAATGTCTTATTTCTTGTACTTTTTGCAGTAGCTTTACTGCTTCCCGCTGGGGTTATTCTTATTAACCGTAGCTGTAAGGCGGTCAGCAATAAGCGTGCGGTGATAAAAGGGATTGCTTCTGTAATTATGCTTTGTGCGGCAATGCTTTGTAGCTTTTATACCGGAGTGTTGGCGTTGCTTAATGCTTCATATACAGAGGCGGTTGTGGTTTCACATACAGAAGATATAGCGGATTATATGGTGCTTGATGCTGACGGTGCAAGGGAAGCCTTGTCAGAATTTCTACCCGAGGAAATATCTGATACCGACGGTGTAAGGTACGATTATTACTACAAAGAGGGCAGTGTATGGAATGAGCCTTCTGAGACAAGGGTGTTTGTTGAGCTGACCCTTGATGAAAAGAGCTATGCCGAAGCGGTTGAATACTATAGGGACTTCCGTCCTTCGGACACCGAGAGTGAGCCTTGGGAGGAGAAGAGCGGAGATTGGACTGTTGTGTGCTACAGACAGTGGTACGAGCGTGCACCAAGTAATTACACACCCGTCTTTGCGTATAAAGATAAGGAGCACAAGGTAAGGCTTATATGCTTTTACGGCAGGGTGAGCATGAAGGGCGCAGTTTATCCTCTTACGGAATATGATTGGGAATAATAACAGAAAAGAACGGTTGATTTAACTTCAACCGTTCTGCTTTTTATTAAAGCTTATCTTACCGATAACTTTATTTATGGACGATATGCCTTCGGCTCGATATACCTTTGGTACGATATGCCTGCGGCACGATATATCTGCTTCGCAGATGCGGGAATGCCCTTTGGCATTCCTCACCCTGCCTTCATAGAAAGCCTGAGCTTATCGCTTATCATGGCAATAAACTCCGAATTGGTAGGCTTGCCTCGGGAATTTTGGATTGTGTAGCCGAAGTAAGAGGAGAGCACGTCAACGTCGCCTCTGTCCCATGCCACCTCGATGGCGTGTCGGATTGCTCTTTCAACTCTTGAGGGTGTGGTGTGGTTTGTCTTTGCGACGGTGGGGTAGAGCAGCTTCGTAACTGCGTGCATAAGCTCGGGGTCCTTTACGGTCAGTACGATTGACTCACGAAGATACTGATAGCCTTTTATGTGGGCGGGAACTCCTATTTCACGCATAACATCGGAGATGGTAACCTCAAGGTCGTTGCCTTGGGCTGAGGGTGTCAGCTCTGTTTCAGCGGCGGTCTGCCAGCCCGCAAGCTCGGAAAGACGTTGGGCGAGTACGTTTAACTCGAAGGGCTTGAGAAAATAGTAGTCTGCACCCGCATTAAGAAGGACCTGCTCAAAGCGCGGATTGTCAACGGCGGACATCAGAGCAACAACAGGACGTTTCTCAAGTGGGGTCTCCCTGAGCTGTGTAAGTACTCCGAGGGCATCGACTCTCGGCATAAAGGCATCCATAAGTACTACATCGGGATTTAACTGTTTGATTGAATCAATAATTTTTGAACCGTCCTTGGCTACGGTTTTGACGTCGAAGCCGTAAGATGACAGAAAGGCCGCACAGTGATTTGCGAAATCGCTACCTTCCTGAGCAAGCATTATGCGGGTACGCTTGGTCATAAATATCCTCCTTAATATGTGTAAAATCATCACTTTGACATAATAGCACATACGGACGAATTATGCAATCAAAAAAATGTCGAAAACTAAAAATATTTTTATTTCTTTGATTAAATACTGCATTTTCCCTTTCTTGCAGTGAAAAAATAGGGTTTTCACAAGCTTGAATGAACAGAGGGTAAAAAAGAAACCGCGTAGGCTGAACAAATCAGTTGCGGTTTCTTCACTTTTAAATTATCTGCGTGAGAAGTCCTCGTCTGAGTCTTCGTCAAAGTCATCCTGCTCGTCATCGAAGGAGAGATTGTCCTTCTGTGAAGCCTTTCCGCCTGAGGATGTACGTCTGAAGGCGAAGATAAGAAGAAGGATGATTACTATTGCAAGTACAAGAAGCCCTGCAATAACGGTCATAAAGTTTTCGGATATAGTCGCAGTAACCTTACCTAATGAAGGATAAATGCGAGTTACCTTACCCTTGATTGAGGTGTTGAGAACAATAATACTGTCGCTGATACCGTTTTTACCCGAGGTGCGCTCCGGCTCACCTGAGAAGGTCTGTACCGCATAAGCTACACCGTTGGGAGTGTTATATGCGAAAACCTCGTTGTCCTTTGTCTTTGCGATTTCAACGAAAACAAGGTCGCCTTCGTTTATGTCGGTTACTTTGTCGGTAACTGTTGCGGAGTACACATAGTACTTATCCATAAACTTCTCGCCTGAGTTTACCTTGACGAGGGTCTGTACTGCGGTAACAGTAAGGGCACTGATAAGGGTAACGAAAAGCAGAAGGATAAGAAGAAGCTGAAGGGCTGTCTTCTTGCGGGGGAGCTTTTCTTCCTCGTCCTCTTCATCATCGTCATCGGCAAAGGGAGAGTCCTTATCCTCGGTAAGAGAAAGAGGCTTCTTTTCTTCCTTGAGAGGGATTATCTCTTCTTTTTCTTCTGTGAAGGAGGCGAAGCTTTCTGTAGCTTCCTCTTCGTCAGACTCATAATCGGGAGCAGTGTAGGAGGGGGTTGTATCCTCTTCTGCTTCTGTTTCTGCTATGGCGGGAGCCTCTGACTCAGGAGCTTCCTCCTGCTTGGGTGCTTCAGCTTCAGCAGCTTTTCTGTTCTTTTTTCTCTTTCTTCTTGACTTTGAATAGTCATCATCGTCTTCGTCAGACATTATGCGCATATACTCTTCGAAAAGCTCGTTCTTTTCTGCGGTGATGACAAATTCAGTTTTCTCAGGCTTTGCTTCCCGGGGTGCGGGTGTATCGGCGGGAGCAGTCTGAGGCTCTTCAGCAGTCTCGGTGGGCTGTACTGCTGACTCGACGTGCTTCGGCGGTGTGGGAAGCTGTCTGAGCTTTATGGGTACGGGTCGGTGGTGTCTGATTGCGATTTCATCCTCTGCGGTGGCAGGCTTTCCGAAATTTCTGATGAAATTCTGTATATCCTCTGTAAGGTCGGAACAGCCGCCTGCGGATATGTCACTGTGCTCTGCAAAGAATTTATCTATTTTTTCAGCTGTAGTCTCCGACTCGACGGGGAAGGCTTCTGTACTTATAGCTGAAGCGGTAGCCTCTATTGAATTCTGCGTGGAGACGGTTTTATCATAAAGGCTGTTCAGCTCGTCCAGGCTTTTAGGTCTGTATTTCGCCAAGGTATCACTTCCTTTTTTCACATCGGGGGAGATTTTTATTGAATGCCTTTTTCAAGGATTACATCGATCATTTCACCGATGCTCTTAAGGTTTTTCATAATAGTGATGTTTTCTGTTCTGATTTCAATTGAGTTTTCCTTAGCTCTGCGAAGGATGGCTGCTGCCTCCTCCTTTGCCTTGTCAACGATGTCATTTGCTCTTACCTGAGCGTCGCTCTTTACCTTTTCAATGGTGAGTGTGAGCTTATCGAAAACGTCCTTGATAACCTCATTCTGGTTGTCCTCGGAGATTGTGAAGCATACACCGTGATTTTCGTAATCGCCCTTGAGCTTTTCGTACTTTGCTTCCATTTCTTCGCCCCATGCAACGGCATTTTCATATTCCTTCTGGAGCATTTCTATGTAGTTGTTTACTTCTTCAATGTTATATCCGTTTTCTTCGATGTTGAAATTAACTGACATATTATTTTCACCTCGTTGTATTATTTGAAAATACTTATTCATTCAAAATTATACATTATCAATAATCAAAATTCAACCGATTTCACATAATATTTACAGGAGCACACAAAAAAAGAGTTATTGTGAAAAAAGACTTTTTCTTTGTGATGTTTTATGCTATACTTATAACAATTATTGACTTAAGGAGGAGCTTTATGAAAACTGTCGGTGCGATTATCGCAGGTACTGCTGCCGCATTTATTCTGAGTGAGTCTGTGGCAAGTAAGGGCAATCTTAAGGGCGAGCCTGATGTGCTTCTTGTACTCGGCTGCCGTGTCAGAGGCGAGAAGGCAGAGGAGACCCTTGAAATGAGAATTGAAAGAGCGGCTGAATTCCTGAAGGAAAATAGAAACACAATAGCCGTTGCCTGCGGAGGTATAGTACACAAGGACCAGCTTAAGAGTGAGGCCGAGGTTATATACGAAGGACTCGTTGAAAGAGGTATAGAAAAAGAGCGAATCATCCTTGAGGATAAGTCAAAGACAACCGCTCAGAATTTCATAAACGCACAGAAGCTTCTCGATCTTGAAAATAAAAAGGTAGCCTTCCTTTCAAGTGAATTCCACCTTATGAGAGCCTCTATGATTGCTAAAAGATGCTCCCTTGAATGCAGTACAGTGGCGGCACCGTCACCTAAAAAGCTGCTTTTCAAAAACTATCTGAGAGAATTCTGGGCAATTCCTCTTATTTTAAACGACACAAAGGGAGTGAAGAAGAATGGCTAATGCAACGATGAGGGGTTACAAGGTAAGCGAGATAGCCTTTATCAACAATGTAAAGGGTAAGGTTGAGCTTAAGATGAAAACCAAGGTTTCCCACAATGTGAGATTCACGAAGCTCGGTACCTGTGAGGCTACACTTACTGTTGAGGTGAAGGATGAGGAGCATCCCGACACAATAAGCGTAAGAGTGAAGGTTGTGGGTGCATTTACAGTCAACAGAGAGGTTGAAAAGGAGTTTATCCACGTGGAGACATATAAGGAGCTCTTTCCCTTTGCGAAGGCTCTTGTTACAACAATCAGCGCCAATGCGGGGATACCGCCCATATATGTGCAGAATATCGATATAGAAAATAAGGAAATATACCGCTTTGATATGAATGCGGCGAAGGGAGAAATATAAATGAGTGAGCTTCTTTCTCAGCTCAATGACGATGAGCTTGATTTTACAGTACGCTTCAAGGACACAGACGGCAACTTCTGTGCGGGTGAATTCCTCGATATAGTAAACTACGGCGGCGACGAGTACGCTATAATTGACCCTTGCGACGGAGAGGGGTATGTTGATATTTTCCGCATTCTTATGAAGGACGGCAAGGAGTGCTATGAGAGAGTCGAAGATGACAGTACTCTCGAGGCGGTTTTCGAAATATTCCGTGTGAAAAATGAGGATGAATTTGACTTCGATTAATTTCGGTTGTCAAAAGTAAAACATTATGGTATAATATTTTTTAGCGTATAAAAACAGAAAATACAGGAGGAAACAATATGAGAAAAGTATTATCTCTCAATCAGGAATGGATTTTTTGCAAAGAGGGCGTAAAAGAAACCGTAAATCTTCCCCACACCTGGAACGGACTTGACGGTCAGGGTGAGGGTGACGGTAACTATTACAGAGGTGCATGCACCTACACAAAGATTCTTCCCCGCTATGAGGGTAAGGTTTTTGTTGAATTCAAGGGTGCAAATGCAGTCTGCTCCGTACTCGTAAACGGCAAGAAGGCAGGCAAGCACGAGGGCGGTTATTCAACCTTCCGCTTTGATATCACAAACCTTCTCACATCACCCAAGAATTTCCTTGAGGTGACAGTTGACAACAGTGCAAACAACAAGATTTATCCCGGCTTTGCAGACTTCACCTTCTACGGCGGACTTTACAGAGATGTTAACCTTATTTACGATGTACCCGAGACTCACTTCTCACTTACAGATGCGGGCAGCAAGGGTGTGTATGTTACCGCAAAGACAAACGGTGACGTTAAGGTAAAGGCTATTGTTACAAACTACGTCAGCGGTACAAAGGTAAAGTATGAGGTGCTTGATGCTGAAGGTAAGGTTGTGGCAACTGCGGGTGACAGAGAAAAGCTTCACGTTGATTCTCCCGTACTCTGGAACGGTGTAAAGAACCCCTACCTTTATACTCTCAGAGCAACACTTATCCAGAACGGCAAGGTAATTGACGAGGTTAAGGTACGCTTCGGCTTCAGAGATATCCGCTTTGATGCAAACGAGGGCTGCTTCCTTAACGGTGAGTACATAAAGCTCAAGGGTGTTTCCCGTCATCAGGACAGAGAGACAATCGGTAACGCTCTTACAATCGAGGAGCATAAGGAGGATATCGAGCTTATCGCAGGTATGGGTGCAAACTCCATAAGACTTGCTCACTATCAGCAGAGTGAGGACTTCTACGACCTTTGCGACGAGTACGGTATGCTTATCTGGGCTGAGATTCCCGTTATTTCCCGCTTTAACAAGAAGGCTCAGGACAACGCTATGAATCAGCTCGAGGAGCTTATCAAGCAGAATATGCACCATCCTTCAATCTTCTGCTGGGGCGTACAGAACGAAATTACAATCACAAGCGAAAATGAGACACTTATCGAGGGTATCAGAGACCTTAATAACTATGCAAAGTTCCTTGATCCCTCAAGACCTACAACTCAGGCACAGTTCACAATGTGCTCACCCAAGTCCGAGCTTAACAGAATTACAGACATTCTCGCATACAACCACTATTTCGGCTGGTATATGAAGACCTGCACAGGTCTTGATGAATGGCTCGCAAAGTTCAGAGAGACTAATCCCGACCTCGGTATGGGCCTTTCAGAATACGGTGCTGAGGGTATTCTCGGCTACTTCAGTGACGACCCCGTACAGGGCGACTACTCCGAAGGCTATCAGGCTATGTACCACGAGCATTACGTAAAGACCATCAATGCCAACAAGTGGCTCTGGGGCTCATACGTATGGAATATGTTCGATTTCGGCTCAGCTCTTCGTAATGAGGGCGGTGTAAAGGGCAGAAACAACAAGGGTCTTGTTACCTTCGACAGAAAGCAGAAGAAGGATTCCTACTACCTTTACAAGGCATTCTGGTCAGACGATAAGTTTATCCACCTTGTGGGTGACAGATATCCCCTTCGTACTATCGGCGAAAAGACCTTCAAGGTATATTCAAACTGCGATAAGGTTACAATCAAGGTTAACGGCAAGCAGAAGACCGTTACTGCAGAGGGTATCTTCGTATTCGACGGTATGGAAATCAAGGAAGGCGAAAACAAGGTTACAGTAACTGCAGGCGACCTTAAGGAAAGCTATGTATTCGAGGGCGTTGCTGAATATCCCAGAGAGTATCAGAAGCCTGACGGTGCCGCTTCAATGGTACGTAACTGGTTTGTTGAAAAGGACAGCACAAGCAACGATGAATACTACTCACTTGATGACACCATCGGTGATCTTCTCAAGAGTGAGGACATTCTCAGCATGGTAAAGGGTGCCGCAGGTACAATTCTCAAGAGTCCCATTATGGCTGTTGTGAAGCCCTTCACATTAAGACAGGTTATCGGTATTGCAAAGCTCAACCCCGAAATTGTAGCTATGATCGAGGACTTCCTTACAACTATCAAAAAGGCATAAGTAAAGATAAATCCTCACCCTAAAAGGTGGGGATTTTTATATTGACAAAGCCTTGCTTTTGCAGTAAAATTTTCCTATAAAGCACAAGGAGGCGGAAAATATGATTATCAAACAGTTAATAGCAATTATTCTTTCGTTTTTTATGACCCTCGGTATTTATACTCCCTCGGTAAAGAAAATCAGAAACGTACCCGAGAAGGAAGAGGAGGCACTCAGAATCATATCCTTCAACGTAAGATGTGCAGATGACCTTTACGGCTCGGTAAAGGGACGCTCACAGCTTGTTACTGCGGCCATCAGACAGTATAAGCCAGATTCCTTTGGTGTGCAGGAGGCTACCCCGAGGTGGCTTGCTGCAATCGATGCGGAGCTTGGCGACGAGTACGCCTGCGTAGCACAGCTCAGAGATGACACCGACGGTGCAGAGGCATCAGCGGTTTATTATCTCAAGGATAAGTTTGAGCTTATCGACAGCGGTACAATGTGGCTTAGTGAAACACCTGATGTATTTGCGAGTAAGCTCGAGAAATCAGGCTGCACAAGAGTTGCAACCTGGGCAACCCTCAAGGATAAGACAAGCGGCAAAATATATACCCACGTGAACACTCACCTTGACCACATTCTCGAAGAGGTACGTGTAGAGCAGGTGAAGATTCTCGAAGCTAAGATAGAGGAGCTCAAGGCTCAGGGTTATCCTATTGTCTGCACAGGTGACTTCAATACTTACGAGGGCGATGAGGCATACAACGAAATGATAACCTGTCTCAAGGATAGTAAATACCTTGCGGCTGATACCGACGAGGGCAAAACCTTCCACGATTACGGTCTCGTACTTTTTGAAAACAGACCCATCGACTTCGTATTCGTTTCCGACGGTATTACGGTGAACCGTTATAAGATTATCGATGAAAAGATAAATATGATGTACCTTTCGGATCACTACGGCATTTGCGTGGATTTG
>JAFZFT010000146.1 GCA_017555765.1 Clostridia bacterium | reverse complement strand
GGCAGACAGCATTCAGGAAGCCATTGAACTGAGTTACCGTGTTTAGCAATAACGGGTTTTCCGTTAACCTTTAAATGCGTTCTGAAATTTACATCAATCGGATTTTCCTGCTCAATTTGTTCACGGAGCTCATTGCTTATATTTTCATCCTTTGAAAGAACGGGATACCACTTGTCAATAAAGGCTTTTTCTTTTTCGGGTTGTATTTCAATACAGAAATCAACAACCAAGCCTTTTGAACAAGAGTAAACAGCAGGAATGTGCCACATCTCATCGCCCCAAGAAAAAGTCTTGTTTATTACTATTTCTTCTCCCGGTTTACCTTTTGCATTTCGGTTCCAAAAACCATGCTCATAATATACTGCCCATTCTGTCGGCACTTCGAGAGCTGCCGCATTCATTTCGGGGTCGTAATAATCTTCGGTGTACGGAATCTTAGATAAATCAAATTCAGCCTGTAATTCCTTAACATACGCAAAAGAATCAGATATAGGCTCAAGACCGCATTTGTTTTTTATTTCATCCAATACAGCCTGTTGCTTTTCTGTTATAGGACAATCTATAAGAAACGCTTTATATTGCTCTTCATCCCAAGCGTAACACTGTTCCAAAGCTGCAATGTCACCGCAATGTAACAACAGGCGGAGTAAATCTTTAAAGCTTCGTGCGATAGGATGCACACAGTCACCGAAATTCATCGGACTTACGGCAAATATGATTTCACCAAACTGCGGAATAGTACAGTAATGTATGCCGTCAACACCCGATGATGCAATAATCTGAGCCTTTTTCGGTGTGCAATAATAAAGCTCAAAATCACCGTTCATATCAAACCCTAAAAGGGACAAGTCTATTTTCGTTTTCTTAAATGATTTTATATCCATATAATTACTTCCTAAAACGAGTATTAATCAACAGCTATTGAATAGTCGATAACTACTTTTTTACAATCAGAACAATGATAGGCAGTGCAAGTAGGTCTTGTCCAATTATGAGAACTTAATACAATTTCGTCATTTCCTTCTACATCAGGAATAAACCAATTCTTGTGTTCTTTTGTTGTGAAGAAAATCTGACGAGCGCTCTGCACTATACCTTTTGTCATTTCATTACCGCAACAAGGACATTTCATACCATCACACCCCTTTGATTAAATTAGGTTTACAATCATTTAGGTAAACATAATACCCACTCATTATGATATAAAACTGCAATGCCGTTTTCTACTTTTGCATAAGGCATATTTAATTCTCGATTAAAGTTTGTTTCGCCGTTCTTTTTCGGCATATCGTTTGTATAAGAATTTGTATATCCGAGAATTGCACTTTCATCAACTTCAGCAACAATTTCAGAGTCTAAATAATAAACAACATCATCTACCATAATTGCCGCAGGGTAATCGGCATTAACTGCCAATTGAACACCTTCGCCGGTAATTGAAGGTTGTCCGTTAATATCAATATAATCAGAAGAATCGTAGATTAATTTATCCTTCTGTATCCATTTACCGTCTTCAGTCTTGTTGAGAACCACTTCATAACAATCTGAATTTCTGTAAAGAGCTATTACTTCTGTTTCCTCATCCAACTGTATATTGTACTCTGATTTAGCACCCCAAGAGCCATTAATTCCACCAAAAGCGGAATAGCAATTAAGATATAACTTTCCACCGTGTTGTTGATGAACAGAAACTTTTCTGACATATCCGATAGAAGAAGAAACTCCAATCTTAATCATCATTTCTGTGCCATCCTCAGAAACAGTATAGTCAGATATATAGACACTTTCTTGCTTGGTAAAACCGGGAAGAAGTAAATATAATGCAATTAAGAAAACTATAAGCGAAAGTACAGCGATAGCAATTTTAATTGGCTTTTTCATGTAAGCTCCTCCTTTTTATGGCAGCAATCCATTTTTTTCATAAAGTTATCCCCAAAGGGATTTATCTCCATAGAGCATATTTCCGTCTTTATCGAAGATTGTTTCACCGCCGAAAACTGTTTCAGCCTGAGCACCGTTTTCTGATTCTACCCAATAATGAACAAGGGTTTTATGAATATAACCAAGTGAATCTTCAGCGATTACATAAACCTTCAGCTCATCACCGTGCGATACTTCAAAAGACTTAACATATTGTGTGTTATAAACCTCACCTGATTTGCTAATTTCATCTGTAATATCTTGTTTGCTGATTTCTTTGCCGTTTACTTCTTCAACGAGTGTGAAAGATATAAATGTTACAGGAGATTTTCCATATGCGGGATGTGGTGCGATTCTAAAGCCTGCATCAACCTGTAATTGCCCATTGCTTAATTTGGATGATGCGGACATATCAGCTTCTAATGTTGGCAAATGATTACTAAACAAGTAAGAAACATCTACACCATCTAAATATTCAGTTTTTGTGTCCTCTGAAGTTTTAATGGAAAGCAACGGCCATTGGTCATAATCAACAAAAAGACCAACATTAATCGTGCCTGTAAACTCGTTTCCGTTTCTTGTTAATGATGCACTATTGCCATCTATTGCAACAGAAAGCTCCATATCATCAGAAATCATTTTAGGTACGACAGTTAAAGAAAGCTGCACACTCTTCATATCTTCACTTGGATTACCGATAGTATAGTCGAAGCCTGAAATTAAGCTTGCTTCTTCCTTTAACTGCTTATCTACATTGCTGTAAATAGAATTTATTTCATTTCTCAACATTTGTATTTCAGCATCAAGGTTGGAGTTTTGACTTTTCAGATGCTGTACATCATCTGAAAGTGTTCCAATCTTGATAGCGCCTATAACAAGTAAGACTGCAAGAAGCAAAATAATTATTCTATTTGTATTAACTGGTTTCTTGTTTTCGTCCATAGTCAAAACCTCCTTGAAATCTCCGTAAAAATGATTATACTTTCACAAAATAATTATATCATATTTGTATCATAAATTTCAATATACAAACCATTGCCACAGTAAGACCTTAACAAATTTTGGGGTTAAATCTTTTAGCTAAAATATAATTAAACATATATCTATTGAGAAAAAATTAATTAAAACTTGCATTTAGTGTAAAATAGTTGAGATTTCCATTATTATAATAACTGCCCCCACCAAATATTTAACTGTCCTCAGCGGTCAGTTGAACCGATAAAAACACATCCCGTTAAGTAAGCATTTTTCTGCACTTAACGGGATTTTTCTTATTCAAGCATCAGCTTAACCCTGCAAACACCGAGAGCACTTTCACGCTTGATTATTGTCTCGGGAATTCTCGATAGCCACTTTTTACTGAAATTAGTGTTGTTGTAATAGCAGTCAAAGCTTGCGACGGGAAGAACAATCCATTCACTGTCCTCTGTTTTGTTGGCAAGACAGTAGCAGACCACATCCCGTACAGCTTCAAAGGGTAAGCCCTTATCTTCACACATAATAACCTTTGAATGAAGTTCAATCGGCAAAGAAACTGCTTCCGGTCTTAACGGACCGAGCTCAAGAGCATCTGCAATGATATAGTCAAACTTCAGCACCCAAGTACCCTTTGTGTTTATGGAAAAAGCGGGAATCTGCATTTGCTTAACCTTATTCTTCCAAGGTGTTTCAAAGTTCTTGGCTATTAAAGATATTCTTTCAAGGTTGTCTGTGCTTATGACACTTGAATTGCACATGGCAAAAAAGTATATGTTTTTAATATGGCTGTAAAACCATCCTTTGCCGTCTTCGGTTACAAGCTCGGGGAAATCTTTATGTAAATGCTTGAAGTTTACATCTGAACCGTCTTTTTCTTCGGGTACACTACACCATGCACAAAGAGCATTTCTCGCATATTCAATTCTGTCAGAAGGATTTCCGTCCTTTAAGCTTCCGTCAGTATTGTGGAAAAGATAACCTCTTGCAATTACTGTGAGTATTCTGCCAAGACCTTCAAATTCGGTCAGAGTTTTAAAACTGAACCTGCCGAGAAATGAAAGGTCTTTTTTGTTTATGCAAAAGTATGAGGGCTTCTTTACATAGCTCTGAAACTCTTTCCATTCGTTTGTCATTGCCATAACCTCCACTTCTTCTTTTTAGGTTCCTCGGGCGGAATATTACGGTCAAGGGTTAACCGTAATACTGTGTCCGGTAAAACCTCAAGAGCAAACTTTCTTTTACCGAGAGCTACAGCACATTTTACCACATCCTCGGGATTGAGAGGTGCTGAAGCAGTTCTCGTTCTTATGGGAAACATAATATGCTTGCAGTTTGCAATAATCTGATTTTTAGCATCAGCAGTATGCTTTATTCCTGAAACCATAGCCTTCATCTGAGTGGTGTCTCCCTTTTGCGAAAGATAGTTTTTCTTCAGACTTCTGTTGCGGTGCATATCATCAAAATCGCTGATAACATCACCAAGCATACGGTACCCGCCACATCTGAAATCACAGAAAAGACGGACTATGTTTGCATCCCATACAGTGCCAGTAATTTCATAAAATCTCCTTATTCTATCTTCGGGAGGTGTAAACTGCCAATCTCCTGCAATGAGCTGTTGCCTTGCTAAACGAACCTGATAACTGCTCATTTTATCAAAGGCAGAATAAATCTCATCAACGGAAAAATCCTTTTCCTGACCCCGTGACATAAGAATACGGTAAACATCATTTTGCCGCTTCATATCCTTTTCGGTATGAGTCAGAAAACGAATTCTTTTAAGTGCAGTTTCATAATCGGATATCAGAGTCTTAACCTTTTCAAGAGTGGTACTGTCAAGACTTTCTTTCCAATCGGGCTCTGCAGCAAAGGTAAAAAGCTCACTGTCTTTTGCAGGCTCGTCGGTTGCTTTTTCTGTTTGCATAGCCATACTGTATGCATAATACGGCAGCTTTTCAAGATTTGATGTAATGAAGTCCCAATTAATGCAACCAAAATATTTTGCCAGCTTCTGTGATTTTGTAGGCTCATACCATTCTGCAGTATCACCTTGGTCAAAAATATCCTTGTATTTCAAGAAACGGCTTCTTTTTATGTTCCTTGCTTCAAGGTACGATGATAAATCAGGCTTGATACCGCTTTTGGCAGAATCTATTTCAAGGCCTGTCAGAATTGCGAGAGTTTCAACCTCTTCAAGAACGACTTTTCTTTCTTCGTCGGTAATGCTTTCGTCGTAAGCAATAACACCTCTGCTGAGAGCCGCATTACTTATCTGACCTACACGGGAAGAGAATGTATCTTTAACCGTAGTAAATCTTGCCTCCCAGTCATTTGCATCAGATACTAAAGGCTCGGCAGTGGGTATTTTGAGTACGGGAAGAATTGTACTGCTTCTTTTTACACAAGCGTTTACAAGAGGGCCTGCAACAGTTTTAATCATATCACCGTCATAGTCGGCGCCACCAAGGCGTTCAGGGATAAGAGAACGGGAGTCAACCATTATTACATAATGAAGATGCGAAAGATACTTCTCACGGATAACACCTACATTCTTCAGCGGTATTGCAACAACCTCTTCATTTCTTGCTATATGGGGACTGCGAAGAAGAGTATAGCTATCATTTTCTTTGTATGTAGGCATAGGTGCATACATCAAATTATCGTGAAGCCGTTCTTTTTCGAGTTTGTAATATGCATCTGTTTTACCCTCGGAGGAGTGAACTATGTATGCAAGAAGCTTCATAAGGTCATCAGAAAGATAACGGTTATCACCGGAAACTAAAAGCTTACCCATAGAGTATTTGTCAGCTATGCTTTCAGCTTTATCTGAAAGTTCCTTCTGAAACATAGGCTCACCCATAAAGAGAGGATTTT
>JAFZFT010000145.1 GCA_017555765.1 Clostridia bacterium | reverse complement strand
TATCTGCATTTTTCAATTACGGGTATAGTTTTTTCCGCTACAAGCCCCGGATTATATTCCATCATCATATGTCCGCCCTTTTCGCATTCGTAAACAGTGACATTTTCTCCGAGGGCGCTGATAATCTGCTGAAGATTTTCCGCGGATGCTACCTTATCCTCTTTGGCGGTTATTACAACAGCGGGTATGGCAAGCTCAGATACTGCCTCAAAGTCAGTACCTCTTGTGTGGGAGGTCATTATAGCGATACCTGTACCCGTTCCGTCAACTGACATAGGCTTTGTAATGCGGCTGAGGTCATAGCTTTTTGCGTACTCGGCATCGCTGAAGCTCATTTCAACAAGACTTCTTACAACAAAAGGAAGCTTAAGAGCTATTTTCAGTACGAAATTGAAAATAACCTTCGTAAATGAAACTGCTATCGTACCAGCAATTCCGCCCGCCTCAGTTGATGTTTGCGGAGCAAACAGTACGAGACCGGTAAAGACTTCGGGATGATCAACGGCAAGATTCAGGGCAATTCCGCCGCCCATTGAGTGACCGCCGATTATCCACTTTCCGCCGAGACTTTCAACAAGCGAATATATAACATCCTCACGTGAAAGCTTTTTGGTTTCGTTTGTTTCTCTCGATGAGTATCCGAAGTTTGGCACATCAACAGTGACAACGTAATACCCCGCCTTACGGTACTCCTCGGCTATACCCTCGAGGGAAGCAGTTGAAAGGCAGAAGCCGTGAATAAGCATAATCTGCTTTTCAGCCTCGCCGTCAGGAATGTATGTTCTGTAATGAAGGGTATAGTCGCCGACAGTGTAAAAATTACTGTTTTCGTAAGGATTCTCAGCGTTTCCCGCGAAAGCAGTAACACCAAGAGTAAAAATCATGGCAACAGCAAGAAGAAATGATATCAGCTTTTTCATATATATCTCCCTTTCATTGTTTTATGCTTACATTATATTAAAACAGTTTTACCAATTCAATACAAATTTAAAAATAAAAGAAAAAACTCCTGCAGATTTCTGCAGGAGTATATATTGCTTAGAAACAATTAAACAGCGGGTGTTGCAAAGAATGTCTGGTTGAGAAGAAGAACACAAGCAACAGCCATACCAACACAAGCGCCGATCATTGCTGAGTTAACAATTCTGCTTGCACCATCTGTATCGCCTGCAGCAATTGCCTTGTTATATGATCTGTATGTAACGAAAGCATAGATAGCACCTGCAATAATAGCAAAGAGAGCAATCTTACTAACTGCAATAGCAAGGATAATAATTGCTGCTGCAATAATTAATCTGACCTTAGAAATATCTGATGCACCCTTACCAGCCTTCTTAGCTGCCTTCTTAGCTTCCTTAAGAGCCTTTTTCTGAGCCTTTATGTCAACAAACTCAGGAGCAACGGGAGCTGCGGGAGCGGCTGCATAAACGGGAGCAGCAGGAGCTGCAGCGTAAACAGGAGCAGCGGGTGCTACAGGAGCAGCAGGAGCAGCAGGAGCTGCGGGAGCCGCCTCAACCTTTTGGCCGCAGATGAAACAAATATCTGAGTTATCTTCGATTACATTTCCACAATACTTACAAGTCATAAAAATAATCCTCCTTAAAACTTTGCTTAGATTATAACACTAAAAAAATGCATTTACAAGAGTTTATTCAAATAAAATCTGCGTTTTTTGAAAAATTTCACAGTTTTTTTCATATTTTTATATATTTTGATGGTTTTTGTATAAATTTTCCGCGGTTTCTTTTTCTCTTTATCCAAAAAATATGGTAAGGAGCTGAGCATTATGCAAAAAATCAAATCTTTCTTTTCAGGTGCTACAACCGGATTACTCAACGCTCTTTTCGGTGCCGGCGGTGGTATAATTATAATCCCCTATCTTAAAGCGAAGGGGCTCAGCCAGAAGTCCGCACAGGCTTCTGCACTACCCGTGCTTATCGTTATGAGTACAGTCTCGGCAATCAGCTATCTTGGCAAAGGATACTTTTCACTGAAGGACGGTATTATTTTTATCCCCTTTGGCTTTCTCGGTGCTCTTGCGGGAAGCTTTCTTATGGGAAAAATACCTGACCGTCTGCTGAATATCGCTTTTTCTTTGTTCCTTCTCTATTCGGGCATACGAATGCTTCTGAGGTGATTTTATGCTTTTTAAAATTTTCCTTGCTTCTTTTGTTTCGGGATTGCTGAGTGCTATGGGTTTCGGCTCGGGCACGGTGCTTATTGTATGGCTGACAACATTTATGAATTACGGTCAGCTTCAGGCTCAGGGTGTGAATCTGTTGTTTTTTATCCCCTGCGCCGCTCTTGCTCTGTTTTTACTGTACCGAAAGGGACTTGTCAGTAAAACTGAGACTCTGCCGCTTACTGTCGGCGGTACTGTAGGTATAATTGCGGGACAGCTATTGCTTTCGAGTATACCGACCGAATATTTATCAAAGCTTTTCGGAGTGTTCATTATAGTACTTTCATTAAAACAGCTTTTCAGCATAAGAAAAAGCCGTACCGAATAATCGGTACGGCATAATTTTATTTTTTGGAAGCCATATAGCCTTCAAGTATAACCACTGCGGAAACTGCATCAACAACTTCCTTGCGCTTCTTTCCTCTGACATTGTTGTCGCTGAGAGTACGGTGTGCCCAGACTGTTGTAAGTCTTTCATCATACATAACGGTTTTTATTCCGGTTGCGTTGCCGAGCTGCTCTGCAAAAGCCTTGCACTTATCAGCTCTGAAGCCCTCGGAGCCGTCCATATTTTTCGGAAGTCCGACAACAAGAAGCTCTGCACCGAGTCTTTCGGCATGGGATTTGACCGCCGCAATTACCTTAGGCTCATAGCTTTCATTTATTACTCCTACCGGTGAAGCGAGAATTTCCATTCTGTCGCATACCGCAAGACCTGTTCTTGCGTCACCGTAATCAACTGCAAGTATTACCATTATATACCCTGCTGACTTTCTATCTGTTCGATAGAGGAATCTACCTGTGCAGATACATCGGAAAAGCTCTTTGATTCAAGATCCTCATGTATTATATCAAACACATACTTGAAAATAGTCTTTGCCGGGTTGGTTGAACCTGTGTGAAGGTCAGCACGATAGTCGTAACCGTACCATACTGATGCAACATAGTAAGGTGTACCGCCACAGTACCACTTATCGCAGTTATCTGAGGTTGTACCGGTCTTTGCAAAGGTCTGAAGTCTGTTACCGTTCTTATCGTAAATCTGTGAACCGTATGCAGTACCATAGGACTGTGTTACGGCAGTTGTAAGCATTGAAAGCATTGAAGAAGCGGTTTCTCTCTTGATTGACTGCTGAGGAATCTCATTTGTTCTGTCAAGAACGATGTTGCCGTTTCTGTCAGTTACCTTGAAATAGCTGTAGGGCTCGTAATAGCGTCCGCCGTTACCGAAGGTTGCAAAGGCACCTGCCATTTCAAGAGTAGTAACACCTGTTGTTGTACCGCCAACAGCAAGGGGGCTGAGGTCTCTGTCGCCTGAAGGAGGAGCGGCATCAACAAGATTGATGTGGAACTTATCATTACAGTATCTTATTGAAGTCTTTACACCGAGCATACCGTCGAGAATTCTTACGGGAACAGTATTGAGTGAACGTGCAAGAGCATTTTCAACTGTTACATAATTACCTGAGCCGTGGTCACCGTTGAAGTTTCTCGGCCATTCCTTACCGTTGACAATAATCGCCTTTTCAAGCACTGTTGAGTTTGCGGTTACAAGTCCGAGGTCAACTGCGGGAGCGTAAACTGCCAGGGGCTTGATTGATGAACCCGGCTGACGCTTTGCTCTGTTGTCGGTAGCTCTGTTATAGCTTCTGTTTTCGGTCTTTTCACCTGTAGCACCGACAAGGGCAACTATTCGTCCCTGATAGTCCATAATTGTCATGGAGGACTGGGGAAGCTGACCTCTTTCGTCGTAGTTTGCCTTCGGGAAGCCTGAACGGTTAAGATAAACCTTCTCAAGAGCTTCCTGAACCTCAAGGTCAACTGCAGAATAAATGTTAAGGCCACCGTAGTAAACCATACGCCATGCTTCTGTGTATTCATAGCCGTATTTCTTCTGAAGATCCTTGATAACCTGGTCGATAACGTACTCTTCGTACCAGCTATAGATTTCATTTGCCTCTTTTTCGTCCTCTTCAGGGTCTGCCTCTGAGGATTCGCCTTCTGCAGACTCATTCTCTTTCTCCTCTTCGTCGTCGGAGTCTTCAAGAGACTGAATAACGATTACCTCTTCAAGAGCTTCAGCATATTCCTCATCGGTTATCTTGCCCTGATCGTGCATATACCACAGACAAAGGTCACGACGGTTCATACACTCCTCATAGTTTGCATAGGGGTTGAGAGAATAGGGAGCCTTTGTGATACCCGCAATAGTTGCACACTCGGATATTGTAAGCTCGGATACTTCCTTATCGAAGTAGGTTTCTGCCGCAGTTTTTACACCGTAGCAGCCGGCACCGAGTGATACTGTGTTGAGATATGCTTCAAGAATATCCTTCTTTGAGTAGTTATTCTCAAGGTTGAGCGCTCTGAGAATCTCGTTGAACTTTCTTGAATAGGTAACCTCGTCATCGTCGGTAAGGTTTTTGATAAGCTGCTGAGTGATTGTAGACGCACCCTGACCCTCATAAGCAGGATTAATCATAACACCCGCAGTACGGATCCAGTCAACGCCGGGATGCTCGTAAAAACGCTTATCCTCAAGACAGATGAATGCCCAACAGATTTCCTCAGGCATTTCCTCATAGCTGAGCCAAATTCGGTTTTCCTCACCATGAAGACGTGTAAGCTCAATAACAGTGCCGTCACTGTCATAAGCGTACATAATCGAGGTCTGATTCTGCGAGTTCTTATAGGTATCAAGGTCTATGGCAATATCACCGTAAACCATATTGTCGATTTCCTCAAGCACAGTACCGCCGACAATTATAGCCGTAAGCATACCCGCAACGAATATACTGAAGAAAAACAGAAAGATGCCGAACAGAATCGGATGCTTCTTTTTTCTTCTCTTCTTTTTCTTACCCTTTACTTCCTTGCCCTGTGTTTCGGGATCGGGAAGCTTCTTTTTTTCTGAGTTCTTTGCCATAATACAAGCAAACCTCCGGAATTATCATATAATCAATTACAGAAACACATAATTTTCCATAGTACTTTTATTATAATAAATATTTTACATTAAATCAACAATAAATTATAATTTTTTTATTTCTTCGGGGATTTTATTGTCATTATCTGTTTTTCCTGCCATATCGCAGCAACACATAAACATTATAATAAAGTAAAAAGGCGTTGTAAGAGGTTGTGAGATATTAACAACAGACTGACAGGCATAGCTTATCACAACCGCAAAAAGTCCGCCGTGGACTATGCTCCCCCTTGCTCTTTCAGTACATTTTTTAAGTGCGATAAATATCATTGCAAGATAAAAGCCGAGTCCGACAATGCCGTGATTTACAAGGTAATTCATAAACTCATTATGGGCATTATCCACATAGCCCGTAACAAGCATACGGTCATTGTAATTTTCTGAAAGAAGCAACAGAAGTGTATCAGGACCACAACCGAAAAGCTTTTTTATAAAGGGAAGTCCCGAATAAGAGTCCATGGTCATCGTCCATATTTCTCCCCTCTCGGTTGCCCACTTGTCACTGAATCTGAGATAGTTTTCTAAAAATCCCAGCTCAGTATTTGTATCAAACACTGTAAAGTATATTATTGCTCCGCTTATACCTATTACAATCAGTAATGCAAAAATAACTACTGTTATTCTGATTATTATTGATGATACTCTTGTAATTTTAACCCTGATAATTGCAACAGACGCAACTAAAAGTATCACTGCCGCAACAATAAGGATATCCGACTCGCCGAGAAGCACTGCCATATCGGATAAGGGCTTTGTGCTTCCGCCGAGAGACTCATATATATAATTCACAAGGCAGGGTGTCAGCAGGAATGTACCGGCAAGGAGAAGCACTCTATAAAACTGTCCCCTGTTTTTTGCTACGATGTACGCTACGGCACAAAATGCCGCCGCCATACCGATATACCCGCTGTCGGTATTTACGATTATCATAAAGCAGAAGCCGAAAAAGCTGAAGATATAGAGCCCTGCCGATCTAAAAATACCTTTGACAGTACAGAAAAGGTACATTATAAAGGGAAGACAAAGACAGATATATGACGAAACTACATTTATATTACCTATAGTTGAATAGTAGGCTGCAATGGTAGAGTCATTGAGCTTTGTATAAAGTCCGCCGAAATTTATGCCGAAAAACTGCAGAAAGGCTATTGCCGCCACTATGCCGAAGGCGGTACAGTAGCCAAAGAGCTCTTTCTTATGTATTTTATAGCTTCTCGAAAGCGCATAGTAAAGTCCCGTCAGAATAAGCACAAAGCAGAGTCCCATACAACGCCCCGAGGACCCCAGAAGAGCATCAGCCTTATAGGATGAAAAGAGCACCGACACCGCCGACGAAGCGAGAAAGCCGAAAACTGCTATATCCATCGGCTTGTTTGCAGTGTTTTTCTGCTTTACCTTGTTTTCGGGCCTGAAGGTATAGTAAAGCACAAAGGTGAGCACGGAAACAATTGCAAAAAATATAAACTTCGAAAGAGTTATATTGAAATATTTATTTGTCATAAAAAGCGGTATTCCCGTAAGAAGTGCAAGAACAGACACAGATGCCACTGTTTCTCCCGTATCCTTTTCATTCTCAACCGCAACCGCCGGAGATTTTTCAATTACAGCTTCCATTTAAGCCTCCAAAAAACGACAATATTCTTTGTTTAAAACAATAGTATAAATCCCCCACTGTCTTTTGTCAATATGCTTTATTTTCCTCTTTTTTATCCTTCTGTCAATTTTTTCAACTACTAAACCTATGAATTACAGTCCATACTTATACCGACAGGATTTTTTGCCTCGGAGGTAATTTGTTTGTACTACAACAAGGTTGAAATTTGCGGAATTGATACATCCGGATTGAAGATTCTTAAGGAAAGCGAGAAAACCGAGCTTTTACGAAGAAGCCGAAGCGGTGATAAAAACGCTCGCGAGGAGCTTATAAGCGGTAATCTCAGGCTTGTACTGAGTGTTATTCAGCGTTTTTCTCAGCGTGGAGAAAATCCGGAGGACCTTTTTCAGGTGGGCTGCATCGGACTTATAAAATCAATCGACAATTTTGATTTAAATCAGAATGTAAGGTTTTCCACCTATGCAGTACCGATGATTATAGGCGAGATCAGGCGTTATCTGCGGGACTATAACCCTATAAGGGTCAGCCGCTCGGTGCGGGACACCGCATATCACGCAATGCAGATTAAAGAGAAAATTATTGCGGAAACACAGAAGGAGCCTTCAGTAGAAGAAATCGCAGAGATTATGGGTGTAAAAAAAGAAACGGTTGTTCTTGCCCTTGAAGCGATTGTAGAGCCGATTTCGATTTATGAGCCTGTGTATTACGATGCAGGCGATACCATTTATGTGATGGACCAGATCGGCGACAGCCACAGTGATGTAGATTGGATAGACGAGATTCTTCTGAAAAAAGCAATAAGGGAATTGCCGGAAAGAGAAAAGAAAATTCTGTCTTTGAGATTTATGAACGGTCTTACCCAGACGGAGGTTGCCTCGGAAATAGGTATCTCTCAGGCTCAGGTGTCAAGGCTTGAAAAGAGCGCACTTGATAAGATAAAGGGACATCGGAAGGTTATTATTTGAGGGATTAGGGAATAGGGATCAGGGAATAGTAAAAGGAAGCGGTGTTGCCGCTTCCTTTTCAGGTTATTTTACTTTTACTTTTATAGGAGCAGAAAATTCACTGTAGTTATAGCCGTCAGCGGTTTTCTTGTATGCTCTTACCTTTACATAATAGGTTTTGCCGCTTGTGAGATTTTTAACTGTTGCAGAGGTTGTATTGGCACTATAGTTTGAAGCCTTTTTATAGCCTGAATACTGCTTTTCGCTTATCCAAACCTGATAGCCTGTTTCAGCAGAAATATTATTCCAGCTTACCTTTATCTTACTACTGCTACTTGATGATGCCTTTGCTGTAACATCTTCAAGAGCAGTTGTTATAACCATCTTTTTATATGTAGGACACCAATAGGTTGTATCGTAGAAAGGATTGTTAGGACCGTATAACTCATTGTAAGGACGGACTGCTATAGTGTAGCTTGTATTGCTCTTAAGCTTTGATACAGTATAGTGGCACTTCTCACCGAATCTCGGATCAACATCTGCAAGCTTCTTCCACTTGCCGTTTTCTCTAACAAACACTCTGTAGCCTGTTGCGTTCTTAGCTTCATCCCAGCTGATGTAAACTAAGTCAGAATGAGCGGTAAAAGAAACATTTTTCACACACTCAGGATAGAGACTGTTACCGCTTTCAACCTTGGCTATTTTGTCAGGAAAAAGAAAATCTGATGTGTCAACAGCGTAAAACGCATCCCTTTTTACTGTTTTTACTGTTTTGGGAATTGTGATATTTGTAAGCTTATCGCAACCTGAGAAAGCCTCTCTTCCTATTTCTGTGAGACCTGAGGAGAATACTACCGTTTTAAGTTCATCACAGCCGTAGCAAAGTCCATCAGGAATTACGGTAATGGTTTCAGGCAATATAAGAGTTTCTATTTTTCTGAAATGACCGAGAGAACCGCTTTCGAGATTTACGCCATCTTTAATAATGAGTATTTTTGCATTTTTTACAGCGTTATAAGCTTTCAGGTCATTTTCTGTCGGGTCAGCCCCATCAGGAAAATCCCAACATTCGCACCAACCATCTTCGCTGGAGCAATAGGGACTTGTCTCACCGAAGGTATGTCTGCGTACAGTTCTGCCAGAGCCCTTGATGACCATTACTTCGGTATCCTCATCATAGGTATAAAAGACACCATATTCATTCCACTCTGCCGCACTTGCACTCACGCAGAACAGAACTGCCATAGTTAAAAGAACCGCTGAAAAGATGATAATTGATTTAAGCTTTTTCATATTATTTCCTCCTTAAATATAAAAAGTGCGCCCAAATGAGCGCACTAAAAAATGCATCTCATTTGTCGCAACACAAACCTAACTACTTCCAAAAGGGTACAGTTAATAAGAGATACACTTTTATCAAAGTGTTTCCCTCCGGAAGTTAAATATGCGGTTGTGTTGCACTTTCAATATAGCATATTCACATACAAAAGTCAACAAAAAAAAATAAAGCAGCCGCCTTCCGCCGACTGCTTTGTGATTATATCTCATCAAAGGCAAATGCTCTGTTATATGCCTTTACTGTTTTGCCGTTAAAGTCTGCCTGCTTGCCGCTCAGGAAGGTCGGAACTGAGTTTCTGCCTGCATCAAGCTTTTTGCCGAGGTAGATTTTCATTACTCCGTTTCTTTCTCTTACGGCGGTGATGCTTTCCTTTTCGGCTATCACCCTTCTGCTTGTAAGGGTACTGTTGCCTACTGTGAAATGTACATAGCCTTCAGCGTCAACGGAAAGGCTTACCTCTGCACCCTGACTGAAAAGCAAGGTGTTGGTTTCCGCTACCTTTTCGGCACGAAGTGTGAAGTCACCGCCACCGTAGATACCCGTTTCTGCTTCGTGCTTTTTGCAGTAATCAAACTTAAGCTCAATGTCGGTACTGTTGCCGAGTATATCGGATACACCCGAAAGAGTATATGCGTTAATCGGGTCGAGCTTATCCTTAAAGGTGATTTTAAGGGTCATATAGTCCTCAAGAAGCCCGATTTCTTCGATTGCGTTATCCTTACATTCAATGTTTCTGTAGTCAACAAACTGATTGAAGGAAACCTCGAGGGTACGCTTATCGAGTGCCTTTACATAGGTCGGCACCATAATCTTAAGCTTCTTATTAAAATGGTATATTCTTGTTTCAAAGCCTTGAAGCTCAATTTCAACACTGTCGCCGTAGCTATATACTTTGTCGCTCTGTTCGGCAGAGTACGGAATCATAATCGTTGCCTTTGCATTGCAAAGTCCCCTCTCGACACCGATTTTCTCATCAAGTACGAGAGTATAGCTCTTTTTCTCGGAGGTACTGTTTCTCAGGCACACAATACCCTCGTCGGCACCGAAGCAGCTATAGCCGTAAACGCCTCCGTCAGCGGGGTCAGTACCGAAGATAACGGAATTAGAGAGAATATCCATATTATCCTCGATAAAGGTAAGTGCGGAATGATTGATTCGCCATTTCACATCATTGAAGAGGGTGTGACTGTAATAAAGTTCCCAGAAGCAGGTGCCTCTTGCCGCCATTGTGAAAAGATAGTCCCTGAACTCGTCATCGGTCATCTTTACCTTTGCATCCTTGCCATAAATCGGGTCGTGATTGTAAAGGGCAAACTGCGGCACCTGGAACTGACGTATATTATAGAAATCGTAGTATCGGCTGTCACGGTAGGTAAGAAGTCTGTCCTTGTCACAGCTTTTCTCACCGTCCATACCATGGTCGTTACTTATCTGCATCCAAAGGCTGTTGCACCACTGCAAGAACCAGGGGCTCGGCGGTGCATAGCTTGTAAGGTTAATCCAGAAGTCCTTATCAAAATCGTATACATTCTCAAAGAAGGCTATCCACTGTTCCCACACATCGGTAAAAAAGTACATATCCTCATAGCCACCCGTACGGTGGTCGTGCTTCTTGTTTTTGCAGGCCCTCTGTGCAAAGCCGTCAAGCTTGAAATAGTTAAGATTATACTCCCTTGCAAAGTCGAGAAGCATATCTGCAGTTCTGCTAACGTACTTTCTGCTTCCTACGCAGATATCGTGAGCCGCCTTATTGACATATCCGTTGCCGCCCTTTTCAATTTTACGGGCGAATTTAATAGTATCAGTTGTATATCCGCCTCTAGGGCCGAGCCAGAGTCCGAAGCGTGAGCCGAGACTTTCGCTTAAATCCTTGAATTCCGACAAGCCGTTGGGGAATTTTTTATTGAAGCACCAAAAATCAGCTCCGTAGTCATTCCAGCCGTCATCCATAACATAGGAATCAAGAGGCTTTGTGCCGTGGGTGGTAAGACCCTTATCAATACTCAGGAAGGATTCCGTGATATTATCAATATTGATGTTGAGCATATTGTCATACCAGGAATTATACTGCAGACGAAGCTTTATGGGCTTTGATATGCTTCTTATGTAAGAGTAAAATGCCTTCTGTACTGTTGCAAAGGTATCGTTTTCACTCACGCCGAAAACTGCCTTATAGCTTTTGTAGGATTTTTTCTCCGCGAACTCGCCGAGAGCCTTGCCTATGTAGGAGCTTATAACGACCTTTCCGTCTTCGATTCTGTTGCGGGTAATCGGAAACTCACAGCCGTAATAGAAGGAATCAACATATACCGGCTGACCTACGCTCATAAGAAAGCCTGAGATATGAGAATTCTTCTGCGGCGGAAGCTGCCATGTCTTGAGATTTTCAGGAAAACTCATGCTTTCAAGGTCAACTCTGTCGAGTATGAGCTTACTTTCTGGATTTTCTGCAAAAATTTCGATATACTTACGGCAGAAGGCATCATTCTCACCGAGAGTATAGTGAAGATGCACCCAGAAGCGGTTACCTCTGATAACGCAATCATCAAAATAAACAATAAGCTGCTTTTCCCCGGGATTATTGAAAACCATAGCCTCAGAAACAGTAAGCTCTGTACTTTTTACAGTGTATTTTGAAAACAGTCCGCCTTTGAAATACAATATAAATTCTACGCAATCCTTTTTGCGTGAAAGTTCACTGCCACTCAGCTTGTTTACTGAGCCTGAATATACAATTTTTCCCTTTTCAATATTTATATCCTTAGATAAGTATTTATTCTCTAAGCTGTAAACACCGTTGAATTTCATTTATTCTCGTCCTTATTTTATAGTTTTTTCGATCCAAGCTATGACATCCTCACAAACTGTATCAAAGCACCGAGATTCGTTGAGAATTTCGTGTCTTGCATCCTTGTAAAGAATTGTTTCAAGGTTTTCTTTGCCCGCACTCTTGAGCATTGCTTCAACCTTCTTTACACCCTTTCCGTACTCACCTACCGGGTCCATATCACCTGAAATCATAAGTACGGGAAGCTGCTTATTGAAGCCCGCAAACCATTCCTTTGATGAAACATAGCCGAGAAGTGAGAAAAGGTCGCAATAGCCGGGAGCGGTGAAAAGGAAACCGCAATAGGGGTCGGCGATATACTTATCAACCTCGTCGTTATCTCTTGTAAGCCAATCAAAGGGCGTTCTGTCTTCAAACTTGCTGTTATATGTGCCGAAGCCTACTGAATTTATAAGCTTACTTCTGTGATGGTCACCCTTGAGCTTCTTGATAATCTTTGTAAGAGCAATACCTGCACCTGCGGCGGGATTGGGACCTGCGGTACCGCAGAAAATTGCACCGTCAATGTCTTTTGCATATTTATATGAAAAAGCTCTTGCTATAAATGAACCCATTGAATGGCCGAAGAAGATAAAGGGCTTACCCTCGTTTTCATTTTTTGCAATGATTGAAAGCTCACAGCAATCCTCAACGAAGCACTTCCAGCCATCTCTGTCTCCGAAGTATCCGAGCTCATCGTCATTCTTTACACTCTTGCCGTGACCGAGATGGTCATTGATATACACTGCGATTCCTTTATCGCAAAGTACGGAAATAAACTTTTCGTATCTTGCATGATGCTCTGCCATACCGTGAGCTATCTGCATAACCGCCTTAACCTCTCCGCTCTCAGGAAGATAAGAGGCACAGTGGATATCAGCAAGTCCTGAGGTTGAAGGGAATGTAAATTCTTTCTTGGTAAATGACATAATGTTTTCCTCCTATGGAATATAATAATACATATTGATTATAGCATAAAATGTTCGATGTAAACACCACGGAAAGCATTTTTTTAAAGTAATAATCAACAAAGTTTGCTCTGTTTTTTTGACAAAAGAGACTTTTTACTGAGATTTTATATCGTAAGTCCGCTTTTCGGGACTACGAATTAAAAATTATCGAACATTTGTATTGACATTTGAAAATTACGTGCTATAATTAAATCAAGATAAAAGAACGTATGTTCGACATTAAACAAACGGAGGTAATCACCATGTTCGCTAACTTAGAATCTTTCTCAATATTTTTCTTCACCTGCCTTTCACTCATTGTTCTTGCTATCCTTTTCGAGGATAAGCTCATCGCTCTTGAAACAAAGCGTGAGAAAAAGGCTGCCGCACGCCGCGCCGCAAAAAGACCATCAGCAAAAGCTTCATCTCAGGTTAAGAAAAGTGCTCCTCAGGCGAATGCAGCAAGAAGAGTACCCGCCCAGAGAAGAACAGGTCACAATATTGCCGCATAAGAAAATACACAATTTTAAAGACAAAGACTCACGCTCTTTGTCTTTTTTCTTTTTTGACACAGTTTTGCTTCTTTCTGCCTTCGCTTGACTTTTATGAGCTTTTTATATATAATTATACTGATTAAAAATGTTCCGGAGGGATGTTCAATGTCAGATAACAAACGGTACTGCATGGGATGTATGAGAGAGCTTGATCCCCAGGCTATCATCTGTCCCCACTGCCACTACAGTACAGGTATGAGCAATAAATCCTCTTATCTCAATCAGGGTAATACCATAGCAAACCGATACCTGATAGGCAAAGCAATCGCTTCTGCCAACGACAGTGTTATATACATCGGTCTTGATAAAAATACAGAACGTACAGTCACTGTGTATGAGTTTTTCCCCGGCCGACTTGCCTCAAGACAGGCAAACGGTACTATAAACATCTCAGACAGTGAAAAAAACAGTCTCTTTGACGGCTGTCTTCAGAGCTTTCTCAATCTCTGGCGCGCAATAAAAATGTTTGACGATGTCAAGTGCCTTCCCCACGTTACAGATATTGTAAGAGATAATGGTACTGCATACGCAATCGCTGACCACAAGGAAACTGTCGCACTTAAGGACTACTTTGCAAAAACAAAGAGACCTCTTCCCGCAAACAAAGCGGTGTCAGCCTTTATCCCCCTTATAAACACCCTTAAGCTTCTGCACAACGCAGGAATTGTTCACGGCAATATTACCCCTTCAACTATTCAGGTCGGTGCTGACGGCAGACTTAATCTTATAGGCTTCTCAATACCTCAGTGTCGCTCAGATATACCCGAGCTTGCTTCAAAGCCCGTATCAGGCTTCTCCGCTCTTGAAATTTATCAGAACGGTACTGCAACAGCGTGTTCGGACATATACTCTATTATGGCAGTTATGTACTATTCCATCACCGGATTGGTACTGCCAAGAGCAACAGAGCGTCTCGAAAACAGTAAGCTTTCTATTCCTTCAGCGGTTGCGGAATCTATGCCCACAGCTCTTGCCGAGGCATTCTCCCGCTCATTGGCGGTACAGCCCAACGCAAGACTTGACAAGGCCGCTGAACTTGCAGAGCTTCTCAGAACCGCAAAACCCGCTCCGGCAAACGGAAGACCTGCTAAGCGTACTGCTCCCGCCACTGCCACGAAGCCTTCTCCGGCCACAAAACAGGCTGAAGCTCCTAAATCTGCTCCTTCCGAGCCGACCGCTGACCCGAATGAGCAAACCGTAGCCTTTGCGCCTCAGGAGTACACTTCACCCGAAGTTGAAAAAACTCCCGCTGCAGAGCGCAAACCCGCTTCTCCCGTACCGAACAATAATCAGCGCAGAGCTCCCCAGAGAGCGGCCGCTAAAAAACCTGCAGGCGCCCGCAAGAAGCCCGACGACACCCCCTCTCACGATACCGACGGAAAGGAATTACCACTCCCCGTACTTGGTATTGCAACCAGTGTTACCGTTGTGATTATCTGCTTCATTCTCTTCATAGTTTCATACGTAACCTTCCTTTACAAGAGTATTGAAATTCCTGTCCTTGACGATATTTTCTCTAACTTCTCCATACTTCCTATGAATAAGGAAAAGGAGGATACCGAGCCGACAAATTATGTTCCTGACAACGCTGTTGACAACGGTCCTGTCTATGTTACAGTACCCGACTTCAGCGATAAGACAGAAGACTTCATAAGAAGCTCCGAGACTCACAACAAAAATTTCATTTTCATTTATAAGTACGAAGCAAGCGAAAAGGTTGCTAAAGGCGGTGTTATAAGCCAGAGCTCACCCGCTAATGCAAGCGTTGAAATGGGTTCAACTATCGTACTGACAATCAGTACCGGTAAGCCTGACATTATCGTACCTGATGTTACCGGCAAAACTTACGAAGAAGCGGCTAAAATCCTTAAAAGTGCAGGCTTTACCGTCAAGAAGGAAATCCTTGATAATCCCGACGGCAGACCTGAAAATATCGTACAGACCCTCAGTATTGAACCCGGTAAGGGTGCTGCAAAGGGCACTGAAATTGTTGTTTATGTCTGGGATGAGCCCGAAGAGTTAACAACTGAGCCCTCAACCGAGCCGAGTACAGAGCCTTCCACCGAACCGACTACAGAGGCTACAACTCAGCCCACCACAGAGCCTACTACCCAGCCGACAACTCAGCCGACTACAGAAGCCTCAACTCAACCTACCACTGAACCTACAACTCAGCCGACTACAGAGGCTACAACTCAGCCAACAACTGAGCCCTCTACTCAGGCTCAGTCGACTGAAGAAAGTGCTGCAGAATAATTTTTTAAAAAACTTTTCAAAAAACTATTGACTTTCTCAAGTGTATGGTATATAATAACCAAGCACTTGAGAAAGTGATATATCGCGGAGTGGAGCAACCCGGTAGCTCGTCGGGCTCATAACCCGGAGGTTGCAGGTTCAAATCCTGTCTCCGCAACCAGCTAAAATAGGCAGTTTTTCGGAACTGCCTATTAATTTTTTACTCAAAAATACTACAGTGATATACTACAGTGAAATTAAAAAATGCAAAAATGCCCTAAGGTAGTAAATACCTCTTGGCACATAAGAAAAAGCATAAAAACAAGCAGGAAACTTGAATTTTCCTGCTTGTTTTTCATAATCAATAAACTTATTAGTTAATCGTATCTCAAATAGTAATGTCTTACTCCCGCCTTAAATCCAAGAGGGTCATACGCCGCTGCTCGTCCCCCATTAATTTTCCAACCGCTATAATCCGCAAGTACGTTTTCTATAGAAGAAGAACTTGCATCAGGACACAATATAGATATTTCTACTTTTGTGAAAATAGTGCCATAGGTTGAAATTGCGTGGTCAATTCTTTCTTGCTTGTTCATCTTTCTAGTATATAAAGGAACTATTTGCTCTGTTGATTGCTGATACATTTCATCTACAATTTCAAGGAAAGCAATAACCACGTGCTTGTAGTCATTATTTCCTTCGTTCCAACTCTCTAAACTTTTCTCTATAGACTCTAAAAGTTTAATTCTATTTTGTTCAAGGAATCTTATTAAAGAAATATACTTGATAGATTCAAAATCTCCATTAAATAAAACACGTAACATTGTAAGATATGCCACTTCTTCATCGTAGGAACCAAACGGTGTTATTTTTATCATATCAGCAAGAAACATTGGCAAAACCAACAGCGGATTGACACCGTCTAATAAAACATCTTTGAGTCCTATTGTCATCAATTCAAGATAATTTTCAATATCTTCAGCAATAACAAGTTCAATGTCAATTGAATTTTTATCAGCATATGAGCCGCCATCGCATAGTGCATACACTCCGTCACTACTGCGATATTTTTCTTTTTTTCTTCCTATCCCGAACCAATTAAGACTAGAAAATATTTCCGAAAAACTATCAATATACTCTTTATCAATAACAAAAGAACCATTATCATTTGAAAGCCATTCATCTTGCAATTCCCAACAACGTTCTATTCTGTCATTACAGGAATCACATAATCCTAATTTCCACTCAAAAACCTTTTTTATTGCAACACCAGGATAACGTGTTTTTCTATAAGCAGAAACAGCGTTTTGAACTTTGGTAATTTCAGCATATCCTTTTACTAATTCAGGGTTACTATTAATGAAATATTCAACTACACCCTTTTTAGCATATATGGAAGTCAAAAGGTCTATTACATCTTTATCAAGAATATCAGCAACATATTGCTTATAATTAAACTCTCTCATAATTATCCCCCTGCGTAATCCAATTGCATATTTTTGAGATTATTTTTATACAATTGGACTACGCTACTTTTAATATTTACACTATACCAAAATACTTCTCAAAGAAGGCTTTGAGTTTATCAATGACACCCTGCTTCTTATTCGCTCTGTTGCCACCGCCAAAACGTGACACAGGCGGCATAATCTTATCGATGTCTGTACCTGTTGTTTTAACGGTACCGTCACGGAAAGCATTTTCAACGAACTTTCTTGTTTCGTCTTCTCTGAGTCTTTCTTCTGCGATAAGTGCAGTAAGGTCTTCTTCCTTCTGCTTTTTGACAAACTCACGCCAATCTTCACCAACGTTTGAATTGGTGTTAATTGTAGCGATAAAGTTCTCGATAAGTTCTTTCTTTGAACGCAGTTCAATACTTGACTTAATCGCTCTGTCAATAGCAATAAGAACATCTTTATCCTTACAGTTGGATTGATGGTATTTAGCCACAAGCATGAGAATATAATCAATATTAACTTCAACCTGTCTTACAAGTTCCATTTCGAAGATAATATCATCATCAATATTATCTTTCTGTATCTTGATTTTAAATTCCATATACAGATCGTTATAAATACCTGTATAGTCTTGGAAGTCAATAGCCGAAAGAATCTCATTTCCTGCAAAATCGTCAAAGGTTGAAAGAATATTTCGGAGTCTTAAGATGTTGCCAAATGAAACAACGAAGTCCTTCTTTGCCTTTTCGCCTAAGATATCATCGCCTAAAGGATATTTCTGAATCAGTTCAGCGATACGCTCTTCATATCCCTTCTGATGTCTGCCGTCTTCATCATAACCATAGTAATAATCGTTGTATGATTTCAGCAAGACAATACCTGAAGCGTTCTTATCACCGAACAGAGCAATAGCGTCATCGGTTTCTTGCTGTAAGTTTCTGAAGCATACAATGTTACCGAAGGTCTTAACAGAGTTAAGGATTCTGTTTGTTCTGGAGAAGGATTGAATAAGTCCGTGTTGCTTTAAATTCTTATCTACCCAAAGCGTATTTAGGGTAGTAGCGTCAAAGCCTGTCAGGAACATATTGACAACAATAAGAAGGTCAATTTCTCTGTTCTTCATTCTCAATGATAAGTCCTTATAGTAATTGGGGAACTTATCGCTCGATGTATCATAAGCGGTGTTGAACATCTCATTGTAGTCTTTGATTGCGGTTTCAAGGAATTCTCTTGAAGTAAGGTCAAGACCGTCGGTGTTGTCGCTTTCTTCATCATCAATGAAACCATCAGGGTCATCTTCATTCTGTCCGTAACTGTATATAGTTGCTATCTTCAAGGCTTTTTCAGGGTGTTCTTTCATCTGACGCTTAAATTCAAGATAATAGAGTTTAGCGGCGTCTATTGAAGACACGGCAAAGATAGAGTTAAAGCCGTTAAGTTTAACCTTCTGCTTATCTTCAGAAGCGTTCTGATTCTTTGCAACATCAGTTATGTTCATAAGTTTCCTGAAGGTGTAGAAGCCTGAATTGCGTTTTGTCTTTGAGTCGAAGTGGTCAAGGATATATGTAACCACTTCGCTTATACGTTCAGGAGCAAGTAAGGCTGACTCGGTGTTAATCGCTTCAACCTTCTTATCACGCTGTCCGTCCTTCTTCTTGACAGTATTGATGTAGTCGATTCTGAAGGGCAGAACATTACCGTCATTGATAGCATCAACTATTGTATATGTATGAAGTTTATCACCAAAAGCCTGTGCAGTAGTACGAAGGTTAGGATTACCGCCACTACCTGCATTCTTGGCGAAGATAGGCGTACCTGTAAAACCAAAGATATGATAGTTATTGAAGTATTTGCCTACCTTGATAGTTTTAGCCTGTTGTTTAATTGTACCGCCAACAATACGTGTATGCATATCACCGAACTGGCTTCTGTGGCACTCGTCAAAGATTAAAACAATACGCTCATCTCTTACAGGGTGATTAGGATTCTTGGCGATAAATCTGTCAAGTTTCTGAATAGTTGTGACTATAATCTTGTATTCGTGAGGATTACCCTTTTCGTCCTTATTCTCTAACTGACGCTGAAGAATCTTCGTGTTTCTGTTGCCGTTAGCGGCACCACGCTCAAAACGGTCATATTCCTTCATTGTCTGATAGTCAAGGTCTTTTCTATCAACCACGAAGAGAACCTTATCAACATAAGGGAGTTTAGACGCAAGTTGTGCAGTTTTGAATGAAGTCAGGGTCTTTCCTGAGCCGGTGGTGTGCCATATGTAACCACCAGCGTCAATCGTTCCCATCTTCTTATAGTTAGAAGCGATTTCAATACGGTTAAGAATACGCTCTGTGGCAACAATCTGATAAGGTCGCATTACTAAAAGAAGGTTTTCACTAGTAAGGACACAGTACCTTGTGATGATGTTAAGCAGCGTATGCTTTTGGAAGAAAGTCTTTGTGAAATCGACAAGGTCAGGGATAACCTTATTGTTAGCGTCTGCCCAGAATGAAGTGAATTCAAAACTACTGCTTGTCTTCTGTACCTTCTTCTTTCCGTCACGCTCTTTAATTGCACTTATTCTTGTGGTGTTTGAGTAATACTTTGTTCTTGTTCCGTTGGAGATAACGAATAACTGAACATACTCATACAAACCGCAACCTGCCCAGAAACTGTCACGCTGATAACGTTCTATCTGGTTAAAGGCTTCTTTAAGTGCAACGCCCCTACGCTTAAGTTCGATATGAACCAAAGGGAAACCATTGACAAGAATGGTAACATCATAGCGATTTTCATAGTTACCCCCTTCTTCGGTATATTGGTTGATAACCTGAAGGAAGTTGTTATGAATGTTCTTCTTATCGATAAGAGTAATGTTCTTACTTGTGCCGTCATCGCATTTAAGCACCTGAACATTATCTTCCTGTATAAGTCTTGTCTTTTCAACGATACCGTCATTGGCGTTGGAAAGAACATTCTCAAAGAAATATTTCCATTCCTTATCGGAGAACTTATAGTTGTTGAGTTTTTCAAGTTGTAAGCGAAGGTTATGAATGAGTGCAGTAGTACAATCAATGGTAAGATATTCATAGCCTTGCTGTGTCAGTTGCTTGATGAAGGCATTTTCAAGTGCGGCTTCGCTCTGATAGGAGTCGGAGCGTTTCTGTTCAGGCTCATATTCAGATACAACTGTTGCTTCAGACGTTGAAAGTATAATGTTGTATTGGCTCATTTTTACTTTCCTTTCTAAAAAAACGAATATAATTTATAATCCCTGTATGTAGAACATAGCAACTCATTAACTATATCTCTGCATATAAATTTATTCTCTACCCATTCAAAAATCAAGAAATTTTCATTCACTTTAATACAAATATATGTATCTTTATCTGGTCGCTCTTGAGTGCGATACTCAAGAGGTATTTTAAAAAGTTGTGTAAATAACCTTGCAAAAGCATTTACATTGTATATTTTGTCTCCCTGAAATTCGTAAGGATAGTATAAAAACAAATTCTTATCTTTTTTGAGATTTTTAATAAAGTTTCTAGCAGTATCATTTTTAAAATCATTCTGCTCTATTTCGTCAGAAGTTATGTCCATGATGTCATATAAAACATTTTTCTTTACAATAGGAGTAGGATTAGGATTGTCATTAACCAGAATAATTCCTTGACTTATATAACTTTTATCAACGGTTGGTTTATTTTTTATCAACCCGTTCATCACATCCTGATTAATTAAGATTTTAAAATCGACCTCATATCCATCTGAAATCGCATCAGATTCTCCATTAGATTCCGATTCAGGCGGTCTGTACTCTGAATATAAACCTGCTTTATTTCTGAAAAAACCTGACCAATTTAAAATCTCTATCAAATAATCCTCATACGATAATCCTTTACCTATAAACTTACAATTTATCATAAAACATTTAGGATCAATTGTTTCCAACATCTTTTATACCTCAAGATATTTCTTTAAAAGTCAGTAACTTGTCTCTGTAATACTCATATTGCTTCTGTCTTGCTTCGATTTCAGCAGGAAGACCTGCGGATATGTCGGAACAAAGAATGTCGAAACGGTCAAGTATATCAACAATGCGTTGTTGTTCTTCAATTGAAAAGAGAGGAATTTTTATCTTCTCAATTATCGCTTTTGATAATCTTGGGATACTTGCTTTACGCACATTTGAATATATATAGTTCTGTTTGGTTTTTAAGAAATGATATATAAATCTATTAGATATCCCTTTCAATTCCGAGAAAACCAAACAATCATCTGCAGCCCAGAAATCCTTATCAGAGTATCCTATTTCCCCTGCTGCACCTGCACTTATTACAAATGTTGTTTCACCCTTAGTATTAAAATCGTAATAGTAGCCCATTGGTGAAAGACAGTTTTGATATACCGGATATTTACCCTCATCAGTCAATTCTCTTTTTACAACTCTAACACCACGAGAGATATTCGCCACATCTTCAAGATAAACAACAGCATAACCAAACACATACTGTAAAAGTTTAATTAGGT
>JAFZFT010000022.1 GCA_017555765.1 Clostridia bacterium | reverse complement strand
TTTTTATAACCTTGCATTAAAAATAAACGACCCCTCAGAAGAGAAGCCGTTTGATGAATTGATTATTGAATGGTGCAATGAAGTAGCACACCCGTATTTTGTGGATGAGATTTCTGCTCTTATGGGCGAAGATGAGTTTGATTTAGCAGATGACTCCTTCCTAATAGAGCGAGATGGTATTTTTGATGTCAGAAAATTCATGTGTGATCTAGAAAAGTTTTATCAAGTGGCGGCATTTTCTTTTGCTCTTGATATGATGGAAAAAGGAAATGACGATGAAGCGTTTGACCTTGCAAAAGAAGGGAGATATTTTGAAGGCGTACCTTTTCTTGAAAAGTATAAGATAGATTTCCCTGAAGAAGGACCTGAAAGCAAAAACTATTCAGCTATTACACCGGGTGAGCTTTTAAAGGAAATGCAGGAGTCGAAGCAAAATGATTCTCCTGTTCATATCAACTCTCAGGAAGAAGGGTTTGCAAGAGTACCATTCGACGATTACGAAGAGCTTCGTGATAGATTGATAGATATGATACCTGACTTTCGTATGCGCCTGAAGGTTAATCATAAGAAGAATCGTGTTGTACTCGCAGCGGATATTCATTCCGTTTTTGATATAGCCTGGTATACGCTTGCGAAGGAAATATGTGAAGATCCGTTGCCGAAACTAAAAAACGCTCTTGCTGAACTTGACTCTAATGAACGACCTGTTATTCTTACTTGTCCAATATGCGGCAATGCATTTTTGCGAAAAGGAAAAGCCGTTAAGAAGAAATACTGTGGTAGTTATGAATGCAACAAGCGCCGTTTGGCTCAAAACACAAGAAATTGTAGAAAGCGCCAAAAGGTTGCAGAAAGGCAAACAGGCTCTGCAGACACAGAATAATCAAAATAAGCACTGAACGAGAAAAGTTATCTCGCACAGTGCTTATTTTTATGTTGTCAAAATTAATCTTCTTTTATTTTCCTGCAAGCATCCTCACCATACACAACCCCAAGGGAAGAACCACAATCCCACCTGACATGAATCGTACCGATATCATCTACATATTTTACTGTACCTCTTGCACCCGGAAACAACTTTGTGTTATATGGATCATCCATATGAATAAGTTCAACTCTTGCACCGGTAGGGTATTCCTTCCTTAATCGTTCTACTGTTTTTTCGCTGATGTTAAACATTGACTTTGTCTCCTTTAGTTTTGGTAGTGTTATATATTGCTCTGAAAAGGAGGAAAGTCAAGTAATATATAAAATATTTAGTAACTAAAAATAGCAAGCAGTCCTTTTCGGTTTCTGCTTGCTTTTAAATTTACCATCTTTTGTCCTTTCCATTGGGACAGCTATTCTTTTTAAATGCTGCTCTGAATTCTACATAACAGCCGCATTTCATACATACGCCTGATATGAGATTTTCACATTCTTTGCACTCGCTGAGTCTTTTTTCGTAAAGCTCGTCGGGTGCCTTTTCTTTTTCGGAGAGCTTTTCAATCCGCTCCTTTATGCTTTTGAGGGTATCTTCTTCTGCCGCTTCATGCAGAAGACATCTTTTACATTCCGCCATATTATTTAATTATGAACTTAGCGATTGAGCAGGGAGGAATTGTTGTCTTGAAGCCGTCTGCAAGAATCTCATAGTCACTGAATACCTTTGTGCCGACAGCGATTTTATTTTCAAAGCTGTTATAGTCGTGCATCTCACCTGTGAGAATCTCTGCTTCAAGACCTTTAAGAGTAAAGTCTGCAATCTGACAGTGGATTTCTGCGCCTTCGTCGGCTGATGTGTTGACGATGGTTGCAATAATTGTGCCGTCTTCTTTAACCGATGCACTTTCGATAAGCTTCGGCAGAGTGCCTTTTTCGGAAAGGTCGGGAGTTGTTATGTATGAGCCGAGGAGTGTGTTTTCCTGATGGTCCTTGTACATCTTGAAGATGTGGTATGTGGGAGTCAGGAGCATATCTTCGCCGTCGGTGAGAGCCACAGCCTGAAGAACATTTACTGTCTGTGCAATGTTAGCCATTCTGATTCTGTCGGAGTGTTTGTTGAAAATATTGAGGGTAAGACCTGCTACAATGGCATCACGCATAGTGTTCTGCTGATAAAGGAAGCCGGGGTTGGTGCCTTCTTCAACGTCATACCAGGTACCCCATTCGTCAACAATCATACCTACACGCTTTTTCGGGTCATAGCGATTCATAATATCGCCGTGACGGCTGACAAGCTCTTCCATTCTGTAAGCCTTTTCGATAGTGGTGTAATATTCATCTTTGGTAAATTCGAGAGCTTTGCCCTTTTTTCTCCACTCACCGGGTACTGTGTAATAGTGCAGGGAAAGTCCGTTAATGCGGCTTGCGGCTTTTTTCATAAGTACATCTGTCCAGTTGTAATCGTCAACGTTTGCACCGCAGGCGATTCTGTAAATGTGCTTGTTGCCGTCGTAATCACGGACATAGGTTTCATACCGTCTGTATTGGTCAGCATAAAATTCAGGGTGCATGTGTCCGCCGCAACCCCAGTTTTCATTACCAACGCCAAAATATTTTACAGTCCAGGGCTTTTCTCTGCCGTTAGCCTTGCGAAGCTCAGCCATAGGTGATACACCGTCAAAGGTCATATATTCAACCCACTCACTCATTTCCTGAACTGTACCTGAGCCGACATTGCCGTTGACATAAGCGTCACAGCCCAGCTGCTCACAAAGCTCAAAGAATTCATGAGTGCCGAAGCTGTTATCTTCAACTACACCGCCCCAATGGGTGTTAATCATCTTTTTTCTTGCTTCTTTCGGTCCAATACCGTCCTTCCAATGATACTCATCAGCAAAGCATCCGCCGGGCCAACGAAGCACGGGAATGCCCATTTCCTTGAGGGCATCAACAACGTCCTTTCGCATACCGTTTACATTGGGTATGGGAGAATCCTCACCAACATAAAGACCTTCATATATGCATCTGCCCAAATGCTCTGAGAAGTGTCCGTAAATTTCTTTGTTGATCTTACTGATTTTATGATTCGGGTTGATTAAATATTTTTCCATAATTTTGCTCCTTTTATTTTTCTAAGATATATGCCTTACCTCTGAAATCACCGTCAAGGTCACTGCCAAAGGTCTTTGTGATTTGCCAATCAGCAAGATGTTTTTCTATAGGCGGATTTGCTCCATCTTTAAATGTATGTACAATCAAAAGAGCTTTATTGCCAAGCTCACGAAGTACAATCTGATAACCTGTGGGGTCATTGTAATCTTCTGCAGTACACTCAATGATTCTTGTATAGCCGTCCTTGATAATCGGTGCGATTTCTCCGTAGAACTTTACCGCATCAAGTGTTATCTGCCAGTTTTCATCGGGTATATCGAAGATTTCACCACTAAGGCAAAGTCTGCCGAGGAAGCCTGCGGTAAGGCTGTAATTAACTCTGTGAATGTCATCTTCCTTGCGAAGTACCGCCCAAATCTGACTCTGTGAGGGTTTAATCATTCTCTGCACGTTTGCCGCTATGATGGGGATGCTCTTACATTCGTGGGCATCCGAGAAGCTTGCCTGAGAACAAAGCTCCATAGTTGAAGGCTCAAGTCTATGACCGCCGCTTGCACAGTTTTCGATTACGAGGTCAGGCAGCTTTTCGTGAATACGCCTGAAGTATTCCTGACTACCAAGCACATACTGACGAAGTCCCTCACCGAGGCTTTCAGCACCGTCACATCCAACACCGATATTTTCGTTATAATCCACCTTAAGATAGCCATAACCACTGTCGCTGAGAAGTTTTATTACCTTTTCGTCAAGATAGTTAAAGCACCATTCGTCACGCATATCAAGGAATCTGTGACCGCCAACCGAAAGTGGTACCCCCTGACGAGAAAGCAAATGATCGGTTTCGTTATATATAGCCGAAAGCGGAGCGACATTTTCCATCTCAAACCATATGCCGGGGATAAGACCATAAGACTTAATCATATCATTAACGGGCTTGAGTCCGTCAGGGAAAAGCTGCTTGCTGACATTCCAGTCGCCGATGA
>JAFZFT010000144.1 GCA_017555765.1 Clostridia bacterium | reverse complement strand
TATATATTATATATATTATAGAGCAGAAATCGGCTTAAAGAAAAAATAACATCAAAATCAAGGAGGATAATTATGGATTCATTCGACGAAATCTGGGCATTAGTAAAAGAAGAAATCAGATGCTCCGTTGCAGAGGTTGCCTATAACGTGTGGCTCTCTCCCCTGGAGTTTGTAAGCTTTAAAAACGATACAGTTTATCTTTCAATCAGCGACTTTAAGAAAAAAATCATCGTAGATAAATTCTCACTGGTAGTCAACACCGCATTCGAAAACGTACTCGGCTTCCCTGTTACGGTTGAATATGTTGTACCCGGTGACCTTATCAAAAACGATACCGAAGGCGACGGCAAAAAGAGTGACCCCGATTATGATTACACCTTTGAAAACTTCATTACGGGTCCTTCAAACAAATTCGCACATGCTGCTGCAATCAATGTTGCCGCAAATCCCGGTAAGGCATATAATCCCCTTTTCATTTACGGCCACTCAGGTCTCGGTAAGACTCACCTTCTTATGGCTATCATGAATGAAATCAAACAGAATAATCCCAATGCGGATATCATCTACACAAGCGGTGAGCTTTTCACCAACGAGCTTGTTTACTACATCGGAAATCATAATACCTATGCTTTCCATGAAAAGTATAGAAAATGTGACGTGCTTCTTGTTGACGATATTCAGTTTATCGCAAGAGCAGAAACAACTCAGGAAGAATTTTTCCATACCTTCAATGCTCTTACCTCAAACGACAAGCAGGTTGTTCTCACCTCAGACAGACCTCCCAGAGAAATGATGACTCTTGAGGAGAGACTCCGTACCCGCTTTGAAATGGGTCTTATAGCTGACATTCAGCCTCCCACACTTGAGACAAGAATGGCTATCGTTAAAAAGAAGTCAGATGACCTTAATCTTGACCTCGGCGACGATGTAATCAAGTTTATTGCAGATAACATCAAGAAAAACATCCGTCAGCTTGAGGGTGCGGTAAAGAAAATCAAGGCTTATCAGGATATGGAGGGCTCAAAGCCCACAATCGGTGTTGCGAAAAAAGCAATAAGTGATATTATCAACGATAATCAGCCTCTTCCCGTAACAGTTGAAAATATCATCGGTGAGGTTTCACGTACCTTTGACGTTACTCCCGCTGATATCCGCTCAGATAAGAGAAGCTCAAACATCTCTCTTGCAAGACAGGTTGCAATTTACATCGTTGACCAGGTAACAGGTCTTTCACTTAAGGCAATCGGTAACGAATTCGGTAATAAGCACCACTCAACCATCATCTATGCACTTAAGGAAATCAAGCATAAGCTCGAAAAAGATATCGCTCTTAAGGCCACTGTAGACGACATTATAAAGAACATAAACGAGCAGTAATTTTCCACACAGTTTATAACATTCCACACACATTTTCCACTTTTTACACATTGTGAAAAAGTGCCGTGTTGAAAGATTAAAATTATCAACATTTTAATCAACAGAAAAAATATGGAAAAAAAGCGCATAAAATCTCGGTTTTCTGCATTTTTCCGCAGTTTCAACACCACCTACTACTACTACTAAATAATGATAGATATGATTTACGAAAAACGGAGGATTTTTTCATGAGAATAATTTGTGACAGTGCAGAGCTCTCAAAGGCTTGCATGAATGTTCAGAGAACAGTTTCCAACAAATCTACAATCCCCGCCCTTGAGGGTATTCTTATTGAAGCAGCTGACGGCAAGGTAAAGCTTACAGGTTATGATCTTGAGGTTGGTTCAGTTGTACTTCTCGACTGTGAGGTTTACGAAGCAGGTAAGGTTGTGCTTAATGCAAAGAACCTTTGCGATATTTTAAGAATGGTACCCGAGGATGTGGTATCAATCGACTGCGACGAAAGAAATATCAGTAAAATAAAGTCAGGTGAAGCAGAATACTCAATTATCGGTACCTCTGCCGATGACTATCCCGAGCTTCCCAGCCTTAACAAGTATTCTGATATAAAGGTTAAGCAAGCAGTACTTAAGGATATGATAAAGAAAACTATCTTCTCTGTTTCAACCGGTGAAAGAAACCCCGTACATACAGGTGTAAAGTTTGAAATAAGCGAGAATAAGATAGTTCTTGTTGCAGTTGACGGTGCAAGACTTGCAATCAGACGTGAGGAAGTAAACTACTTCTCAGAGGAAAAGCCTGAGCTTTCATTTGTTGTCCCTGCAAAGACTCTTAACGAAATCATCAAGCTTTCAGGCGATGATGAAAAGGAAATCGAAATCAGAGCCGGTGACAGACATATTATATTCAAGATTGACGGCTATGAAATAATCTCAAGACTTCTTGAGGGTAATTTCCTTAATTATAAGAGCGCAATTCCTCTTACATGGGGTACAAAAATTGTAGTTGATACAAAGCGCCTTATCGAATGTATCGAAAGAACCTCACTTATCATTACAGATAAATCAAGCCCCGTTCGCTGCACAGTTGAAAACGGTATTATGAAATTCTCATCAGTTACCGCAATCGGTACTGCAAGCGACAAGATGGCAGCTGATATCGAGGGTAAGACAATAGAAATCGGCTTCAATAACCGTTTTGTACTTGACTGTCTCAAGGCTTGCGACGCAGATACAATCAAAATTGAGATGTCAAGCTCAAATCAGCCTATCACCTTCTCACCCCTTGAAGGCGACGACTTCTTCTTCCTCGTACTTCCCGTACGTATTTAAGTAGTCAGGGGTCAGTAGCCGATAGTCACGCACTGAAGCAGATAAAACAGGTAAGATACTGCCTGCGAAAATAAAAATGCTACTAATCCCTATTCCCTAGTCCCTAATCCCTTTAAAAAAAAGAGGTTAAATTATGAAAATCAAAGTAACAGTTAAAAGTACTCCCGAAAAAAAGAGAGTACCTCTTCAGATAACAACAGAAAACATCCGTCTTGATGCCGCTCTTAAGTTTTCATCCGCCGTATCTACCGGAGGACAGGCAAAAATGGTTATTTTAGACGGCCTTGTAAAGGTTAACGGAGAAACCTGTCTTTCAAGAGGAAAAAAGCTTAAAGAGGGCGATTTCTTCGAATTTGAAAGAGTTGTGTATGAGGTTATAAAGTAATTATCACCTAATTCCGAATTTACGGAGGACGAAATGTACGTAAAACAGCTTGAAGTAAAAAATTTCCGTAATATTTCACATATTAATATTGATCCTTGCGAGGGTATAAACATTATTTACGGTCAGAATGCCCAGGGTAAGACTAATCTTCTCGAGGGTATGTGGCTTTTTACAGGCTGCCGCTCATTCCGTGCATCAAAGGATGCAGAGCTTATTAATTTCAACAGTACAAAGGCAAATCTTTATATGGACTTCAATGCCTATGATAGAGACCAGAGTGCTTCACTTGAAATAGGCGAAGGAAGAAAGTTTATACTCAACGGTATTAAGCAGAAAAGTGCGTCGGGTATTATGGGTGAATTTCTCGCAGTTGTTTTTTCTCCCGAGCATCTTTCTCTTGTAAAGGACGGACCCTACGAAAGGCGAAGATTTCTTGACATTGCTATAAGTCAGTTAAAGCCGAAGTACGGTGTTACTCTTTCACAGTACAATAAAGCGATTGCTCAGAGAAATGTACTTCTTAAGGATGTACAGTTTCATTCGGAGCTTTACGATACTCTCGATATATGGGAAGAAAGAATAGCCTTCTTTGCTTCGGAGATTATACGTCAGAGAATCGGATATATAAATAAGCTTTCACAATTTACCGATGAAATTTATTCGGGACTTTCATCTGAAAGAGAAAAGCTTATTATAGAGTACAGTCAGCAGACAGTTGTTTACGGTGACGATAAGCAGGAATTATATGAAAATATGAAAAATCAGCTTTATCAGTCACGCCGTAACGATATAACTACAGGTTTTACATCAGTAGGTCCTCACAGAGATGACCTTTCAATAAAGATTGATTCACTCCCCGCCCGTACATACGGCTCTCAGGGTCAGCAAAGGTCGGCGGCTCTTGCTCTTAAGCTCGGAGAAGCGGCAGTTATAAGAAGCTTTTCCGGTCAGCAGCCAGTTGCATTTCTTGACGATGTTATGAGTGAATTGGATGTTTCAAGACAGAATTATATCCTTAATCATATAAAGGACTGGCAGGTCTTTATTACATGCTGCGACCCTTCCGCAGTCCAGAATCTGAAGTACGGTAAATCTTTTGAAATAGAAAACGGAAGGTTAAAATAAAAGGTTTTCGTAAATTCGGCGGAAAAATAAATTCCGAATTCCGAATTCCGAATTCCGAATTTTCGGAGGCTTACATGTACCTTCATTTAGGACAGAACACAGTTATCACTTTTGATGAAATAATAGGTATTTTCGACCTTGATAATACTACCGTAGCTAAAAAGACAAGAGATTATCTTTCTCTTGCTCAGAAGGAAGGCAGAGTTATTGAGGTTTCGAATGAATTACCTAAAAGCTTCATCGTCTGCAGAAATAAGGAAGGTAAGATTATAATCTACCTTTCACAGATTTCTACAACAACACTCTTAAAGAGAACAGAAGACCCGTTTAAATAATGCAGAATGCAGAATGCAAAATGCAGAATGCAGAATTGCGCCGCAGAAGGGTAATAAGAGGAAAATTTAGTCCGCCGATTTTACAGTCATATAAGTTATATAATTGATTAGTAAATTAACAGCCGAAGGCTGAAAAAATATTAAAATTTTAAAAACTTTTTTCTGCGGGAAAAGCTGATTGTATTATATTCAGTTAACCCGCGACCATAATTTTGCATTTTGCATTCTGCATTCTGCATTTAATACAAGGAGGTTTAGCCATGGATGAAATCAAGGCTAACGCTGAAATTCAGGAAACAGTAACAGAAGAAATTGAAGTAATGGACACCGTTGTTACCGAGGAATACAACGCTGATGCCATTCAGGTTCTTGAAGGACTTGAGGCAGTAAGAAAGCGTCCCGGTATGTACATCGGCTCAACAGGTCCCAGAGGTCTGCACCATCTTGTTTATGAAATCGTCGACAACTCAATTGACGAGGCTCTTGCAGGCTACTGTACTCACATCGAGGTTGAAATTCTCCCCGGTGATGTTATTACCGTACGAGACAACGGCCGTGGTATCCCCGTAGGTATCAATGAACAGCAGGGTCTTCCCGCAGTTACGGTTGTTCTTACCGTACTTCATGCCGGCGGTAAGTTCGGCGGTAGCGGCTACAAGGTATCAGGCGGTCTTCACGGTGTTGGTTCATCCGTTGTTAATGCTCTTTCCGAGTGGATGGAGGTTGAGGTTTCACAGAACGGACACGTACATCATCAGCGCTTTGAAAGAGGTAATATCAAGACTGACCTCACTATCATCGGTGATACAACCGAAACAGGTACTTTTGTAAAGTTCAAGCCTGATGCTCTTATTTTCCAGGAAACAACAATTTACGATTACGATACACTTAAGAATCATCTTCGTGAGTCAGCATTCCTTAATGCGGGTCTTGCAATCACTCTTTCAGATAAGCGTGATCCCGACAATATTCTTGAGGACTACTTCTGCTACGAGGGTGGTATCGGCTCTTTCGTTGAGCATATCAATGAAAGCTACGGTCTTACTGCAGTACATGAGAAGGTTATCCATTTCTCATGCGTTGACGGTGACAGAAGTGCCGAGGTTGCTCTTATGTATAATGACGGCTATAAGGAAAGAATCTTCTCCTATGCCAATAACGTTAACACAGTAGACGGCGGTACACATGAAACAGGCTTCAAGACAGCTCTTACCAAGGTATTCAACGAATACGGCAAGAAGTACGGCTATCTTAAGGATGCCGACACAAAGCTCACCGGTGAGGACTGCCGTGAGGGTCTTGTTGCAGTTATTTCCGTTAAGCTTACTGAGGCTCAGTTTGAAGGACAGACAAAGGGCAAGCTCGGTAACACAGAAATGACAAAGCTCGTTTCAAACACCGTTTATAATAAGCTTACAGATTTCTTTGAAGAGAATCCTTCTGTTGCTAAGACTATCGTTTCAAAGTCACTCGACGCTTCAAGAGCAAGAGAGGCTGCAAGACGTGCAAGAGAGGCTGCAAGAAGAAAGTCTCCTCTTGAATCTAATTCACTTCCCGGTAAGCTTGCCGACTGTACTGAAAAGGACCCCTCAAAGACAGAAATTTACATCGTAGAGGGTGACTCAGCGGGCGGCTCTGCAAAGGAAGGCAGAGACAGAACAATCCAGGCTATTCTCCCCCTCTGGGGTAAAATGCTCAACGTTGAAAAGTCAAGACCCGACAAGGTTATTTCCAACGAAAAGCTTCTTCCTGTTGTTACTGCTCTCGGTGCAGGCTTTGCAGACGATTTCGATGAAAGTAAGCTCCGTTACCACAAGGTCGTTATCATGGCCGATGCCGACGTCGACGGTGCTCACATCAGAACTCTTCTTCTTACATTCTTCTTCAGATATATGCGTCCTCTTATTGACGGCGGATATGTTTATATCGCACAGCCCCCTCTTTACAAGCTCTCAAAGGGTAAAAAGCACGAATATGCTTACTCCGACGAGGAAAGAGACAGAAAGATGGTTGAAATGCCCGGCGCTGACATTCAGAGATATAAGGGTCTTGGTGAAATGGACCCCGAGCAGCTTTGGGAAACTACAATGAATCCCGAAAACAGAATTATGCTTCGTGTTACTCTTGAGGATGCTATCGCAGCCGACGAAACCTTCTCAATTCTTATGGGCGACAAGGTTGAGCCCCGTCGTGAATTCATTGAGAAGAATGCGAAGTACGTTCAGAACTTGGATGTTTAATCAATGCGCGATTCGCAATCGCGGGGAAAGTCTCATTAGTATAAATGTAGATCCCGCCACTTTTATATTTTAAAAAAAAATAAGTTTAACTATTAATAAAAATTCGTAAATTCGGTGGAATATATGGCTGTAATTTTATGATATATTACCCGCCATTCCAAACACAGAACTCCGAATTCCGAATTTTCAAGGATTTGATAAAATGACCCCTTACGGAATTATATACAGGGAAAGTCCTTACTCCTATGAGCAGTCCGTGGGTGTATGGCAGAAAAAATTCGGTGTTATGAAGCTTTCACTGCTTATAAAGATAGCTCTTGCTGTCAATGTTATTGCAGGTGCTCTTTATTTCGTCGCAGGATATATACTCAAGGACAACACATACTTTTATATTTTCCCTGTACACTTTATAGCTAACTTCATTTCGGTTTATATGATTATGAAGGCAACCAATATAAAAAATGTTGCTTCACAGTGCATACAGAAAACCGATGTACAGCTTGTTTTTTACGATGAAAAAATTGTCTTTACTACTCCCTATAGCAAAAGTGAGTATTATTACGATGAGCTTGTTTACTGTCAGGAAAAAAACGGATGCATCACAATAGTCGTTGATGAAGGTGTTGCTCCCATATCCCTGCAGAGAGAATTTATCAAAACGGGAGATTATTTTCGTGTAAAGCAGATTCTCTTTGAAAAGCTCGGAAACGGATTTATCGGGGAGGCAGGAATATGAAAATATTATCTCTCAGCTTTACTCCCGTACCTGAGGATTACATAAGCTACTCAAAAAAGGCTGAGCCCGCCCTCTTTTCCATGAGAATAAAAAGAGGTCTTATCCCCTTCGGATTAATGTTTGCAGGCGGTCTCATATTCGGAATTTATTTTTCGATTCTTGCTCTGACTCTTTTTATTATAAACAATGTTGTACCATTTATTCTCAACAGAGAGTATATGAAAAAGCAGCTCAACTCCCGCATTATAAAAAGACCCGTTGTAATTGATTTTTACGATGATCACATCGTACAGACCTTCCTTCCCGACGGAAACTTCAAGGGTACGAACGAAAAACATTTCGGACTCAGAACGATTGCGGGTGTTGTTGAAAGTGATGAATATATCTGGTTTCTCACAAAAGCGGCAAATGTAATAAACATACCTAAAAGAGTGCTCAACGAAGAGCAGTACGAAGAAATCAGAAGCATCAAAGATAATTTTTTTGCAGATAAGTATCAGAAAATATAAGCCAAAATAAGAAACAGACGGTGATAAAATGGAAAATTTAAATTATGAAAACCAGACTATAATCGACGTTGACCTTAACAGGGAAATGAGAAAGTCCTTCCTTGACTACTCTATGTCGGTTATTACTTCCCGTGCACTTCCCGACGTCAGAGACGGTCTCAAGCCCGTTCACAGACGTATTCTTTACACAATGCACGAAAACGGTCTTTATCCCGAAAAGGCATACCGTAAGTGCGCCGATACCGTTGGTTCGGTACTCGGTTCGTACCATCCTCACGGTGACGCATCTGTTTACGATGCTATGGTACGTCTTGCACAGAAGTTCTCAACAAGATACATCCTTGTTGATGGTCACGGTAACTTCGGTTCAGTTGACGGTGACCCCCCTGCTGCATACCGTTACACAGAAAGTAAGATGAGCAAAATCTCAATGGAGATGCTCACAGATATAGACAAGGATACGGTTGATTTTGCTCCCAACTACGATGACCGTCTTAAGGAGCCCACCGTACTTCCCTCACGTTTCCCAAACATACTCGTTAACGGCTCAACAGGTATCGCTGTTGGTATGGCTACAAACATTCCTCCCCACAATCTCGGTGAGGTTGTTGACGGTATGTGCTATTATATCGATAATCCGGACTGCGAGCTTGATGAGCTTATGCAGTTTATCAAGGGTCCCGACTTCCCCACAGCAGGTATTGTTATGGGCAGAAGCGGTATCAGAGCAGCTTATGCTACAGGTAGAGGTAAAATCGTTGTAAGAGCAAGAACAGAAATTGTTGAAAACAAAAACGGCAGATTCTCAATTGTTGTTACTGAGCTTCCTTATCAGGTAAATAAGCGCCGTCTTATTGAATCAATAGCTGACCTTGTAAAGGATAAGAAGATTGAGGGTATTGCAGATATCAACGACTACTCAAACCGTGAGGGTATGAGAATGGTTGTTGACCTTAAGCGTGACGCAAACCCCCAGGTTGTGCTCAATCACCTCTTCTCACTTACACAGCTTCAGGTTTCCTACGGTATCATTATGCTTACCCTTGTAAACGGTGAGCCTAAAATCCTCACTCTCAAGCAGGTGCTCGAGCATTATGTAAACTTCCAGAAGGAGGTTATCGTAAGAAGAACACGCTACGATCTCAAAAAAGCTCAGGAAAGAGCTCACATCTTAGAGGGTCTCAAAATTGCTCTTGACTTCATCGATGAGGTTATCAAAATCCTCCGTGCATCAAAGGATCAGGCAACAGGTAAGCAGGCTCTTATTGACCGCTTCGGTCTTACTGAAATTCAGGCTGATGCTATCGTAAAGATGCGTCTCGGTCAGCTTACAGGTCTTGAAAGAACAAAGATTGAAGAAGAATTAGCTGCACTTATGGCTAAAATTCAGGAATATAATGAAATTCTCGCTTCAGAAGCTAGAGTTAAGGAAATTGTAAAGACTGAAGCTCAGGCTATCGGTGATAAATTCAGAGACGAAAGAAGAACAGAAATTGCTGCTATCAGCGGTGAGGTTGACATTGAAGACCTTATTCCCGAGGAGGAGTGCGTTTATACTCTTACCAATATGGGTTACATCAAGCGTCAGCCCGCTCAGGCTTATTCTCTCCAGAGAAGAGGTGGCAGAGGCGTTAAGGGTATGACAAGAAGAGAAGAGGACGTTGCACAGACAATGTTCACCTGCTCAAGCCATGACTTTATTATGTTCTTTACCACCAAGGGTAAGGTATATCGTCTCAAGGGCTATGAGATTCCCGAGGGAAGCAGACAGAGCAAGGGTATGAATGTTGTTAACCTTCTCCCCCTTGAAAATGAAGAAAAGATAAGCTCAATGATTAAGGTGCCCGACTTCGGTGGTGAGGAAACAAAGTACCTTTGCATGGTTACAAGAAACGGTATCATCAAGCGTACCGAGCTTGAACAGTACCGTAATCTCCGTAAGAGCGGTATTATTGCAATTAATCTTGATGAAGGTGACGAGCTTTCATGGGTACGTCTTACTGACGGTAACGAGGATATTCTTGTTGCAACAAGACAGGGTATGTCCATACGCTTCAACGAGACAGACTGCCGTCCCATAGGCAGAACTGCACGAGGTGTTAAGGCTATAGAGCTTAAGGAAGGCGACGAGGTTATCGGTATGTGTACCATAGCCGAAGGCGATGACAACAAGAAGATTCTTACTGTTTCAGAAACAGGTCTCGGCAGACTCAGTGAGCACAATGAATACAGACTTCAGTCAAGAGCAGGTAAGGGAGTTATCAACTACCACATCGAAAAGTACGGACTTGTTACCTCCGTTGTTATGGTTGAGGAAGATGACGACGTTATCCTTATTTCCTCCGACGGTATCATAATCAGAATCCCCTCTTCACAGATCAGTACTGTTTCACGTACATCAAAGGGTGTACGCGTTATGAAGCTTTCCGAGGGTGAAAAGGTAGTTTCCGCAATCAGCCTTAAGGAAGAAAAGGACGAGGGCGAAGCTCAGGAAGATGCTGAAGGCATCGAGGGTACAGAGGAAGCTGTAACTGAAGAATAATTTCTCTTAAAATCGGAGAATACTGAAATAAAGAAAGAAGTGAATGTATGGGAAATCCCATTCTTGACTTTATATGGTTTGACAAAAAGAGAAGAGCTAAGAATATAAGCTTTGTACTGACACTGCTGATGGTTATCTCTGCTTTGGGTGTAGGATATGTAAACGACCTTCTGGGACTTGTTACAACCGGCGGTGAGGAAAACTTCCAGCCGGTTACACAGGTTGCCCCTCAGGGACAGAGTACGCTTGATATTGATAATGCTGACGTTGAGGATGACGATATCGACGATGAGGAAATCAATCAGGTTGTTTCTCAGAATGGCAGAGAGTATCTTTATAACTGGGCGCATAACGGTATGACTCCTATGTCACGCAGTGATGTTATAAATATTCTGCTTATCGGTCTCGACAGCAGAACGGGTCTTTCCTACGGCGGCAGAAGTGACACTATTATTCTTGTTTCTCTTAATAAGACAACCAATAAAATAAATATGACCTCATTTTTCAGAGATACCTACTGCAATATTGACCATAACGGCAATCAGACCTACAATAAGATAAACTCCTCCTATGCCAAGGGCGGTGCGAACTGTCTTATAAATACTCTTGAAAACAACTTCAAGATAAATATTGACTATTACGTAACTGTTGACTTTGCATCCTTCGAGGATATTATTGATGCTCTTGGCGGTCTTCGTGTTAAGGTACAGAAATATGAGGCTGACTATATGAACAGAACACACAATCTCAATGTAAGCTACGGAGAGAGTGTTCTTCTTGATGGTGAAGAGGCTCTTATTTTCTCACGTATCAGAAAGTGTGACCCGGACTCTGATGTAAGCCGTACAAGGCGTCAGAGGATGGTTATCACCTCTCTTATAAACAGTATTAAGGGTGCAAGCTATTTTGAGCTTAACAGTATGCTCAGGACTCTTCTCCCCTATGTAAAGACAAATCTTACAGAAAATGAAATTCTCACCTATGCTACTCAGGCTCTTACAAACGGATGGTTAAATTACGAGATAGTTGAAACAACAATAAGTGACAGTGCTGTTTTCAAGACCGGATATGTGGGTAAAAGCTCTGTTGTGTTTATTGAATTCCCCGCTGCGGCACAGAGAATACAGACAGCGATATACGGTGAGACAAATATAGTAATAAACGAGGACGATCAGACAATGTTCTCTCTTATCAAGTCCTTATAAAGAGGTATAATATTATGGAAATTGGAATGAAACATGAGGTAAAAATAACCGTTGACCATGATCTGACTGCAGCTAAGGTCGGCTCCGGTTCTCTTGAGGTTTTCTCAACACCTTCAATGGTGGCTCTTATGGAGCAGGCAGCAGCAGAGCTTTGTCAGGCAGAGCTTCCTGAGGGTCTTACAACAGTAGGTACTGCTCTTAATATTGAGCATCTTGCAGCTACTGTGTGCGGAGTTGAGGTAAATGCAATTGCAACACTTACCGCAACTGATGGAAGAAAATATGACTTTACCGTTGAGGCTTATGACAATGCAGGTCTTATCGGCAGGGGAAGTCACACAAGATTTTCTGTTAAGGTTGATAAATTCCTCGAAAAGGCTCATCAGAGAGCTGAAATTAAATAATTCACAGGAGAAAGCCGATTTGTATTTTTTATAAATCGGCTGTGTTTCTTTGGTATGTTCCGTTACGTTATTTTTGATTTTGACGGTACTGTGGTTGATACGGGTGAGGGTATTCTTAAAAGTCTGCAGTATTCCTTTGAGCAGATGGGAAGAGAAGTACCTGACATGAGCGACCTTAAAAGGTTTATCGGTCCCCCGATTCACTATAGCTTCACTCACTACTACGGAGTAAGTGAGGAAGCGGTAGGCGAGTATATAAAGAAGTACCGCGAGAGATACACCGTCAAGGGTATTTACGAGTGTGAGCTTTACAACGGTATGATATCACTCATCGATTCTCTCAAGGCTGAGGGAGTAAAGGTGGGCATTGCTTCGAGTAAGCCACTCAGACTTATTTACAATGTTGCTGACCATCTCGGCATAACAGAAAAATTTGACGCTGTTGTCGGAGTACGCATGGATGACAGCAGACATAGCACAAAGACGGGTCTTATCCTTGAGGCGATGGAGCTTCTCGGTGCAGAAGACAAAAACGAGGTGCTTATGGTCGGTGACCGCCTCTATGACATCGAGGGTGCAAAGGGAGCGGATGTTAAAAGCTGCGGAGTGCTCTGGGGCTACGGCTCCGAAGAGGAATTCAGAGAGTATGAAGCGGATTTTACCGTTAAAGAAGCGAAAGATGTGCTTGAACTCGTAAAAGCTTCAAAATAATGCTAATATAGAATAATAAGTACTATTATAATTACAAATAAGAATAATAATACCCGTTTTTCGTTTCTGTTGGATAGATTTTTTTAAAATGATGCTCAGGTCGTGAAAAGAAATTCTATTCAATGAAAATTGGGCAAAAATCAGGTGTTTTTCCACACAGAATGTTGAAAACTTTTTCGTTCAAAGGCAAGTGATATTATGAGATATTTTGCAAAGGAATATGATGTAGCAGTCATCGGCGCGGGTCATGCAGGAATCGAAGCAGGTCTTGCTGCGGCAAGGCTCGGCGTAAGCGTCGGTGTGTTTACTATAAATATGGACTGGGTCGGCAACCTCCCCTGCAACCCTTCAATAGGCGGCACCTCAAAGGGACACCTTGTCCGTGAGATAGATTCTCTCGGTGGTGAAATGGGAAAGGCGGCTGATGCCAATACTCTGCAGAGCCGTATACTCAACCTCGGTAAGGGCCCCGCAGTACATTCACTGCGTGCGCAGATTGACCGACGCCGTTACAGTGAGTACATGAAGTACGTAATGGAAAGAGAAGAAGGTCTTGAGTTAGTGCAGGCTGAGATTACAGAGCTTACCCGTACTGAAGAGGGTAAGTGGCAGATTGTTACCAAGCTTGAGGCAATATACAACTGTAAATGTGTTATTATTGCAACGGGTACCTTCCTAGGCGGTAAGATTTATGTTGGCGATGTTGTTTATGACGGCGGACCTGACGGAATGTTTGCGGCTAATGAGCTTACAGAATCACTGCGAAAGCTCGGCGTTATAACAAGACGCTTTAAAACCGGTACTCCTTCACGAGTTAACCGCAGAAGCATTGATTTTTCAGGTCTTGAGCGTCAGGACGGTGATGAAAGGGTAGTACCCTTCTCATTTGACGGCGAGTATAAGCCTGAAAACAAGCTCCCCTGCTATATTACTTATACAAATGAGGAAACCAAAAAGGTTATCCTTGACAATATACACCGCTCCCCTCTTTACAGCGGCAAAATTGACGGCGTAGGCCCGAGATACTGTCCCTCTATTGAGGATAAGATAGTACGCTTTGCCGAAAAGAAGCGCCATCAGCTCTTTATTGAGCCATGCGGTGAAAATACCGAGGAAATGTACCTTCAGGGTATGTCCTCATCACTTCCCGAGGATGTTCAGCTGAAATTCCTCAAAACTATACCCGGACTTGAAAATGTTCAGGTTATGCGTACGGCTTACGCCATCGAGTACGACTGTGTAGACCCTCTTACACTTAAATCAACCCTTGAATTCAAGGATTTCGACGGTCTTTACGGTGCCGGACAGTTCAACGGCTCAAGCGGATACGAGGAGGCCGCCGCTCAGGGTCTCGTTGCGGGTATAAATGCAGCACTGAAAATCAAGGGCAAGGAGCCTCTTATCCTTGACAGAGCCTCATCATATATCGGTACTCTTATCGATGACCTTGTAACAAAGGGTTGCTCTGACCCTTACAGAATGATGACTTCCCGCTCGGAATACAGACTTATTTTAAGGCAGGATAACGCTGATATCAGACTTACAGAGTACGGATACCGTGTCGGACTTGTATCCGAAGCAAAGTGGCAGAGACTTCAGGAAAAGCTCCGCCTTATTGAAGAAGAAAAAGAGAGAATCTCCCTTCTTTCCGTACCGCCTTCAGATGAGCTCAACGAGGTGCTTGTTTCACGTGAAACATCTCCCCTCTCTACGGGCTGCAGATTCATTGAGCTTCTTAAAAGACCTCAGCTTGACTACGAAGCACTTAAAATTGCAGATAAAAACAGACCTGATCTCCCCTATGAGATATTTGAACAGGTTGAAATTGCAGTAAAATATGAGGGATATATCAAGAGACAGCTTGCTCAGGTTGAGGAAATGCGCCGTCTCGAGGTGAGAAAGCTTGATATGATCGAGGATTATACCGAGGTAGTTGGTCTTCGTATGGAGGCTCAGGAAAAGCTCAATAAGGTACGCCCGGCAAATCTTGGTCAGGCTTCACGAATCAGCGGTGTCAGCCCCGCAGATATATCTGTTCTTCTTATTTACCTTGCAAAAAGGAAGTGATTAAATGTTTATCCCTATGGACCTTTTAAAGGAAAAAGCTACAGAATACGGCATAAATCTTGACGATAAGGCTCTTGAACGCTTTGATTTATATGCAAAGCTTCTTGTTGAGTGGAATGAGAAAATCAATCTTACCGCAATAACAGAGCCTGAAGAAATAGTTATAAAGCACTTTCTTGATTGTCTTACCGTCTTTTCAAAGGTTGAAATCAAGGAAGGCGCAAGGATTATCGATGTTGGTACAGGTGCAGGCTTCCCCGGTCTTGTAATGCTTATCGCCCGCCCTGACCTTAAAATGACCCTTATGGACAGTCTTAACAAGAGACTCAATGTAATAAAGGATATCCTTGAAAAGCTTGAGCTTACCGCTGATGTGGTGCATTCACGTGCTGAAGATGGCGGTCAGAACAAGGCATACCGTGAAAAGTATGATTTTTCAACTGCAAGAGCGGTATCAAATCTCCGTGACCTTACCGAGTACTGTCTTCCCTTTGTCAAGGTTGGCGGTTCATTCATTGCTATGAAGGCTGCAAAGGCTGAAGAGGAAATCTCAGCGGCGCAGAAAGCTATAAAGACTCTTGGCGGTACTGTTTCAGAGAAGCATACCTTTGAGCTTGAGGATGCAGGAGAAAGAAACATCATTTTAATCAAAAAGATTTCGTCAACTCCTGCTAAATTTCCCCGTCCTTCGGCAAAAATTGCAAAGAATCCCCTTGTATAATGATTTATACTGTCGGTTAAAGTAAAATAAGCACAAACTGTTTTTGTGGACAACCTTCCTTTGTTGTGGTATTATCTGAACAAAGGGAGGTTATGTTTTTTAAATGATAAGCGAAAGAAACAGAACGGCGGGTCAGGTACTCCTCATTCATTCGGATAAGATACTTCCTAACCCTAATCAGCCGAGACAGACCTTCGACCAGAGCGAGCTTCTTAATCTTGCTCTGAGTATAAGAACAAACGGACTTCTTCAGCCTATAACCGTCAGAGAGACGGAAAAGGGATTTGAGCTTGTGGCAGGTGAAAGAAGACTTCGTGCAGCAAAAATTGCGGGGCTTATATCAGTCCCCTGCATAGTTATTGATGCAAATACAATGAAAGCTGCGGTGTTTTCTCTTATTGAAAATCTTCAGCGTCAGGATTTAGGCTATTTCGAGGAAGCTTATGCTATAGAGAAGCTTATGAAGGAGTTTTCCATTACTCAGGATGAGGTGGCAAGGCGGATAGGTAAGGCACCGTCTACCGTTTCAAATAAGCTCAGGCTTCTTGCACTTCCCGATAAGGTGAAAAAGCTTCTTTGTGAAAACGGTCTGTCTGAAAGACATGCAAGGGCTTTACTTAATCTCCAAAGCGAGGATATTATGCCTGTACTTGAAAAGATAATAAACAGAAAGCTGAACATTAAGCAGACAGAGGAGCTTATAAAAGAAACAAATGAAAGCAGAAAGGCTCCTAAAAGAACAACAAAACGGATGTTCAGCGATGTAAAGATATTTCTTAACACTATAAACCATGCTGTTGATACTATGCAGAAGGCAGGTATCAAGGCTGACATAAAAAGAAAAGACAACGGCGAAAGCTATGTGTATCTTATTGAGATACCGAAGCAAGCTATGTATAAAATTACCGAAAAGGTAGAATAAGTTGGTAACACTGCTTGCGGTGATTTCCATATATCATATCTTTCTCTTTCACACCCCGAAAAGGACTCCGCTACGGCGGGGTCTTTTTCATTGTTTCACGTGGAACAAAGGAACGAGGGGCTAGGAATTAGGGATTGGTAGGGGCGGCCATTGGCCGTCCGTCCCTTTAGTGGCAAGGAAATAAGCTCTTATAATTTAAAAAATTATGCTCAAACTCTTTAAAACTGCAAAACTATGTGCTATAATACTCTTTACAGACTAAAAAACACCTTTGATATATAAAGAAAGGGAAAAAATATGGGAAAAACCGTAGCAATAGTCAATCAGAAGGGCGGAGTCGGTAAGACAACCTCAGCAGTCAATCTTGCGGCGGCGATAGGTTGTTACGGCTATAAGGTACTTCTTGTTGATGCTGACCCTCAGGGAAACGCCACAAGCGGCCTGGGAGTCAACAAAAGGGACGTTAAAAAGTCCTCTTACGATGTAATTGTCAGGGGTACTCCCGCAGATGAGGTTATTCTTTCAACCGCATACAAGGGACTCGACATCCTTCCTGCAAATATGGATCTTGCAGGTGCCGAGCTTGAGCTTGTGGATATGCAGTCGAGAGAGAGCAGAATCCGCAGTGCGCTTGCCCCGGTAAAGGACAGATACGACTTTATTTTCATTGACTGTCCGCCTTCACTCGGACTTATAACAGTGAATATTCTTTGTGCCGTTGATACTGTTATCGTACCTATTCAGTGTGAGTACTACGCTCTGGAGGGTCTTTCACAGCTTATGAATACAATCCGTCAGGTAAAGAGAATTTATAACCCGATAATCGACGTTGAGGGCGTACTTCTTACAATGTACGACGGAAGACTCAATCTTACTCAGCAGGTAGTATCTGAGGTAAAGAGATTCTTCCCGCAGAAGGTTTATTCGTCAGTTGTGCCGAGAAATGTACGACTTTCTGAGGCTCCGTCCTTTGGAAAGCCTATATATTACTATGACAGAAGCTCAAGAGGCAGTGTTGCCTATGACGAATTAGCAAAAGAATTTCTTAAAAAGAATAATAAAAGCTTAAAGGGATAGGAGGCGTACTATGGCACTTAATAAAAAAGGCGGTCTCGGCAAGGGACTTGATGCACTTTTTCTTGACAATTCAACCGAGGAAAGAGGCGGCTCAGTAACCGTAAGCATCAACGACATTGAGCCTAACAGAGATCAGCCGAGAAAGGATTTCGACGAGGAAGCTCTTAATGAGCTTGCGGAGAGTATCGCACTTCACGGTGTTATACAGCCTCTTCTTGTAAGACCCATTTCCGACGGCGGATATCAGCTTGTAGCCGGTGAAAGACGCTGGCGTGCATCAAGAATGGCAGGTCTTACCGAAGTCCCCGTATTTATAAGAGAAATGAGCGACAGACAGGTTGCTGAGGTCGCTCTTATAGAAAATCTTCAGCGTGAGGACCTTAATCCCCTCGAAGAAGCAAAGGGCTATGCTCAGCTTATGAAGGATTACAGTCTCACTCAGGAGCAGGTTGCAAAGAGCGTAGGCAAATCAAGACCCGCTGTTGCAAATGCAATGAGAATCCTCGAATTACCTGAGGAAGTACTCGAATATGTGAGAAACGGCAAGCTTTCCGCAGGTCATGCAAGAACACTTCTTCCGATAAAGGATAAGCAGACACTTCTTAAGCTCGCAGAAGAGATTGTGCTTAAGGATATCTCCGTAAGAGAGACAGAAAGAATAGTAAAATCCTTGGTTAACCCCAAAAAAGAGAAGTCCCCCGCCAAAAAGGTAAAGAGAGACTCCTGGTACGATGAATGTGAGCTTGCAATAAAGGCTGAGCTTGGCAGAAAGGCTTCAATTCACACAGAAAAGGGCAACAGAGGTACTATTGAAATAGAATTTTTCAGCAAAGAAGATCTGCAGGGCTTACTTGAAGCTCTTGTAAGATAAAATAATTCCACTAAAGAAAAAAGGAGCAATTACAATGTTAGATATTAAGCTTATAAGAGAAAATCCTCAGAAGGTTAAGGATGCAATGAAGACAAGAAACAAGGATATGGACGCTCTTGTTGACGAAATCCTTGAAATTGACGCAAAGGTACGTGAGCTTACACAGAAGGCTGATGCACTTAAGGCTGAGCAGAATGCTGCAAGTAAGGATATCCCCCGCATTAAGAAGGAAGGCGGAGATATCAGCGAGATTATGACAAGAATGAACGCTATCAAGGAAGAGGTAAAGGTACTTGATGCTGAAAAGGCAGAGCTTGCCGCAAAGCAAAAGACAATGATGTACGAGTTCCCCAACGTACCCTCAGACGCTACTCCTATCGGTAAGGACGACAGCGAAAACGTTGAAATTCGCCGTTGGGGTGAGCCCAGAAGCTTCGATTTCGAAGCAAAGGCACACTGGGATATCGGTGCAGACCTCGGTATTCTTGACCCAGAAACCGCTGCAAAGGTAACAGGCGCACGCTTCCACTTCTATAAGGGTCTCGGCGCAAGACTTGAAAGAGCTATCATCAGCTTCTTCCTCAATACTCACACAGAGCACGGCTATACAGAGGTATTCCCTCCCTTTATGGTTAACAGAGCTTCAATGACAGGTACAGGTCAGCTTCCCAAGTTCGAAGAGGATGCTTTCAAGCTTACAAATGACTATTTCCTTATCCCCACTGCAGAGGTACCCGTTACAAATATGTTCCGTGACGATATCCTCGATGGAGACAAGCTTCCCATGAGCTTCTGCGCATACTCCGCTTGCTTCAGAGCAGAGGCAGGCTCAGCAGGCAGAGATACAAGAGGTCTTATCCGTCAGCATCAGTTCAATAAGGTTGAGCTTGTTAAGTTCACAAAGCCCGAGGAAAGCTATGCAGAGCTTGAAAAGCTTACAAATGACGCTGAAAGAGTACTTCAGCTTCTCGGCCTCCCCTACAGAGTTGTTGCTCTTTCAAGCGGTGACATCGGCTTCTCAAGTGCAAAGACCTATGACATCGAGGTATGGATGCCCTCATACAACAGATATGTTGAAATCAGCTCCTGCTCAAACTTTGAGGACTTCCAGGCTCGCCGTGCATCAATCCGTTACAAGAACGGCCCCAAGGACAAGGCTCAGCTTGTACACACCCTCAACGGTTCAGGTGTTGCAGTAGGCAGAACAACCGCTGCTATTCTTGAAAATTATCAGAATGCAGACGGTACAGTTACAATTCCCGAGGCTCTCGTACCCTATATGGGAACTGACATCATTAAATAAATGTGGCAGGACGAGTAGTCAGTAGCCAGTAGTCAGTAGTCAGGAGAATGCCCTTCGGGCATTTGTAGGGACCGGAGTCCCGACGGTCCGTTTACCCTGCAGACAAAACATAAACCATAGGGGCGATTTTATCGCCCCTGTTTTGCTTATATGATAAAAAGGAGGAAAGAAGATGTCCGGAGGATGTAGTGAAAAGAAAAAGTCAAAGCTGTGGATAATAATTGTAGCGGTTATTTTCGTTGCAGCTATAGTTGTGGGAGTTGTTTTACTGCCTGATATGCTTAAAAATGATATCGAAAATCCCGAAAACAGTGAAGATACAGGGGGATTGGAAACAGTATGGCTTGTAAGCAATATTTCTTCTGAGCTGTATATGTCCGAGCTTTTTATTGAAACTTCCTATAAATATGACACTAACGGTAATGTAACTGAAGCTACATGGTATGAGGACGGAGAAGAAAGCCTGCGTATTACATATGAGTATGACAGTAACGGAAGGCTTGTTGAAGAAACTGAGCATTATGGTGGAGTAGAATCTTCACGTACTGCTTACAAATATGATATCAACAGCAATAAAACTGAAGAAATAAAGTATTTCGGTGACGAAGAGGGCTCCCGTTACAACTATGAATACGACAGTGACGGAAACATGATTGAGGAAATCGGATATTATTACGGAGAAGAGCGCAATCGTTATATTTGTAAATATGATAGCAACGGAAAAATCACTAAAAAAACCGAATATTATTTCGGAGAAGAAATAGAGCTTTATACCTATAAATATGACGGTGACGGCAACTTAGCTGAAGAAATCCGTTATGCAGACGGAGAGGAAAGCTGGCATACTTATTATAAATATGACGGCAACAGCAATATGACCGAAGTGGTCAAGTGTTATCATGGAGTGGAAATGGAACGCTCTGCTTATAAATACGACAGTAACGGTAATGCTACCGAGATAATTGTATATGAGAACGGAGAAAAAACAGAAGAAAAAACAATAGAATACATTTCTATAGAGGTTTCCCACGAGCAGGCAGAAAAAATAAAAGCCCGACAGAACGATTTGATATAACATCAAACTAAAACTACAACAGGGACACGGAAAATCCGTGTCCCTGTTTTACTGTTACAATAATTATACCATATAAATTCGGCGGGCAGGTGTTACCCTTCTCAACTGAGGTTTCCCGCGATTGCGCATTGCGAATCGCGAATTGCGCATTACTTACTGTTAACCATTTCCTCATACATATCGCAGATTTCGTTGACCTCGCCCTGAGCGACAAGCTGTCCCTTGGTGAGGATAATCGCTTTGTTGCAGATTTTCTTCACACGGTCTGTGTTATGTGAAACGAAAAGCACCGTGGCGCCATCCTTCATCATATCGAGTATTCTCTGCTCACTCTTTTCCTTGAAGGAAGCGTCACCAACGCTGAGCACCTCATCGAGGATAAGCACATCAGGCTTTACTGCAGTGGCAATAGCGAAGCCCAGACGGCTTTTCATACCTGAGGAATAGCTTTTTAAGGGTGCGTTTATAAAGTCGCCTAATTCGGAAAATTCAACGATTTCGTCGTACTTCTCATCGATGAACTTTCTTGAAAAGCCCATTGTTGCGCCGTAAAGATAGATGTTTTCCTTGCCACTGTAATTCATATCGAAGCCTGCACCAAGCTCAAGCATAGGAGCAATAACGCCCTGTACCTTTGCCTTACCCTGAGTAGGCTTGAGTACTCCCGCAATGACCTTCAGAAGAGTACTCTTACCGGCGCCGTTAAAGCCCATAATGCCCACACGGTCGCCCTTTTCCACCTTGAAGGATACATCCTTGAGTGCCCAGAATTCGGTGTAGCTGAGCTTTCTTGTCACGAGGCGGATAAAATATTCCTTGACGTTGTCTACCCTTTCCTTGTTAAGGTGAAAGAGCATACTTACGTGATTAACTTCAACTGCGTAATCTTTCATGTGTACTCCCCCTCTTAAATGTGAAGGATAAACTTATCCTGATTTTTGTTGAACATAACAAGTCCGACGATGAGGCATACTGCCGCAAATACAGTACTGTATATGAAGGCGGTGCTGTCAAAGTAGGTCATAAATTCGGTACCGTGAATGACTGCGGCACGGAAGGTCTCAATTATGCCGTAAAGGGGATTAATCTTAAGCAGCTGAGCCTGCCACGAGCCATCCGTAAATCCGAGTCTGTCTATGGTATATACAATAGGTGTGAGATAGAAGAGAAGAAGTGTGAAAACGTCATAAAGGTTTTCGATATCCTTGAAGAAGACATTGAGTGTGCAGAGAATCATACCAACACCGAGGGAGAGCATAAGAAGCACCGCAACGGGAATAGCTGCAAAAACAATGTTAAAGGAAAGATCTATGGGGTTGTAGTTGATAATTTTAAAGAAAAGAATTACCCCTGCAAGTACGGAAAGAGAAATAATGAAGGTAACGAAGGTTGAAAGCACCATCGAAAGAGGGTAAATGTACTTTGGCACATAGACCTTTTTGATAATAGACGCATTTTTTCGTACCGATTTCATCGCTCTCTTGGTGCTCTGGGTATAGAACTCATAGAGAAGTCGGCCCGCAAGAAGATAAACGGGATAATTTACAACCTTATCCGAATCTCTGCCGAAGAGATTGCTGAAAACAACGGAAAGAACAACCATTGTAAGAAGAGGCTGAAGGAATGACCAGAGTATGCCCAGCGCAGAGTTTCTGTACTGAAGCTTTATATTTTTAACTACGAGCTCCCTGAGCAGGTAGCGGTATTTCTTGAAATTATTCAAGGTATATCGTGCTGTTGACTTTAAAGACAAGGAAATACCTCCTTTTTTATCTATAATCTTCTATATTATAGCATAGAGTTTTGTTTTTTACAAGATATTATGAGGGATTAGGGACTAGGGAATAGGGACTAGGTGTGGGGCTGCGCCGCATTTCAAAAATCCCCGAATGGTTTTATTACTACTTACCACTAAAGAGCGGACGGCCGTTGGCCGCCCCTACTGATCCTGATCTCTGCAGATAACAGAAAAACCGCTCCGAAGAGCGGTTCTTTGTTATCTGATTGTACCTGTGTGCCAGATGTCTCTTGCGTAATCGTTGATAGCACGGTCAGCTGCGAAGCGGCCTGCACCTGCGATATTCATAAGTGACATTCTGTTCCAACGGTCTCTGTCCTTCCATACGGTGTCGATGTACTTCTGAGCCTTTCTGTAATCAGCAAAGTCAGCGAGTACCATATAGGGGTCGTGGTGAATGATAGTGTTTCCGATTTCGGGGAACTGCTTGCCGTTAATGCCCTTCTGGATGAAGTCGATAACCTTGCGAAGCTCGGAATTGTTATTGTAGTAGTTGATGGGCTGATAGCCGTTATTCTTGAGCTCAACTGCTTCGGGAGTTGTCATGCCGAAGAGGAACATATTGTCATCGCCTACTGCCTCGTGAATTTCAACGTTAGCACCGTCGAGAGTACCGAGTGTAAGAGCACCGTTGATCATAAACTTCATATTACCTGTACCGCTTGCTTCAGTACCTGCAAGAGAAATCTGCTCACTGATATCTGCGGCGGGCATAAGAGTTTCAGCCATTGATACGTTGTAGTCCTCGAGGTATACAACCTTGAGTCTGCCTCTCATATCGGGATCGTTGTTGATAAGATCAGCAAGAGCGCAGATCATTGAGATAATCTTCTTTGCAACAAAGTAGCCTGATGCAGCCTTTGCACCGAAGATGTAGGTGTGAGGAACATAATCTCCGTCGGGGTTCTCCTTGATTTCGAGATATCTTGCGATAATCTGAAGTGCATTGAGGTGCTGACGCTTATATTCGTGAAGTCTCTTTACCTGTACGTCAAAGATTGAGTTCGGATCAAGCTCGATGCCTGTCTTTGCCTTAACGAGCTTGATAAGTCTCTTCTTGTTGCTGAGCTTGATAGCTTCAAGCTTGTCAAGAACCTTCTTATCGTCTGCAAACTTCTGAAGCTTGAGAAGCTCGTCAGCCTGATATACAAAGCCGTCACCGATAAGGTCTGTAAGAAATGCGGTAAGCTCGGGGTTTGACTGGCAGAGCCAACGTCTGTGAGCGATACCGTTTGTAACATTCTTGAACTTGTCGGGAGTCATATTGTAGTAATCGTTGAACACTGTATCCTTAAGAATCTGGCTGTGAAGAGCGGAAACACCGTTTACGCTGTGGCAGGTAGCAACACAGAGGTTAGCCATACGGATAACGCCGTTTGATGTAACTGCCATATTCTCAACCTTACCTGCATCGTGGGTCATTTCCCAGATGTGTGAGCGGTAGCGGTTGTCGATTTCCTTAACAATCTGATGAATTCTGGGAAGAAGAGTTCTAAAGAGGTCCTCAGGCCAGCATTCGAGAGCTTCCTTCATAACGGTGTGGTTTGTATAAGCACAAGCCTTTGTTACGATATTCCATGCATCGTCCCAGCCGTAGCCACATTCGTCGAGAAGAATTCTCATAAGCTCGGGAATAGCGAGTGTGGGATGTGTATCGTTGATGTGTACTGCGTTCTTTTCAGCAAAGTTTTCCATTGTGCCGAAGTGACGGAGATGTCTTGCAACGATATCCTGTACTGAAGCGGAAACAAGGAAGTACTGCTGCTTGAGACGAAGGCTCTTACCCTCGTAGTGACCGTCGGAGGGGTAGAGAATCTTGCTGATAACCTCAGCCATAGCCTGCTGCTCCATAGCCTTCATATACTGACCCTGGTCGAAGAGTCTCATATCAAGTGCGGGAGCAACGCTCTTCCAGAGGCGGAGGATTGAAATACCCTTGCCGTCCTTACCGCTTACGTACATATCATAGGGTACTGCAACGATGGTCTGTGCATTTATATGCTCAACACCGTGGTAGTGATTATCCCATGTATCGATGATTTCACCGCCGAATTTAACCTCAACGGTATCCTTTTCTCTTGCCTTGAGCCATACCTCGCCGCCGGGAAGCCAGAAGTCGGGGAGCTCTGTCTGCCAGCCGTCAACAAGCTTCTGCTTGAAGATACCGCACTCGTAAAGAATGCTGTAGCCCATACCGTAGTAGCCCTGAGTTGCAAGACCGTCAAGGTAGCAGGCTGCAAGTCTGCCGAGGCCGCCGTTACCGAGACCTGCATCGGGCTCGCACTCGTAAAGCTTATCAATGCTGATGCCTAAATCCTTGAGTGCTGCTGTAAAGGTCTTAGTAAGGTTAAGGTTGTAAAGGTTGTTCTTGAGTGAACGGCCCATAAGGAATTCCATTGAAAGGTAGTAAACCTTCTTCTGAGTCTGGTTGCCCTTTTCCTTTCTGAATTCGCGAAGACCGTCATGCATAAGCTCTCTTACGATAAGAGAAACTGCCTTATAGTACTGTTCATCGGTAGCTTCGTTGGTATCCACACCGAAATAGTGGGAGAGTTTACCCTCGATAAGCTCCTTTGCTTGTTTCTTTGTAAGGGAATAATTCATAAAAAACCTCCAAAAACATCTATAAAAAGGTGTTTATTTTTTAAGTTATATGGTTATTTTATACTAAAATTACACAAAAATCAACAGTAAGAGAGAAAAAAGTTAAGATTTTGTTAATTAACTATGCACCGTAGGGCCGGTACTGCTTCAGGCGGGACTGCAAATAAGCTTAAGCAGCCCCTCAGCATTATCAGCGATAAGGTCTGCCCCTGCACTGATAAGCTCCTCTTTGTCACGGAAGCCCCAGGTGATACCGATGCATTTAAGACCTGCATTTTTTGCTGTTTGCACATCAACCTCACTGTCGCCTACGTATACGGTACTGTCTTTGTCGCAGGATAATACATCAAAGGCTCTGAAAACATTTTTAGGTGCGGGCTTTCTTTCACTTTCATCGCTTACACCCAGAGCGCAGTCGATAAGAGCGGGGAAATAATCGTCACAAAGCTTTGCAACTGCCGAGTGAAGCTTGTTTGAAACAACAGCGGTTTTTATTCCGTACTCTCTGAGCTTTCCGAGAAGGTCGGTTACACCTTCGTAGGGTGCGGTATTATCCGACATATGAACGAGATAATGCTGTCTGAAAATATCGAGGCAGTGCTTTGCGGTTTCAGCGTCTGTACCCGTCGGTACTGAGCGCTCAACGAGCTTTACAACACCGTTACCTATGAAGCGGCGGATTTCATCTATAGTCCTTTCGGGAAATGAAAGCTCCCTGAGTGCAAAATTTACAGATGCGTGAAGATCAGAGAGTGTGTCGAGAAGAGTACCGTCAAGGTCGAATATTACGGTAGTATACATTTTATCAGTCCTTTGCATAGTTCTTGCTTCTTTCATTATATCGCAGGAGAAGGATTTTTGCAATGCGATTTTGAGCTAAAACGAACACGGCTCGCCGTGTCCCTACTAGTCCCTATTCCCTAGTCCCTAAAAAATCACCCGTGATTTCACGGGTGATTTTTGCTTAGTCATTATTTTCTTCTTCGATCTTGTCGATGATTTCCTGAGGTACTGCCTCACCGTGCTTTACGAACATGATAAGGATGATAGCAAGAAGGAACATTATCGGGCTGTAGTAGAACAGTGACATATAAGTACCTGCGAACATTCTTATAAAGCCGTATGCGATGGGAGAAGCAATCTGTGCTGAGAAGGTAGCTGTATAGTAGTAACCTGTGAAGGTACCGACCTTTTCAACACCGCCGATTTCAAGAACAAGGGGAAGAGTGTTAACGGTGATGAACATATTAGCCGCACCGCCGAGAATAAGAACGGGATAAATGAGTACGCGGAGAATTGAAGTAACGCTGTCAACAGTGTCAACAATAGCTGCGAGAGCAACTGCGAAATCTTCAGTTTCTGCCCCGAGAATATCATTTGCAACAACGATGAGGTCTGCATAAACAGTTTCGCCCTTTTCAGCAAGAAGATACTTGTCGTACTCCTCGTAGTAGCCTGCAACTGCACCGCTCTGCTCACCCTTGACATATGCAAGGTAGCCTTCGATTGAGAGAACCTCATCTTCGTTGAGCTTTGTGCCGTTGATCTGAGCCTCTGTGCTCTTTTCACCGTTGTAATCGTTGATGTTTTCATCGATAACGATGTAAGCGTTGTTTACTGTTACATAGTTTGAAATTGAAAGGTTCTTTCCGCCGAGAAGACCAAGGAATACGCCGAAGAATACGATGAATGCAGCAAGGAATACTGCAAGACCGCCGATGATTGTCTTCTTTCTGCCGAACTTCTTACCGAATTTACCTGCAGGGATAGCTGCCGCACCTGAGCATACTGCGAAGATGAGCATGATAAGTGTTGCCTCTGAGGTAATCATATGAAGGATTTCTGCTGCAAAAAGTGAAAAGAAGGTTGTGATAGCGTTAGCTGCACAGAAAAGGAAGAAGAGTGTGCCGAGCATGAAGATAAGGCTCTTTCTTTCGCCCTTTGTGAGCTTCATAGCCTTAAGCTCAGCCTTCTTTTTCTTAGCCTCTTCCTTCTGAGCCTTCTTGAGAGCCTTCTGGTCAGCGTACTGATTTGCTTCACCCTTGAGGATGATGCTTGTATCCTCTTCCTTAACGAAGAAGAGAAGCACGAGCATACCTACAACCATAACGATTGAGCCTACGATGAATACATAGGGGAAGGAAAGAGTCTCGTCTGCAGTGATTTCAGCCTTGCTGTAGCCTGCAAAGAGAGTACAGAGTGCGATACCGATTGTACCTGCAACCATACCGAGTGCGCCGCCGATACCACCCATAAGGTTGATGATAGCGTTACCCTCAGAACGAAGGTGAGGAGGTGTAAGGTCGGGCATAAGAGCAACAACGGGAGCTCTCCACAGTGACATGCTGAATACGAAAAGGATGATTGTGAGCATTGTCAGGGGAAGACGTAAGTTGCCTGTTACATTAAGCGCAACGAGAGGGATAAGTGTGAAGAGAATTGCTGAAACGGGAGCGCAGCCTACGATGAAGGGACGGCGCTTACCGAGCTTTGAGTGACAGTTGTCTGAAAGCTTACCGAAGGTAGGCTGGAAGATAACACCGAAGATGTTATCGAAGGTCATGATAATACCGATGAAAAGAGGTACGAGAGTGAAGCCGCCTGCAGCGGTAACAGTACTCTGACCCTGAGTTTCGGAGAAGTCCTTGATCCAGCTGATGTTTTCTGCAAGCCAGTTACTCAGCTTTGTGACAAGAGCACTCTCTGAAAGAATCTTGTTAAGTATTTTTGTAATGTAGGGGTCATAAATCGCCCATGCTATTGAGGTCGCCATAAAACCGAAGCCGGTTAATATGGTTCTTTTGACATTCAGTTTGTCCTGTTTTGTTTGTTCTGCCATGTCAAAACTCCTTTCTTTTACTTATAGTTCTTCCATTATAACCTCTGCTGAAATAAAAATCAACTCAAAGTAACAAATTCGTAATATAAGAAGGCAAATATTATAATCTGCATTGAACTTGACCGAAAAAAATAATTGTGATAAAATTACTGTATATTGCCTGAAAGGAGAGAGAAAATGCGTAACTATCAGAAGGAGCTTGAAAAAATCATAGCTGCCACCGAGAGTACTGGTGAAGTGCCGAAACTGCTTTTACACGCTTGCTGTGCACCCTGCAGCAGCTATTGTCTGGAATACCTTTCCGAGTACTTTGATATTACGGTTTTCTGCTATAATCCCAATATATATCCCGAGGAGGAATACGGCTACAGAGTTTCCGAGATAAAAAGGCTCATAGACGAAAGTGAGTATAAGCATCCGGTGAAGGTGATTGAGGCTTCCTTTGAGCCGTCGGAATTCTATACTGCGGTAAAGGGGTACGAAAAAGAAAGAGAGGGCGGAGAAAGATGCTTCATCTGTTATGAGCTGCGTCTTGATGAAACCGCAAGAAGGGCGAAGGAGCTCGGATTTGACTTCTTTACAACTACTCTTACCATAAGTCCCCTTAAAAATGCAGAGAAGATAAACGAAATCGGAGAAAAGCTTGCCGGAAAATACGGAATAAAGCATCTCCCCTCGGATTTTAAAAAGAAAAACGGCTATAAGCGTTCAATTGAGCTGTCCAAGGAGCATAATCTCTACAGACAGAATTACTGCGGATGTGTATACTCACAAAGATAATCCGCTTTTAAGGAGTTGATTTTTTTGAATAAGGATAAAAAGCCCTTTGATGAGGAAAAGCTTGCTTCAGAGCTTGAGGATCTGCGTCTTCTTGTAGAGAAAACCCTGAAGGAGGAGTCCGAAAAGGCTGAAAGCGATAAAAAGGAAAGCACCTTCAGCGATGAGTTTTTCATTCAGGACCTTGAGGATGTTGAGGTACCCGCCGAAAAGGAAAAGGAGGTTCCCCTCTGCGGATACTGCGGCAAAAAGCTTTCAAAAACGGAAGCGGCTTCCGACAGAGAGTACTGTGACGAGTGCTACGGAAAAATGAAGCACCGCCCCATTAAATTCAAGGGAATTCTTACCGTACTTATTATGATTGCGGTCTTTTTCTGCACTGCTTTTACAGCAATGGATTCGGTTATGGATTACGAAAGTGCGGATTCCACCGAGATGGAATACTTTTTAGAGGGCTATGCCGCCTACAGTGAAGGACGTCTTCTGACAAGTGTGGCAAAATACAGTCAGTACCTTTCGGGAAGACAGTTCAATGAAAATGTTTCCGAAACCGCTATAAGACAGCTTATTGATGTTTACTGTACTCTCGGTGAATACCCTTCAGCGGTGCAGATTATCGAGAAGTACTATTCCGACTTTGAGCTTTCAATGCCCTGGAATCAAAAGTACCGTGATATTATCGAGAAAAACGATGCTTATTATGATGTATATGCAGAGCTTCAGAGCATTCTTCAGGCTAATTATTCGGCAAGCGGACTCGATTACGCAAAAACAGTTACCGACCTTTATGCTCTCAAGGATAAAATGGGCAGTGAAGCGGCATATATCATTGATATCTATGCAATAAGATACAGTGCATACACCGATGCAGATAATGAAGCAATGCTTGAAAAGCTTTCCGCTCTTGATGAAAAGTACGGAAAAGAGGAAAGCCTGCATATTCCCCTTCTGTGCCACTATGCTTCTCTTGCGGGTGATAAGGCAACAGTTGATGACTGCTACGAAAGAATGCTGCAGATAAATTCACAGGATATGAGTATTTATGTTGCATACTTCAACTACTACCGCTATCTCGACAATCCCGATGCGGAAAAGATGCTCGAAATTGCGCAGAAGATGGCTGACCTTAGCGGTGAGCTTCATAATTATGGCTATTACAACTGTGATTATCTCTATTACCTTGCAATTACTTATATGGTCAAGGGTGATGCGGGTGAAAGCTCATTCAAAATGATGCAGGAGCTTTACGACACTATCAATTATTACGGTGAGTACTACAGCGGCAACTCAGGTATAAGGAATATCTTCAGCCTCTATGCTCTCTCTGCTCTTTATACAGGTAATACCGACGCTTACGAGTGGGCAAAGGAAGAACTCGCATATCTTGGCTATGAAATGAGCGATATC
>JAFZFT010000143.1 GCA_017555765.1 Clostridia bacterium | reverse complement strand
TCGGCTACAAGGTTTACCGCTACGATTCAGCAAAGAAGGCTTATGTCTCAGTTGGTACAACCGAAAAAACAAGCATAACTGTTTCCAACCTTTCAGCGGGTACAAAATATACCTTCAAGGTTGTAGCTTACGGCAAAACTGCCGCAGGCAAGAGCTACGATAGCGCAAAATATGTACTTTGTAAAACTGCAACCTGTACTGCTACTCCCACATTGAAGGTTGCCTCAGCCTCAAAGGGCAAGGTAACAATGTCATGGTCGCAGGTAACAGGTGAAACAGGCTGTCAGGTATGGTACAGTACCTCAGAAAACGGTACCTACAAGAAGCTTTCCAACTATGCAGGAAATTCAACAAATGCAACCGCTAACGGTCTTACAAGCGGAAAAACATACTACTTCAAAATCAGAACTTACAAAACAACTGACAGCGGTTATGTTTATTCTCCCTTCAGCGATGTAAAGAGCGTAAAAATCAAATAAAAAAGGCCTTAAAAAAGTCCTTGTGATATGAAAAAACTCCGTGGTTCATTACGAATCACGGAGTTAAATTTTAATCAAGGATGTAAAGACCTGACTTAAGCCATACGAATTCCTTACCCATAACGTTGATGTACTTATACACCTTTTCGTTGAAGATGCGGTAATCTCTTACTGAGTTTGTCTGTATGTTCAGTGAGCGGATTTTTCTTGAGCCCTGATTACAGATATAAAGATTACTGCCTCTGAGAGATACTGCGCAGGGTCTGTCGAAGGCTGTAGTTTCTCCGCCGCCTACACGAAGAAGAATTCTGCCGTCACGGGGGGAGTACTTTATAATTGCGTTTTCATTAGGTACTGCGCACCATACGTGGCCGCCGTCAACTGCGATATCACATACGGGAGCGCCGTGATATGTGAGCTGAGAAGCGACATTGAGAGAGCCGTCAGTGTTGAAGATGTTATATTCACCGTTAGGGAATATAGCCATAATTCTGTTGTCACTGAGTACGCCTACATCGCATGAAACATAGTCGCCGAGCTGCTGCGCAATTTCCTCGTATTCGTATCCGAATTTTATCTTTAAAAAGATGGATTTCTTAATGGGTGTGAATTTATCGTTGACCGCATCGTATCCGAAAAAGCTTGCCTTGAGTCTGCCGTCGGGAGTGGCACTTCTTGTAGCGAAAACAAAACCCTTTTTAAAAGGAGTGATATTAAGAATTTCACCTGAAAAAACGTTTTCCATTCCTATTAATTCCTTTCCTGAATAAATCATTGATTTTAAAAAAGTCTACATATTATAATACAATAAAATTTCATCAAGGTCAAGTGTGAAGAGCTATATTTTCTTTTTAAAAATCAAGTATTGATTATTTGTTAAAAAAATGTCCGTAAGGCTCAAAAAGCTTATTATATTGTTGACAAAACGGTTTATTTTAAGTACAATTATTATGTAATTTAGCGTGTTGCTTCAGGTAATCCGTTAAAGCAAGGAGGAAACAGAAAATATGAAAGAAAAGCTTGTTCTTGCCCTCGATCAGGGTACAACCAGTTCACGTTCAATCGTTTTCGACAAGAGCGGTAATATCATCGCAAAGGCTCATAACGAATTTGAGCAGATTTATCCCAAGGCAGGCTGGGTTGAGCACGACCCGATGAATATCCTTTACAGCCAGCTTAATTCAATCACAACCGTACTTCGTTCAGGAAACTTCTCCGCAGACGATATCGCGGCTATCGGTATTACAAATCAGCGTGAAACCACAATTCTGTGGGACAGAGCAACAGGTAAGCCAGTTTACAACGCAATCGTATGGCAGTGCAGAAGAACTGCAGATATGTGCGAAGAAATCAAGAAGGACGAGGCTCTTTGCGATTACATTACAGAGCATACAGGTCTTATTGTTGACGCTTATTTCTCCGCCACAAAAATCAAGTGGATTATCGACAACGTACCCGGTGTAAAGGCTCTTGCAGATGCAGGTCAGCTCCTTTTCGGTACTGTTGAAACCTGGCTCATCTGGAATCTTACAGGTGGCAGAGTTCACGTTACAGACTATTCCAACGCATCAAGAACAATGCTCTTTGATGTTGATAAATTACAGTGGGACGAGTACCTTTGTGAAAGACTCGGTGTACCTATGGGCATCCTTCCCACTCCCGTACCTTCAAGCAAGGTTTACGGTTGGGTTGCAAGCGGTCTTATCGGTCTTGAGGAGCTTGAAGGTGTACCCATCTGCGGTGCTATCGGCGACCAGCCCTCCGCACTCTTCGGTCAGGCATGCTTCGAGCCCGGTATGTCAAAGAATACATATGGCACAGGCTGCTTCCTGCTTATGAATACAGGTGACAAGAGAGTTAACTCAAAGAATAATCTTCTTACAGGTGTTGCATGGAGCCTTAACGGAAAGACAACCTACTCAATCGAAGGCTCAGCCTTCAATGCGGGTTCAGTAATCAAGTGGCTTCGTGATGAGCTTCAGCTTATCGATAGTCCTAAGAGATGCGATGAGCTTGCAGCAAGTGTACCTGATGCAAACGGATGCTATCTTGTACCTGCCTTCACAGGTCTCGGCGCTCCTTATTGGGATATGTACGCAAGAGGCTGCATTGTAGGTCTTACAAGAGGTGTTAACAGAAAGCACATCGCAAGAGCAGTACTCGAATCAATTACATATCAGATGACAGATCTCCTTGAGGCTATGAAGGACGACTCGGGTATTGATATTTCAGAGCTTCGTGTTGACGGCGGCGCATCGGTAAGTAATATTATGATGCAGATTCAGGCAAATATGGCACAGACTAAGGTTGACAGACCCAAGACAGTTGAAACAACTGCACTCGGTGCCGCATACCTTGCAGGTCTTGCAGTCGGAGTATGGGAAAGCCTTGACGACATTCAGCAGAACCGTGAGGTCGACAAGGTGTTTGTTCCCGAGATGTCACTTGAAGAAAGAAACATCAAGTACGCTGGCTGGAAGAAAGCAGTTACCCGTGCTATGAACTGGGAAGAAAAAGAATAAAATCAGCAATAAAACGCTGTTTTTGATAATAATAAAATTATAAATTTTTATAGGAGTGAACAAAAATGCCTAAAATGATCCTTGACTGGAAAACAACACACGACTTTATCAAAGACGCTTTCATCGGCGTGGGCGTACCCGCTGACGAAGCAGAAATCGTAACCGACGTTCTTCTTGAATCAGACAGACGCGGTATCGAATCACATGGCTGTAACCGCTTTAAGCCCGTTTACATCGACCGTATCCACGCAGGAATTCAGTTCCCCACAACAAACTTTGAAATCCTCAAGGAAACCGAAACAACAGCAGTTGTTGACGGTCACCACGGTATGGGCCAGGTTATCGGCTACAAGGCTATGAGCATGGCTATCGAAAAGGCTAAGAAGTACGGTATGGGTATGGTTACAGTACGTAACTCAACACACTACGGTATCGCAGGTTACTACACCACAATGGCAACAAAGGCAGGCTGCATCGGTATGACCGGTACAAACGCACGTCCTTCAGTTGCTCCCACACTCGGTGTTGAGGGTATGTTCGGTACTAACCCCTTCACACTTGGTGTTCCTACTGATGAAGAATTCGACTTCAACTTTGACTGTGCAACATCAATCACACAGAACGGTAAGGTTGAGTACTATGCAAGAATCGGTGAGGACATCCATCCCGGTACTGTTATCGACCTCGACGGTAACCCCGTAGAAGGCGATTCAGGTGAAGCACTCAAGAAGATCCGTCAGGGCACAGCTGCTCTTACAACTCTCGGCGGTATCGGTGAAGCACTCGGCGGCTACAAGGGCTACGGCTTTGCTCTCTTCGTAGAATTCCTTTCATCAATCCTTCAGGATGGTATGTACGGTAAGGATCTTGACGGTAAGGATGCAGAAGGCAACATCCGTCCCTACCACCTTGGTCACTTCTTCATCGCTATTGATACAAACCACTTCCTCGGCGAAGAAATCGCAAGAAAGAAGGCTGGTGACATCATCCGTTCAATGAGAGCTTCAAAGAAGGCTCCCGGTGAAGAGAGAATCTACACTGCAGGTGAAAAGGAATACGAAATCTGGCTTCAGAGAAAGGACAGCGGTGTTCCCATCAACGAGTCAGTTCAGGCTGAAATGAATAAGGTACGTGAGGATCTCGGTCTTACACAGTACACCTTCCCCTGGGATAAATAATTAAAATATTTGTCAGCATTCCGCAGGTGTACAAGCCTACGGAATGCTGCGCTTTTATCAACGGAGTTTAATATGGTAAAAATTGAATTTAAAACCTGCCTTAAGGTTGGTATAACTATTTTCGGACTTTATCTCTGTATTTTTTATTGGTCATCAATAGCGGGAACAATCAACGGCTTTATCGGAGCAATTTCACCTATAATTATAGGTGCGGCATTTGCTTATCCGCTGAATATTCTCCTCAGCTTTTACGAGAGACATTTTTTCCCGAAG
>JAFZFT010000142.1 GCA_017555765.1 Clostridia bacterium | reverse complement strand
CAGACTGTCGATAAAGTCACAAGACCAACGATGCAGAAAAAACATTGTAATTATCTTGTTCGAATTATTTGCACAAAAAGCTTCAAAAAAATCGTCGGGACATCGAATCCCGACGATTTTTGTATCGTTTTGACCTTTTTTCACCCTCTCGCGGTACCATCGTACAGCTTCGGGGTGAAGAAAAGGCCATCTTGCAACTTTCTCATCAGCCTGATCAGCTTGTCGAAAATACTTTTTCGACAAGCTGAGTCGCCGTGGAGAAATCCACGGCGATTTTCTTATATGCTTTGCTCACGAAATGTAGAAAACATTACATAATTTAAATAAGTTTGTAAGAACTTTGTAAGAGGTTTTGTGGTAATATCATATAAGTAGATATTTTGCCACAAAAAGTACGTTATGTTGATATAATAGAGCTACAGTTAAAAAGGAGAAAAAGATGTTGAAGGAAGTAAAACGAAAAAACGATAAGCAAAAATTAATAATAGCTTCAGTACTTCTGTTTTTTGTGCTTTCGTGTGCACTGGTTATAAACGGAGCTATAAACAGCTCCCAGGCAGAATGGGCTATTATACCTGACATCAGATTTGTCGGTGAGTACAAAATCGGAGACGGCGAATGGCAGCCTGTCGTCGACGGTGAGCATATCTCCTCTACAAAAGGCGATGTAAGATTAAAGGGCGTGCTTGAAATATTGGACCCTGAAACGAAAGAGCCTTTCGGAACGGTTGAAAAAGGCTCTCTGATGCTGTTTACCTTTAATCACATAAATCTTGCTTTAACAGACAATGATGAAATAGTCTATGTATGTGATACAGAAAATCCCGACTGCGGTGAGGATTTGTGTGGCAACACTTGTACGGTAGTAGAATACATAGGTGAGGACGGCTGTTTTGAAGCTACAATCAGCAATTATCATCGTTTCGGAAATGAAACTGCTGTTGATGAGCTTCTTTCTTCAATGACACTTTATGCAAGCGATTATTCAGAAAAAATAGCTCTGCGTTCAGGTCAGAATGACAGGGTGGTTGCAATTACAATTATAATTGCGGCATTTATTGTTTTAAGCCTTGCGGTTTTTTCTTGTCTGCTTTATAAAAGTGCTTTCAGAAATTATTTGTTCGGAGGCCTGCTGATACTTACGGCGGGAATTTTCTTTCTTTTCACTTCAAAAGCATTTTTCTTCTGGTCTGATAAGGTTATAGTCAACACGATGATGGCGGGACTTTCTGCAATGGCATATTCTTTGTTTGCTTTTTTGCTTGTGAAGGGTCTTGTTTCGGAAAAACTGCAGAAGCCCGCTAATATAATCGCATTACTTTACGGTGCATTCATAAGCGGGATAATTTCAGTTGTCCTTTTCAGTAATGTTTATTTTTATGATATGCTCGGAGTCTGGGCAATCGGCGCCACTGCTGTTTCCCTCCTTTTTATCGTACTTTCTCTTCTTTCACTTAAAAAAGCATCAGGCAAACAAAAGCTCATACTTGCTTTAGTGACAGTTGGCTTTACTGTGTTTATCGGTGATATTATTTCGGTTAAATTAGGATTATGGCAGACGGGTCTTTTGTCAAAAACCTTCTTTCTTATCGGCTTTATTGTTGCGGCAGTTGCTTTCCTGCGTATCGTACCTAAAAACATTAAGGCGGCCGAAAAAGCGGAGAAGCTTGAAAAAGAAAAAATCAAGCTTGATGCCGAGCTTGCTCAGAGCCGTATCTCTACTCTTATGAGTCAGATTCATCCGCATTTTATTTACAATACTCTCGGCAGTATTGAGCAGCTTTGTGAGCTTGACCCGCCTAAGGCGGCAAAGCTTGTAAATGACTTTTCAAAATATCTCAGGGGTAATTTCGGTGAAATCGACAGTCCGAAGCTTATCCGTGTTTCAAAGGAGCTTGAGCACACTGAGTACTATATCAGCATAGAAAAGGTACGCTTCCCCGATATCGAATTCATCACTGAAATGGACTGCTGTGATTTCAGCATCCCCGCACTTACCGTACAGCCCATCGTTGAAAATGCAATCAAGCACGGTATTCTCAAAAGAGCGTAGGGCGGTACAGTAAAGGTAAGAGTTTACGAATCCGACAGCAGTTATTTTGTAACTGTGAAGGATAACGGTGTAGGCTTTAATACAGATGAGCTTGAAGAGAATAAACGTGTAGGCTTAAGAAACATAAAGAGCAGACTCGAGGCAATGTGCGGCGGTATACTTCACATTGAAAGTATAATCGGTGTTGGTACCAAGATTACAGTTGAAATTCCGAAGGAGGCAGACAGATGATAGCAATAGCAATAGATGATGAACAGCTTATGCTTTACGCTCTTTTAAAGGCAGTAAGAGCATCTGATGATATAGAAGATGTTGTCGGCTTTACAAGCTGTGATGAGGCACTCGACTGGCTTGAAATAAACGCTCCCGACGTGGCTTTTCTTGATATTAATATGAGAGGCATCAACGGTATCGGTCTTGCAGAGAAAATTACGGCGCTTCATCCCGGCTGTAAGATAGTTTTCTGTACCGGCTATGAGGAATATGCAGTTTCAGCCTTTAAAATCCATGCGTCGGGTTATCTTCTCAAGCCTATTTCAGCCGAGGATGTACAAAAGGAAATTGACGTTATCAAGGGCAGAAAAATAGAAAGAGGTATTCTTAAAGCGAAGTGCTTCGGTCACTTTGATGTTTCCTGCGGCGGTGAGAAGCTCACCTTCAAAAGAACAAAGAGTAAGGAGATGCTCGCTTATCTCATCGACCGTAACGGCGCAGATGTTTCCTCAAGGGAGATTGCCGCAGTACTTTGGGAGGACGGCACAAAGGAGCACAACAGAAATTACTTTCATCAGCTCCTGTTTGACGTACGTCAGACCCTTGAAAAAGCGGGAGCGGAGGATGTGCTGAAAAAGAACGGATATCTCTATTCGGTTGATACAAGCAAGATTTCCTGCGACTATTATTCCTATCTTAAAACGGGTCAGCCGGAGTTTCAGGGTGAGTATATGACTCAGTACAGCTGGGCAGACGAAACCTGCGGCTTACTCTGGAGCAAAAATAACAAATAAGCAGCTTAACAATATATGGAAATGGCTGAAGATAGAGGTACTGTGTTAAAATTATTACTTTAAAAGATATATTAATGTTTTCGGAAAGAAGAACTGATATGAGTAAGAAAAACAAGTTTTTTGCCGATGACGGATGGGCAATATGGGTTGACGGTGACGATGTGAGCACAATATACCTCAACAACTGGCTTAATCCTAAGGGTAAAAGCTATACTGATGTGGCAGTACACATAAGAGGGATAAAAGAAACCAAGGCTCTCAATATGTACTTTCCATTCGCTGTGGAAAAAAATGAAATCGAGGATGTTTCTCTGAAATTTGACGATGAAAATCTTTCAAGAGCCATTTTCAGCAGTATGTGTATGATTGATTATAAGAAAAACAAGGCAACTTCAGAAATCGCATACAACGGCAAGACCGTGGATATAGTTCATATATCCGCTCTTGATTATACTGTTGAGTCTGTTTCAAGGGGTACTCTCTTAACCGTACCCTTTGCAGGGCTTTTTGAATATCTTGATAACGATGAGGGGTACTTTATGTTCCGTATACCTCATAAAACTATCACAGAGGTTTTCAGACAGCGTCATAAGGTCGGCAGCTTTATGAATAAGATGAGAGACCTTATTATGTCGCCTGTGGTATCTGAAAGCTACGGATATTCTGTCAGAATCAATGAAGCGAGGCTTCTTCCGAAGGAAATCAACAGTATAGGTGCTTTCCACAGACAGAAGCTTAAAAAAGCGGCGGTATCAATCTCTATCTCGGACGATTATGAAATCAACGATATGTCCTGCTACAGAATCAGAAGACTTGAAGAAGACCTTTACAGAAATTTTCTTCCGTCAGGCTATAAGAGCGAGGATGTGGTTACATATCAGTGGCAGCAGACCCGTGAGACAAACCTGAAGGGTCACTTCAATTTTTATCTCAGCATATCCCGTAATGCTATCAGCAGAAGCAGTGTTTTCATATATATGTTTATCATTGTGATTCTTAATGCTTTCGGCGGTATGACATGGGATGCAATGAAGATGCTTTTTGACTATCTATTCAAATAAAGGAGAAAAGGAATGAAGCTTTTAGTTCCGATTTTTATGAACTGTGTTTTTGTTACGGCATTTTATCTGCTTGACAAGAAAACAAGGTTCAGAAGCTTAAATTTTACTTCAAAACAAATCCTGATTGGTCTGGTTTTCGGCGGATTATCCGCTTTTGCATCAGGCTACGGTGTGGAATTTCTCGGTACTGTTGCAAACGTACGTGATGCGGCACCTCTTTGTGCGGGTCTGATTTTCGGAGGTCCCGCGGGCATCATCTCAGGTGTTATCGGCGGTCTGTACCGCTTCTTCTCGGTTTACTGGGGCGGGGGAATGTACACAAGAATCGCCTGTACTCTTTCGACGATGCTTGCAGGCTTCATAGCGGCAATACTCCGTCGCTTTATGTTTGACAACAAAAAGCCCACATGGAGCTACGGCGTGTTTATAACCGTTGTGTGTGAAGTGCTTCATATGCTGATGATTTTCTTTACTAATATGAGTGACTCCGCCTATGCCTTTGAGTTTGTAAAGGGTGCCACAATTCCTATGATTACAGGCAACTCAGCCGCAGTGGGCATATCACTTATTACTGTTTCCGTTCTCAATCACGAGGAAAGAAGGTCAGACAAAAAGAATGAGCGTATTTCACAGACCTTCCAGCGTAAGCTTCTTATGCTTATTGTTGTTGCCTGTGTAGCGACAAGTACCTTTACTTATTTTCTTCAGAGCGGAATGGCTGAAATTGAAACCCGAGAGGTATTTACATCAGCAATGAACGATGTCATCACCGACGTCAGAGGAAAATCCGACGAAAAGCTTTTGAAAATAACGGAAAGTATACGTGCTGAGTACGAAGAGAATAAGGATATCTCTTTTGACAGCCTTGCGGAAAAATACAACGTTACCGAAATCAACATTGTTGCTCCCGACGGTACGATTATCGCCTCAACAACTGAAGAGCTTATCGGTAAATTCAATATGAACAGTACCGGACAGTCTAAGGAGTTTATGGTACTTGCCGGTGAAAAGACAGAGCTTGTACAGATGTACGGCCCTCAGGGCTATGATGGAAAAACAATGCGGAAGTATGCGGGTATAAGCCTTGCCGAAGGCGGCTTTATTCAGGTCGGCTACAGCGCGGAAAGATTCCACGATACCCTCGACGGCTTCGTTGTTGATGTAACACAGAACCGACACGTGGGAAGCGCAGGCTTTGTTGCCGTCTGCGATGAAAATCTCAACCTTGTGACTAATACGGACAGAAACGGAAAGCACATTTCGACTATCGGAATAGAGCCTGATGAAGAGATGCTTCAGGGCAAATCCGCAAGTCAGCTTTATAAAACAAATGTTGTTAATGATGAGTCCGGGTTCAACGAAGAATATATCTATGTTTTCACCTTTGTTGAAGGCTACTGCATAATCGTAGCTATGCCCTCTGCTGAAGCAATGCTTATGCGTGATGCTTCACTTTATACAAGCATATTTATGCTGATACTGATTTTTGCGGCTTTATTTATCTTTATTTATTTCCTTATCAAAAAGGTCATTATCAACAACCTTCAGAAAATCAACAGTACTCTTTCGGAAATTACGGGCGGTAATCTCAATGTGAAGGTTGATGTCCGCTCAAACGCAGAATTTTCCTCTCTTTCCGACGATATCAATTCAACCGTAGCAACTCTCAAGCGGTACATAGGTGAAGCGGCAGCAAGAATTGACAAGGAGCTCGAATATGCAAAGCAGATTCAGCTTTCGGCTCTGCCCTCAGACTTCCCCGATACAGACGACTACGGAATATACGCTCAGATGATAGCGGCTAAAGAGGTAGGAGGAGACTTCTACGATTTCTATACCCTTGACGATAATACCGTACTTTTCCTTGCCGCCGATGTATCCGGTAAGGGAATCCCCGCGGCGATGTTTATGATGACGGCAAAAACAATTATCAGAGGCCTTGCGGAGAGAGGTCTTTCCGTTGATGAAATCTTCACTCTTGCCAACGAAAAGCTTTGTGAAAACAATGAGTCAGGTATGTTTGTTACTGCCTGGATGGGCAAGCTTGACCTTTCAACGGGTAAGCTCAGCTTTGCAAATGCAGGACATAATCCGCCCGTTATTGTTCACGCAAATGGTGAGTGTGAATACCTCAAGAGCCGTACGGGCTTCGTGCTTGCTGGTATGGAGGGTATGATGTACCGGGCTAATGAAATGACACTCAGCAAGGGCGACAGACTTTTCCTTTATACCGACGGTGTAACAGAAGCTACAAACGAAAAAGAGGCTCTTTACGGTGAGGAAAGACTCAAGTCTTACATCGAAAAAAACAAAACTATGAAAGCGGAAGAATTACTTTCAGGTCTCAAAGAGGATATCGACCTTTTTGCAGGTGATGCTCCTCAGTTTGACGATATTACAATGCTTATTTTTGATTACAAAAAGAAAGAAGGTGCTGCTATGAAAGAAAAAGTCTTTTCAGCGAGAAAGGATGCACTCGGTGAGGTTATGGCCTTTACAGAGGAGTGCCTCGAAAGCTTTGACTGTCCTATGAAAAGTACGATGGCAATCTGTGTTGCGGTAGAAGAGATATTCATCAATATTGCAAGCTACGCATACGGCGAGGGTACGGGTGAGGCTTCACTTTCCTTCGGCTTTGATGAAAAAGAGAGACTTATGACTCTTGTCATATCCGATGAGGGTGTACCCTTCAATCCTCTCGAAAAAGAAGAGCCGGATATCACTCTTTCAGCGGCAGACAGAGATATCGGCGGTCTTGGTATTTTCATTACAAGGAAAACCATGGACACGGTTTCATACAGAAACGAAAACGGTAAAAACATCCTTACGATGACTAAAAAAATATAAAGGAGAAGGGTTATGAATATCAATATCGAAAAAGATAACGGTGTGACCGTTATTAAGCCTGACGGAAGACTCGACACAACAACAGCACCCGAGCTTGAAAAGGCAATCAATGACGAGGGCGCAGAGCTTAAAAGCCTTGTGCTTGATTTCAAGGGCGTTGATTACATCTCAAGTGCGGGACTCAGAGTTCTTCTCACCGCACAGAAGAAAATGAATGCTCAGGGCAGTATGGAGCTTATCAATGTAAGTGAGCCTGTTATGGATATCTTAGAAATGACAGGCTTTGCAGACATTCTGGCAATCAGATAACCGAAGAGAAACAAAATTTGATTTGCCGTCAGAGCTTATGGCGGTACAGAAAGGGAAATTAAAATGAAAAAGCTTGAATTCAGAACAGATAAGGATATTTTATACATAAGTCTTGAGGGCAGAATTGACGCTTCCAATGCTGCAGAGGTTGAAGGCGAAATCGCAGAAATCAGAAAGGTAAATCCGGGCATGCATACCGTACTCGATGCAGATGCACTCGAGTACATTTCCAGTGCGGGACTCCGTATAATGCTCCGCCTGAGAAAGGAAGAGCCTAAGCTTGCAATAATCAACGTATCACCCGAGGTTTACGGTGTTTTTGAAATGACCGGCTTTACCGAGATGATTACCATCGAAAAGACATACCCCAAGATAAGTGTTGAGGGCTGTGAATTTATTGCCAAGGGTGCTAACGGAGCAGTTTACCGCTATGACGATGAAACAATCGTAAAGCAGTACTTCAACAGAGACGCTCTTCCCGAAATTATGCAGGAGCGTGAAAACTCAAGAAAAGCCTTCGTGCTCGGTGTAAATACTGCAATTCCCTACGGCATCGTACGTATCGGTGACGGCTACGGAAGCATCACAGAGCTTCTCAACGCTACATCAGTAACAAAGCTTATGAGAGCTGATACTGAGAATTTATCACAGAGCGTTGCTTACTTTATCGATACTATCAAGGAGGTACACGCAATAGAGGCACAGAGCGGAGACCTTCCCGATTTCAAGAAGTGGGTACTCGAGTGGGTTGATTTCCTCGAAAAATATCTTGACGAAGCACACGCACAGAAAATGCGTACTCTTATCGAGGGTATCCCCGACAGTAACTTCATCATTCACGGCGACTATCATACAAACAATGTTATGGTGCAGAACGGTGAGCCTATTCTCATCGATATGGACACTCTCGCAGTGGGTCATCCTATTCTTGAACTCGGTTCAATGTTCAACGCTTATGTAGGCTTCGGTGAGCTTGATAAGATGGGTATTGAAAGCTTCTTCGGTATTGACAGTGAAACCGCTCACCGCTTCTGGCGTCTTTCACTTGCAAGGTACCTCGGTACAGATGATGAAAACGCAATAATCGATGCAGAAAACAAGGCAAAGGTTATCGGTTATATGAGACTTCTTCGCCGTTGCCTTCGCAGAGATGCCGATGAAACAACCGTAAACCACTACAGAGCAAATCTTAACGAGGCTCTCGATAAGGTAGATACACTGTTATTCTGATATGAAAAATATACTTTACATAAATGCCTGCTGCAGAGAAAATTCCCGCACAAATGAGCTGGCTCAGTACCTTCTCGGCGGTCTTGAGGGAAATGTTCAGTCCGTTAATCTGTACGAAGAAAGCATCAGACCCATTGATGCCACACTGCTTTCGAAAAGAGACGGACTTCTCAGAGAGGGTCGTACAGACAGTGAAATGTTTACTCTTGCAAATCAGTTTGCCTTAGCTGATACAGTTGTAATTGCCGCACCTTATTGGGATCTTATGTTTCCCTCCGTGCTCAAGGTTTACCTGGAAAATATCACTGTATGCGGCATCACTTTCCGCTATTCGGATAAAGGTATCCCGCAGTCCCTTTGCAAGGCGGAAAAGCTTTATTACGTTACTACGGCCGGGGGATATATAGGCAAAAACAACTTCGGCTTTGACTATGTGAAGGCTATTGCCGAAGGCTTCTTCGGAATAGGCAACGTAAGCCTTTTCTCTGCTGAAGGACTTGACATTTACGGTGCTGATGTCGACGGGATTATGCAGAAGGCAAAGGAAAAAATACTTTTTTAAATCCGTATAAGACTGAGGATTGTAGTTTAAAGAAGTCTGATAAGAATAAAAGCCTCACAGGGTGCATTCCATCTCTGTGAGGCTTTTCATATTGTTATTATAATATCTTTCTGAAGATGTCACGAAGTCTGCCTGTAGTGCTTCCGACGGTTTTCATTACGTTTTGCGCAAAATCTGAGTTCTCATCGGTTTCAGCCTTAAAGTCGATTTTCGTTCTTTCAATTTTCTCAAGTGCAGATATTACCGCTTTTCTCAGCTCACCGAAGGGCTTGGTAGGATAGGCTTTTCTCAGATATGTAAAGGGTACCTCTTCATCGTAATGGTTTATTTTCTCCAAGGGTGTATCTGTCAGGAGTGATATCTGAAGTCTTGAAATGAAGGCTTCCCAGCGGGGGCGGTAGAAATCCTCGAGAAGACCCTGCCATTCCTTTGCGGCATAGTCACGAAGCTGGTCTGCTCCCTTGCGTGATGCCCATAAGGTAATCTGTGTTCTTGCATTCCACTCGAAATAGGCTTTTTCGGCATCGTTTTTCCCGTGACGCTTTGCTTTTTCAAGCCAAACTCCAAGGAGCATATCAGAATCAGTGGAAACTATCGCAGACTGAATATCAAAAAGGCTCATAAGCTCATTTGCGAAAAATGATACCATAGCTGAATCTCTGTTTTTATAAGATATCTGTAGCTGCTTTACAAAGTACCAGGAAAGGTTGGCGACCGCCTGACGTGCCGCCTCGGTTAAATCCTTCATATAGGCGGGATTTTCCTTCAGGTCATCGTAGTACGTAAGCATCACCTTTATGTAATTTATAAGTACCGTCTGATCAGTATAAGGGTTGGGTGCCTTGGACCATAGAGATGTTTTTTCCGTACTGAGCGAGGGGCGGGCGCATAATGCCGACTCTCCGCTGATTAACTGCTTGCCGTTGAGTACCTTTTTGCAGAATTCCTTCCATACAGAAATCAGCTCATCGGTACAGATGCCGTAGCGGGTGGTCAGATAATAGCGTATAAAGGCTTCAAGGCTTGTACTGTCTCCGAAGGTATTGTATGAAGCCTCTTCGAAAATGAATTCAGTGCAGTTGACTCCTTCGGGCATATATCCGAAGCCTATCATATTTACACCGTCTTCGGCAATATATCTGTGCGGTGCGGTAAGGTACCTTTCCGCGTCGGCCTGAAAATTATACTGACCGCCAAAACAGTAAACACTGCAATAGCACCAGGGTGCGCCGCCGTAGATACCCGCATCGGCATTACTGTCTGCCATAAGGTTAAGTACGACCGCTCTGCCATCGGGAATTTCCTTAAGCATTTCAGCCTTGGGAGATGTGCACCAGCCCTGCAAAAGCCAGATAGCATCCTCATCGTGCTGCTTCATTTTGTTATAGTTACGTCTGCCGTAATCAGCGAGAGCCACACCTCTCGTGCTTCCGCCCTCGTGGAATGGGTCGGCGGAATAATAGTGTGTGTTTTCCCCGCCGGGAATTTTACGGCTCAGGGTATAAAATATGTCCGCAATTTTATCGTACATCGGGTCCTGAGGCATAAGAAGGGCGGGTCGTGTGAAGCCGCACCATGTCCCTTGCTTTCTGATTTTCGCCTTCGGATAACGTTTTTTGAAATCGTCGGGTACCATACCGATGTAAGCGGAGGACACCGTCGCTACACCGAGAGACTGAAGTCTTTGATTTATCTTACCTGCAAGTATTCTGCGGTTTTCGTACCACTCTTCAGGTGCACCGCCTGCCCACGAGGTAAGATTCATCATCCATTGCCAGGCATAAAAGGCGGGGCCGCATAAAAATTTATCCGCCTCGCTTTTTGAGTAGCCTATCTGAAGCAGAGTTTCACGCCAGACCGCCTCAAGACCTACGGGATTGAGCACAAGATTGTATCCCGAAAGAGCGATGTAGTCAAGAGTCCTTTCCCATTCTGTCCAGTCATCAAAAGCGTAGGTATAGCTGAAGGTACAGAAGTTGTAGAAATATCTGTAGAGAAATTTGCTTTTTCGTGATATTTCATATTCGGGTAAAGGCGGTGTTGCGGGGAGAATACCGCTTGTTGATAAAGCTCCCACACTGTAATGGCAAACCTCTTTAAGGTAAGCGTTAAAGCCCGCTGACAGACCCGATACAACCGAGGCTGTTATCCTGACCTTGCCGTTAAAGGTGTCTATTTTGTAAGAGTCGAAGCCGTCATCCTCACAAAGAGTCAGAATTATATTCTCCGCATAGCTTTTATTTGTCACACGCTCAATAAGTCCGTAAACAGCATCGACAGATGCGGCTTTCGGCATATTTTTACGCTTGATATCAACATAAGTGTTCTTTATTTTCATAAGCTCAACCTCGCGGTTAAATTCATTTTACAGTACGGAACAGTGGAGCATCGGTTACTTAAGCACAATCTCAACTTTATGAGATTTGTTATCCCAAGGTAGAAAAGGCTCGCTTTCTTTCCCATCGAGAAGGAATTTGGCAATTCTGTATCCGTAGCCCTTGATTTTTACCGATAAATACTGATTGCGTATTTTCAGACCGCTAAGCTCGGTATCTCTGAGTGTTTCAGGTACACAAGGAGCAAAAGCAATGCCGTCCTTCTGTATTTTTAATCCCGCCACGCCGTAAATAAACGCACCGATATAGCAGGTGGCTGACCAGGTCTGGTCTTTACAGGAGTCCCATATTCTGTCTGTCTGCCAACCGCCGAATTTCTTTTTGGTGTAGGGGCTGTATATTTCAAAGAGCTTGAATTTACTGCCTGCGAATAATCCGCTTATCCGTTCAAGCTCTTCACCGACCAAGCTATAAAGACCGCATTTTGCATAAGCCTCAATTATCAGTCCGTTGAGGAAGGGCCACACGACGTTGTTATGACGTCCAGGCTTATCATCACTGTAAAGTCCTTCAAAGGGCGGCCATATTGAAACTGCTCCGCCTTGGGAAATGACAAGGCTTTCAAGAAGAGAGGCTTGTTTTTCTTCGGGGCAGATATCGAAAAGTACTGCAAAAGCGTGTCCGCTGAGCTCCTGAGAGTCATCTGTAGTGCCGTCGGGGAAAAGAATATATCTGTACCTTCCGAGCTCGTCGCTGAAGAAGGTATTGTTGATTGCGTACCTGAGTTCTGCCCGGTGTGAGCGGTAGCCTTCCGCCTCTGAAGTGAATCCGAGAAGCTCTGACATCTCTGCATAAATGCGGCACGCCTCACAGTAAAGGCAGTTTGTGCTAAGGCACATTATTTCTTCTACAACGGGGTGCGACGGAGCAAAAGAATCCTTCAGACCCTGCTGATGACAGGATAACGGATATCCTGATATGCCGTCGTTGAAAAATGAGCCGCCCGTAAAAAGTCCGTATTTATTATTGAATCTGTTTTTGTAGTGAGTATCAAGAGCTCTGCCAGTTATTCCGTGGGCGATTCTGAGAAAGTCCTCATCGCCCGTTGAAAGATAGTAGTTATATGCACCGATAGTCCACACAATCTGATCCCAGACCTGAACATCAGGCTGAATAACAGGCTCGCCCTCACTGTTTACATCGCAGACCGCAAGTAATGTAGTACGGGAAACCTCGCTGTCGATAAGGTTCATAGCCTGCCAGGTGTTTATTGAAGCGTCACGTGTCCAGGGCGTTTTGTAGTTTCTTCCGGCACGAAGCATATAAGGATATCTCAATAAACCCGTCTTGTTGTACTTTTTATATCTGCAACGTACGGTGTTGATATCGGTCGCATTTCGTACGGCGGCATCAAAGCAGCGTACAATATCCGAATCAGGTGTTCTGAGCTTCAGAAGGGCAGCTTTTCTCATAAAAATTCTCCTTGTGGACAAATTCAATAATAGGATATCACAAAAGAGAATATATGTAAAGGCAATAAACCGAAGTGCCGACAGAAAGCCATATCAGGGAAAAATAATTCAGACATAGAAAAATTTATCAAACAACTTGTTACCGGGTCTCTTATCTGCTATACTGAATGAAAGACAGTAAATGTTGGAAAGAGCGATTTATGATGAAGGTGAATTTATGAAAACAAAACGTACGGTAGCCGATAAACTGAATACTCTGCTTTTCGGTAAAGACCTTCGTGTAACAACGGGAGACCCCTTTACCGAGGTACAGAAAGGGGACTATTCATCTTATTATCCTCTGGAGAAGTATATTGATTTTTCTCAGGCAGTACCCGAAAGCTGCTACGATGTAAGAGACTTCGGTGCCGATGAAAAAGCAGCAGAGGAAACAAACACCTCCGCCATACAAAAGGCTATTGATGAATGCTCTGAAAAGGGCGGCGGTACTGTGCTTGTAAGTGGCGGCAGATATACCGTCACAACAATTTATCTTCGCTCGGACGTTACTCTTTTTATTTCGAAAGACAGTGCTCTTTGCAGTAATACCACCGGCAAAGGGTACAGCAATAACGCTCTTATATATGCTGAAAACTGTGAGAACATTGCTATCACGGGCTCGGGTAGGATTTTCGGCAACGGAGTATACTTCGGCAGAAAGCCCGCCGGTGAAAATCAGTTCAGCCCGGCGGAGGTTATTGATGTTATCGCAATGCGTCAGGTGTCGAGAGCGCAGATAAGATTTGCACATCCGTCAAAGTACGGCTCGTTGCTTGTGCTCAACAGATGCAGAAATGTAAGCATCAGCAACATCATTTTTGAGGATTCTGCCTGGTGGACCTGCAAGCTTCTGTGCTGTGATAAGGTTAAAATTCACGATGCGGTGATATGGAATAACCGACACGTTGCAAATGCCGACGGCTTTGACGTAACGGGCAGCAGTAATGTTCATATCAACCACTGCTTTGTGTCAACGGCTGACGACGGAATTGTACTTAAAAATGCCATCTGGTGCGGCTGCGACGGGCCGATGCACGATATCACTGTCGAGAACTGTGAGGTTATTTCAAGGGCTAATGCCTTCAAAATCGGTACAGAAACAACCTATGATATCTATAATGTTACAGTACAGAACTGCAGATTTTTTATGACAGATTTATATCCCGGTACTGTGTCGGGAGTTTCAATAGAGGCTTGCGACGGAGCAAGGGTACACGATATAACCGTACGCAATATTGAGATGGACAGATGCACTTGTCCGGTGTTTATCCGTCTTTGTAACCGCAACCGTGCCGCCGAGGTAACCTCATCGACGGCAAATAAAACTGAGATAATCAAGGACGATGCCAAGGATAAGCCTGTACCCAAGAAGATGTTTGACAGAAAAAGTGAGCTGTATAACGTCTTGGTGGAAAACATAAAGGCAACAGATGTTGAGCTTCCCGTACTTGTGGCGGGGTACAGACAGCGAATGAAAACAAAGTACTGTACCGACATAACTCTCAGAAATTTTGACATTACGTACCGTGATGCCGTTGAGATTTACGATAAGCGGTTATTTATCCCCGAGTATGCCAAGGTTTATCCCGAGTGTTGGAGGTTCAGAAACCTTCCCGCTTACGGTATATGGGCAAGACACTGCAGAAATCTTAAAATTGAGAACTTTAACTGCAAGGGTATAAAAAACAGCTGGCGCAAGGAAAAAATATTTATTGACTGTATCTGAGTAAGACAGGAGGATTTAAAATGGTAAAGGTAAAAGTAACAGAAAACTCGGTTTTGTTTTCACGTAAGGGTGAGCTTGTGCGTGTCAGTGCAGTTGGTAGGAATGCACTGCGTTTTCAGGGCTTTCCCGACTGTCAGGTGATAGAGGAAGACTATAATCTTATGCCGCAGAACGCAGAGGCAGTCATCGAGGATAAGGGACACTGGGGTACTATTACCTGCGGTAAGCTCAAGTGTGTTATCAACGGAAGCGGCAGAGTGGAATTCTTTTCCGACGGAAGAAAAATCCTTGAGGAAAAGCCTGAGCTTACCTTCGAGGACGGCTACAGAAATTATACCAACAAGGGTAGCGGACTCTGGGCTGCAAGTGT